>JBOFGF010000310.1:0-2779 GCA_051649005.1 Thermoguttaceae bacterium | reverse complement strand
GATTTTACGGAAAATCAACGTCAAATAATCTGGAAGTATAATGTTTTCTGTGGAAAATACCCAAAATGGTGATTACAATGAAGAATCGGACATTGATGTCATTATGCTCGCCGACATGGACAAAGACGACATGCGAACAATTATAAAGGCCTTTTTTGCGGTTTACTGTTTGAGATATTCTTTTATTTGATGGGGGGGTGGATATTTGTTAATATAGTGCAATAATAGGAGTGTGGTTTCGTTTTAATTTGACACTTTTGACATCTGATCAAAAAAATTTTGATCAATGTTATATCACAGTTATATCACAAATTATGCAGGTATTGATAGTTGACGACAGCAAAATCGCCCTCGCTGCATTAGGAGCACTTCTATCCAGTGCTGGATACGAAGTTTCCACTGCTATAAATGGGCGAGAAGCACTTGATTTGCTGCAAAATAGTTCGTGTCGCATGGTAATTTCGGACTGGGAAATGCCGGAGATGAATGGTATTGAACTTTGTCAGGCAATTCGCAATGAAGCGACATCTGGATATATCTATTTTCTCCTTCTCACATCGCATGGGACGGAGGAAGAAGTCGTCGAAGGCCTTTCAGCAGGCGCAGATGATTTCATCACAAAACCATTCAAACCGGATGAGATGCTGGCTCGATTGCGAGCAGGTGAACGAATTCTTTCTCTTGAAACTCGAGATGTCGCAATTTTTGCGATGGCAAAGTTGGCCGAATCCCGAGATTCAGACACGGGTGCGCATTTGGAGCGAGTGCAACATTATTGCCGCGCACTGTCGCATGACATGGGAATGCAGCCAAAATTTCATGATATTCTGGATTCGGAGTTTGTTCGGCTGATTTTTCAAACGAGTCCTCTCCATGACATCGGAAAAGTGGGGATTCCTGATGCAATTCTCTTGAAACCAGGTCGTCTGGAACCGGAAGAATTTGAAATAATGAAATCTCACACGACGATTGCAGCCAACACATTAGATGCGGCTCTGAGTAAATTTCCTGGTGTCTCATTTTTGAAAATGGCCAGAGACATCGCCGCATCGCACCACGAAAAATATGATGGCACTGGATATCCATGCGGACTAAAAGGGGAGGAGATTCCACTGTGCGCACGAATAACCGCTTTGGCCGACGTGTATGACGCTCTCATTTCAAAACGTGTCTACAAGAAAGCAATGACACACGAAGCGGCAAGAGATATTATCGTGGAAGGGAAAGGAAAACACTTCGATCCCGATGTCGTCGATAGTTTTCTCCGTCGCCAAGATCAATTTATTGCTATTTGCAATCGGTTTTCAGGGGAAGTGTGAATTTCAAGACATTTTTCAAGACATTGAAGAACAGCATGTTCTGTTTTTGCTTTTCAATCAATTTATTCTTTTAATTGTTTTACATCCAATGACATCTTCAGAAGATTTATCATCTCACTTCCAAACAACATGGAATGATGCCTCAGAAGGGGATGGTGTCTATTCCCGTTTCAGCGTCCCTGCTATTATTTCTCTCTTGTTCGGAGTGGCTTCATTTCTTGTCTACATGACACCCTGGTTTGCTTTTTTAAGTGTTCTGGGAATTGTCTTTGCTCTTTTCGCTCTTTTATCGATTCGTTCTTCAGAAGGAGCAATCGCAGGAACGCGCACCGCTCAGCTCGGTCTGGCAGCATCGGTGATTTCTCTCGTCTCGATTTCAGTCATGTGGCCAAGTTATCAATATGGAGTGAAGCAAGAAGCGAAACAGTTCTTTCAACTTTGGTTCAATTCGCTGGCACAAGATGACGTGGCCGAAGCTGTCCCACTGGCGATGGGATTTTCATCAATGTATTGGGAGCGACCACGTCGAGACGATGCAAAAACATGGTGGACGACACAATACAGCAGTGTGTATTCGCACAAAGCAGTTCATAAATATGTCGAAAATGAACTGGTGCGGACACTTTTAGCACTCGGTGCAAAAGCGAAAGTCTCATATTATAAAACGCTTTCGGTCAACACGTCCGATTCGAAAGATGTGGTCGCCATGATTTATGCAGTGACTTATCAAACAGATCAGGGAAAAAACGAAACATTTTTTGTGAAGATGACTGGAGAACGAAGATTTCCCAGTGGCAAAGATGTTCAGACGGCGGGCTGGTCGCTGACCGAATATCCGACATATTATCTTCCTGATGAGTTTAAATCGACTGCCGCACTTCCACATTCGCTCGTCTCCATTTCATCGAACTGACTTGCGGCAAGATGAATCGTGGTTCGACATGTGGTAAAAAGGCGACCATTATACAATTTCACAAGACATATCGACTTGCGAATACCATCAAAACAGCTGCGACAACAAGGAACAGTCCGGCAAGACAGCATATTACCACAACCGATTGATATAGCCGCACTTTTAATGAATCAACTTTTAATGAATCATTAAAAGTTTTTCCAAATACTAATCGGTGAAAATTATAGGCCAATATGAAGAAACAAACGGTTCCCAAAAAACAAATAACCTGTATAACCAAGTACTCCATAATGGACTAAAATTGTCATTGCCAGTAATTGACTCAAAATATCTGTCATCTGTCACGATGGTGCGTTCGAGAAAAAATGTATCGTTTTTTGTCAGACGCACACTGCTGTTGGACAAAAATTATTTCAAAGCCGCCTCGAATTCTTTGAGCGATTTGCATTTTACTGCGGAAACTGTCAGCTCCGTCAGTCGGTCGTGGCAACTGATTTTATAGAGGTTTTTTACAACTCGCTGTGGCAATTCGCCGAATCTCGCCTTC
>JBOFGF010000309.1:0-15179 GCA_051649005.1 Thermoguttaceae bacterium | reverse complement strand
ACCGGCATCATCCATCGAAAAAGAGTTTGTCGAGCAAGCGAAAGTTGGCGGGCTGGAGTTTTGAATTTTTAATGGAATTGATACACGGAACGCTGGAAGAAGCCGGAAAATAAAGAAAAAAACGTGCGCACGCCCTGGTCTTGCGAGCCGTTTTCGGTAATCGTGATTGGAATTGATGGGTCGCTTAGTTTTCCACGTTCAGGTGGTCGAGTTCGGCAAGCGTTTCCGCACTGTCTGGTGTCGCGCCGTCGATTGTCATCGCAATGGTTTCTCGTACAAATCGAGCGAATCGCTTGCGAAGTCGATGCAGACGGACTTTCACCGCAACTTCTGATACCGACAAACTTTCTGCCAGTGAGCGGCGATTTTTTGCACTCATTTCTTCCGTCAGAAACGGCAATAATTCCACGCTGTTCGATTCTTCATTTTTCAGTCGATTCGTCGCAACGGAAATAATTGCCGCCGCCCAGTCTCGGTCGAAAATCGAGTCATCAAACGAGTCAGATGGGAAACGCAGCACAACTTCCTGGTTTCCATCACGTTTTTTTGCGGATTCTTTTTCCCGAACATGGTCCAGAAAATGTCGAATGGCACCAAGAAGATACGAACGAAACCTGCCATCCTTGCAGGTAAGATGCTCGAAAAACCGACCAGCAAGAATTTTTGCTACAAAATCTTGAGCAAGATCATCCGCATCACGGCAGCCGTATCTCCCTGCTTTGTCACGTTTTACCGTCCATTCGATACTCTGACGAATCGGCGAGTAATACGTCTCGCACAATCTCATCAGCGCAGCACGGTCCTCTTTTGCCGCAAGTACCGCCGTCCAGTGGGTTGTGTGAAACATGGGAAAAATAGTAAAAATTTCTACCGCACCACAAATCGTCGGTACGCCATTGTAACAAAAAATATCGCAAACCCAATACCGACGAGATTGCCGACCGTCCACGTCAACGGCGTACTGGCTCCGCACACGAAAATCAGCAGTAAAACTCCCCAAACGGCAACAATCGGGAAAAGCAGCAGTATTACAAAGCCGCTCCAAAACGTGAACGGTGTGCTTTCCGGTCGTGTTCGGGAAACGACTTTCCAACCCATTATCGTTGCGATTATGAAAAACCCGATGCCTACACTTGCGGAAATGCTCAGCCCTACCATGCGAATAAAATGTATCTGCTCGAAAAATCTTCGTGCTCGCACTTCGTTTTCGTATCGTCGCTCGGTAATACTTCTCTGTACTTCATCGTAGTGTTCTTTTTCTTTTTGATTTGCAAGAGCGAGAATTTTATCTCTTTCCTTAGCTTCTTCTTCATTTGCCGGCACACTCTCGCGCACGGCTTTGTTTTCCACAAACTGTTTATTTGTCGCATCAGTTACCGCTTGTTGCATCATCTCAGCTTTGTGTTGTGCAATCTCACGTTCATTGATTGCCGTATTTGCTTGATCAATCGGTCTGATCCAGTAAGTCATTGTGTATTCCATTACCGCATACGGCACACCCACCGCAAAAATCAGCGCGAGCAATCCCGCAATGAGAGGTTTCACGCCCGATTTTTTCCCGCTTTGTTTTTCCTCACGCACCGATGTTGATTGGATTAACTGTTCAGCACCCGCTTCGGTGGCGGCTTTTATCTCGGTTTTTAGTTCGGTTGCGGTCCGTTGGCGTTTTTCTCGCTCTTTTTCCAATGATTTTAACACAACTGGGTCGATGCGGCTGCTCACCGTTGATTTTTCACTCGGCGGTGCGAACCGACCTATCGGTAATTCGCCTGTCAAAAGTTCGTAAAAAACGACCCCCAACGAATAAATGTCCGCTCGATTATCAACTGTGCCTGCCGACTCCAACTGTTCTGGAGCGGCGTAAAACGGCGTGCCGAGCATTTCACCTGACTGTGTGTGCGAGTTGTTGGCAAGCGGATTGTCCGGCTGAGATTCATCGTATGCGAGCCGAGAAATGCCAAAGTCCGCGATTTTCACACGCCCTTTTATGTCGAGCAGGATATTTTCCGGTTTTACATCGCGGTGCAGCACCCCCTCGGCATGTGCATAAGCAAGTGCGTCGCAGATTTCCGGCACAATCGCCAGTGCTTGTTCCGGCGAGAATTTTTCGTTGTTCATCGCTTGCCGAAGATTCACACCTTCGACATATTCCATGATGAGATAAAGAAAACTGTCCGTTTCGCCAAAATCGTAGACCGCGACGATGTTCGGGTGAGTAAGTTTCGCCAACAGTCTGCCTTCCCGCTCGAATCGTTCGTATAAATTCGCTTGGTTTGTCTGTTTTGCCAGCTCTTTCGGCATTATTTTAAGAGCAACAAGTCGGTCGAGTTTTTTTTGGCGTGCTTTGTAGACGACACCCATTCCGCCGGTTCCGAGCGGTTCGAGAATTTCCAGTTGTTCAAATGCCGCCTGAATTTCACCAATGTCGGCAAAAGCTGGGTCGGGGTGCGTGGCTTTTTCGTTTACGGCAAGTTTTAGAAGGTCAAGATCGGACATTCGGGTTTCTCCTTGTGGTGACGAGCGTTCTGAATTTTACGCGAAAAGCTGCGACTCTACAAGAATATGCCGGTTTTTTTATAGATGGTTACAGGGTTTTACATTTTTTGGATGTTTTGATATTGACAAAAAAGTGTAACAAGTGTGGCGGCGATGATTGTGTTAAGATAAGAAGTTTTTTAGACAGGATTACAGGATAAACAGGATTGTTGTTTCTTTGACTATCCTGTAAATCATGTCCATCCTGTCTAAATTACTAGAAAAGCATTTGCCTAAATATCCCATTTTGATGCGTTCGCCCTGGGATAGGTTACCTGTGCCAATTTGTCGATGTTACGAAATTATGACGACGGCGGAGCGACTGAAATCTGGGAGGCGAATTGATGTGCCATCTGTTTTGACAGGGAATTTGCGATTCGTCCATGGATCAAAAACAACACATTTTTTTCCTTGTAAATCAATTTCGGAACTCGCTAAATCAAGAACGAAATCGTGAATTATTTCGGGTGTACGTTCTTCTTCTAATTCGGTTTTCCATGTGTTTTGCTTGTCACGACACCAGATTAGTGTTTTGCTGTTTCCTTTGAGACCGAGCGTAAATAGTCGATCATTCGTAATTTCAAATGGAACGAATGATTGTGCGGCTGGATTGATATTTTCGACGACAGAAGCAAATCTGTCCAGATGCCACCAAAGATCATTTTTGTGAATGTAGTTGTCCCAGTGCCAGCAGTGTCCAGGACCAGCTGCGCCAGCGAAAAATGGGGCAAAAAGGACATCATGGAAAATTATGCCAAATGTGTCTTTTTGGTACAATTTGAAAGGGCCAGTGTGATTTGGTTCAACCGCGCCCGCCTCTGCCAACAAAATTGGTTTTTTCATATCGAGAGAGTCACGAATTGCCATTATTTCTTGGACAGCCTGCGCGGCTCCCTCGGCAACAGATGCGTGACATATATCCCATTTAGCACCGAGATCGAGATATCGATGCACTTGCAGAACATCATTTCCCGGCAATTCGCACAATTCCTTATAAATGGCACGAGTTTTTTCGTCATCGAAACTCCCCAAACTTTGCATTGCCAAATTTTTTGGAAAAAGTCGGTGCAATTCTGCCAACATTTCTGTTGACCATACTTTGAAAAATTTGGACGATTCATAAACTGCATTCATTTCGTTCCAAAGTTCCCAGCCAAACACAGTCGGATCGCTTCCGAATCGTTCTACGAACCACGCCAATTTCTTTTTGTAGTGGGCACGACCAGCTTCGCCGAGAAAATAGTCGGAAATATTTTCGGCGGGGCCTCCATTCGATTTCAAATACATGGATCGGTCCGCCCATCTCTGTTCGCCTTCTCCAAAATTGCGAAAATGTTCGGTGCAAAGTTTCAGACGAATTCCATATTTTTTTGCCAGTGCAAAAAGTTTATCAATTTTTTTCCCCTGACTATCGACAAAGTTTCCCGCTTGGTTTTGTTCGACTTCATACATCGCATTCGAGAGCCAAACGCGAATAAAGTTAGCTCGATTTTTTTGTAACTTTTTGAACCAGTCGTTTTCGAGTTTGGTTAGTGAGGCATCATCTCCCCAAGGTGTTCCGATCATATTGACACCTATTGGAATATATGGAGAGCCATCACTCAATTCGAAATATCGGGCATCTTTTTGACTGACGCACACAAAAGCATCAATGGGATTTGACGCAGGAGGAGAAGTCTGTGCCGCAGACAAACTCGGAACACAACATGCCAAAGTGGTCGTACTTGCTGCTGCCAAAAAATCACGACGTGATAAAACAAAATCCATGAATTCCTCCATTTTTATTCATTCTGCATGTTCTGTCTGTTTCCGCACACAATTTAATTCAAGCGACAACCACTCAGCCGAGCAGAAACAACGAATATCGGTATTTTAGAGAAAATGGAAAGGTAAAACAAGTCCAATTTCACTGCAACAACAAAATAATAATTTCTCCAATAGTGATTGTCAAATAGTATTTGTCTCACGCACGCGATCACTCTGATTGGCCAAAAGAAAATTTTTTTTTGCAATCCACACCACTTGAACTGACCGCACCATCAATCAATGCTGGAAACAAGTTTTTCTAAATCGTCCAAAAATGGCGTGATTTGACTCTGATTCGCCTTCGTATTCTTTCCATAAACTTGATAGGTTTGGTGTCGTAATAAAGAAGGGACAAGTCCATTGAAATTGATAATCGGTGCCAACGTGTTGCAATCCTTCATGTCGTAAATCCGATTCGCACGAACAGGATCGGTGAAACACGCAGAATGTGTTGCCGATAACTCCGAAGCAATCGTTGTAATATTCGTGACATGCGCCTGATACGCCTGCGACGCTCTCCGATTCATCGTCCTTGCCTTGTTCAAAACAAATGAGTGAATTTTTGGTTCGATGCCGCCAATGTCCCGCACCTTTGAATGAAACGTATCAAACACGTCGTCGTTCGATATCAGACATCCACTTTTTACACCGAAAACGAGACGCAAAATATTGTGTATTCCTCTGATGGATGCGGAATCCGCAGTACACGGGATGATAATGCGATTGGCCGCGATGAGTCCGAGTTGTGTGTAATTGGCAAAACTTGGATTAGAATCAATGAAAAAGACGGTGCTATCTTTCTTTCTGTCTGCTTCAAAAACACCAATCAAATCGTCTAAAAAACTTCGACTTTTGGCCCATGCTCCTCGCTCTGGAGCGGCGGCCAAATAATCGATGATCGAAGAACAAATATCCAAATCGACATCGCCCGGCAACAAATAAAGATTTTCGGGCATGGTCGGATTGTAATCCTTCGCTTTGACGAAGTACGATGTTTCGTTGCCCAGTTTTCCAAATCGACTTCGGTCGTATCGACTCTTAATGTAACTGGCGATGGTGCGGGAATTTTCATAGCATGCGTTCAAATTTTCTTCGCCGATTCCATTTCCGCCAAGCAACATTTCAGAGATATTAGCCTGCGGGCACATGTCCGCAATGACGACAGCTTTTTCAGGATGTTTGATGGCGTACTCTGTTGACAAACAGTATGTCAAAAATGTTTTTCCAACACCGCCCTTATTATTCCAAATACAATATCGCATGACGACCTTCCGATAACCATAAAAACGTAAAACGAATACTCTTGTATTCTATCGTCTTTCTATCAGAAAAGCCGATTTCGTACAAAATGAATAACCCGCCGACTAACGTCGGCGGCTCGCCAAATACACCGTCGAATAAATGCCAGTGCTCACGAAACAACCGCTTTCTGCGAAAGCGGGCTAAACATCTAATTGATGACGATTCACTGTATATTGTCCTTTTGTTTTGTTGACCACTGAATCGCTTGATGAATCAGACGCTGGAAATTAGGATTCGTGAATGCCTTCGCGTCGTGTCCAAGTAAGGTCGTGAAAACATGCGATTTCCCATATTCTTTGGTCCATGCCAGCTGCGGTGTCGATTTAGGATGTTTCGTCGACAGTAAAATGTGCGATTTAGGATGGACATAAACGCCGCCATAAGTTTCGTCCAAAATAGTGAATGGTTCGATTCCTTTCAAAATTGGATGAGAAGCGTCATTTATTTCGACATCAATCGTTTGGTCATGCGCCCAATTCGATCTGGGATATGATTGACCGGAAATCGCCATTTCTTCTCCCGTGATGTATTTGCCTCCAATCATCTCAGGATAGTCGGGACTTCCCTCATATCCGCCGACTGAATGATGTAAAATCACACATCCGATCCCTTGTTTTAGCAAGTTTTTGAATGGTTCCAAATCCTCCGGTTTATATGGAAAAGTGTAGAAGTCATAAAAAACGAGACAGTCATATTCCTTTTCGAGTCCGGGTTTCAACAATGCAAGTGCTGCTGGCATCGTTACTTTTTTGTATTTTACATCTTCAAACGATTCAAGGAGAGTTTTCATCGCGGCTTCGTCGTATCCATGACCACCGTCGATAAACAGCACACGAATTGTTGCGGCTGAATCCCCCTGTGTTTCGGCCATCGTCATATTGACATCAGACAAATGGTAAAAGCATGACACACCGAGCACACAACAAACGAGTTGACATGCGACACTTCGGAATAAATTTAGTAACATTATTAATCTCCATTGTTAGATTTTCGGAATTCGTGCATGGTTTGATTTTGCCATGCCTAAAACTGCACAATCAATTCCCATGAAATGGCATTTTTTTGAGATATATTTTTCGGTGGATCAATCGTTCGTGGCCGATTCCAGTGCGACCTCGGAAGTAAAAGACTGCCGATCAAAAGTGCGACAAGAAAACAAAAGACGATAAATATGGAACGAATTACCATTTGCCCTTCTTGTTCATGGAGTGGAACGCTTCCTAATCGAGAGACGAGAATTAAAAAGAAAAACATTCCAGAGCAACCAAGAACCAGTGGATCGGTCCAGTACGAAAATTCATCCCGCTCTGGACGCATCAGGAATCCTGATAAAACGCATATTCCGAGAAGAAACATGGCCGAAGCAATTGACTGGCGACAAATTGAAAGTGACCATTCGAGCGTCGGAAGTCGCAGCGTCGAAAAGGGGAATGTCGAAAAAAATTTCGTCAAAAAACGAAAAGAACCGGCAGAATTTAGTTTTAGTTTTCGATTTTGTACAAAAAAAGTCAAACCTGCAACGAATCCGACGCAAATTGACAAAGTTGCGAGCAAAAAAGTTCCGACGTGGCACTGTTTACAAAAAGTCTTAATATCCGCCGGAAGTGAATCGGATTTTTGATGAGCCAATTCACTCCAAATTCCTCCTCCAATCAGAAGAAGAACAAGTGGCAGAATCAGTAAACTTAGTGGAACTTGTGGACGAAAGCAGTGCAAATAAAGACACACGAGCGCGAGTCCCCATGATGCGATCCAAAAATATGTTTCCGCCCCACCCAAAAAAGAGATATGATTGAAAAGAAACATCGTTTGTGCAACAATCCCGGCAATCATCCATCCCATAAAAAGAGAGACTTGCGCGGGACGTCGAACAAATAAAGAAAAGAGTCCCAAAATGAATGCAACTAAATAACTAGCAGCAAAACAGATAATGCCAACTCCACTCACTTCATATTACTCACTTTCCATTTGCGGATTCCAACATTTCAGAACTCGTTTTTTCACCTGTATTTTTGGCTGTTTGGGCAATTTTCTCCTCAACATTTTTGGCGATATTCATTGCAAAAGCCATACTTTGCGGCGTAAAATAGGGGCGAGATGTTTGGAAACCTGCTCTCTGACGAATCTGTTTATTTGCCAAAAATTCCCAAGAAAGGCCATTATTATAGTGCCAAACAGCAGCCTGCGCCGCTTGTTGATCGACAGCACCAGCTCCGACGAGTGAACAGATCATGTGGACTTCCGGTTTATCAGTGACGGTTTCAATTCGACGCAGCTCATATTTCATTGTCTGGCGTGGTTCGGGCTTTCCATGTTCGAGACAGAGAGTATTAACATCTTGACGAACAATTTTTTCCGGTGGAAGATTGAACATTCCGCCGCCCATTCCACCGCCGCCCATTCCGCCCATTCCACCGCCCATGCCTCCCATTCCGCCGCCGCCCATTCCGCCGCCCATGGACTGCCCGCCTCCTTGATTATTTCCGCCTCCGCCGCCACTGCGTCCACCACGACCACCACGACCACCACCTCCTCCTCCGCCAAAATCGTCGCCACCAAACTGACTCAGTTGAACCGCCGCAAATGCAGGGGGAAGTGAAACGCGGAGTGGTGCATCTGTTTTATTTTGGAATGATACGCGCGCTTTGAGAGAGCTGAAAGCAACTATCTTGGCATCAATGAGACCTTGATCTATTGCATCAAACAACTCCACTTCCGCCGAAGTTTCAGGCGAAGCTGGAAGCGACTGAAGCGTCTCGGTCCCGTGGGAACTGGATGCCATGAAAAACAGTGCGATAACAAATGACAAAAGCAGTGAAGTGAAGCGGCTCATAACGATTTTTGTACTCCGTTTGTGGAACATCTTTGTAATACCGATCTAAATTTGCTGACATCAACCAACACATTCAGAGCGGCGATCTCTTAGTCAACGACCTAAGTATACCTAAACAGGCACACCTAAATATATGTATATCTAAATATAATTTGCAAAAGGGTGTAAACAACCGACTAAAAGGATGGATTTCTAAAAAAATGATAATGTTTCCATACCAATTCATACAACAGACAAAATCCATCCAACTAAAATTGCTGTGAAAAGGTCAGGCAACGCGAATACGATTGATTAAACCGCCGCCATTTATGACTCGCTGCGCTGCTTCCTGTGCGAGCTGTTTCGTGTAAAAGGTCCGACAATAACCTGTCAGCACGACACAATCGCGGTCCAAAAACACTTGCATTTCTTGGACTCCAAAGTTTGTTTCTCTTTTAATCAAACGAGTAATTTGACGAACAAGTTCGTCGCAATCGAGGCATCCTGCATCACCAAAATCTTCAATAGTTGTTGGAAATTCGGCGGTTTTTGGTGAAAGACTTGTTTTGGGTTCCAATAATACTGTCATTTTGAAGTCCTTTCAAAAGTAATGAAGAACCGGACACAAAAGATCAATCACAATCCTAATAAACTGGAGTACCACAACAAAAAGATTGCTGTTGTACAAGCCATTATATGTTGTCAGGAAAAGCCGGCTCACTCACAGCAATACGTTTGAAGTAGGGAAAGTGTTCAAAAAAAGTCTTTCTAATGAAAGTCGATATTTTCATATAAAACATACAACTGTGAAATCACGAGCTTTGACAACGACATTGTAAAACTTTGCTACTCACCCTGTCAATAGCAAATTTAACATTTTTAGGTTTTTTTATGTTTTTTTATAAAAAAATTTCTCGGCAAAATAAAATTTTTCGTAGCCGTTCACTGATATTGTGTATTCGGCGAGCCGCCAACGTAAGTTGGCGGGTGTATTTGGCGAGGCGGTTGTTTTGTTCGGCGAGCCGCCAACGTAAGTTGGCGGGTGCATTTGGCGAGGCGGTTGTTTTGTTCGGCGAGCCGCCGGCGTTCTGGGACGGGATTTTTAGTTTCTTCTTCTAGCATTCTGCAACATCTACGATGTTGAGGATGATTTGTTATTACATTGCAGCGTTTATGAAACACCCGCCAACTTACGTTGGCGGCTCGCCAGATGCGGCTCGCCAAACGGAAACAACCGCTTTCTACGAAAGCGGGCTAAACAGCTACGAAAACGGAAAAATCAAACCCGATACCTGCGCGACATTGCAAGCAAGTCGGGCGGAGTTTTCGCGCAACAAACAAAAAGATGAAATCTCTTAAAACGTAAAAGCTCCGTTAACAGAAAGACGCTGCCCACTTATGAAAGTTGTTTCTTCTGCGGCAAGAAAAGAAACAGCTGATGCCACGTCCTCGGGAACTCCATGATGTCCCATTGGTATTCTAGCACGATATTGTTCTAATTTTGCCTGTTGATCTTTATGTCGTTCCGTTGGTATCCAACCTGGTGCAATCAGGTTTACTGCGATATTCCACGGTGCGAATTCAAGTGCCCATGTTCTGGTTAGACCGAGCATGGCACATTTTGCCGTAACGTATGCTGAAAAATTTGGGCGGCAATCTTCTGCAACTTCACTACCCATATTGATGATTTTACCCCAGCGGGCTTCTTTCATCGGGCCTATTAATTCTTGCATTAGCATGAATGGAGCCTTAATAAAGAAGTTGATTTGATCCTCAAAATCTTTCCATGTGTACTCTTCGATTGGTAGATCAGGTTGAGGACCAGTAGCATTATTTATAAGAATTTCGACATTACCCCATGTTGCAGTGATTTCACTTATCAACTGTTTAACATCACGTTCTTGCGTAACATCTGCTTTAAAAGCCATTGCCATTCCGCCGTTGTCTACTATTTCTTGAACGACTTCATCGGCTCGTTTCGGACTATTAAAATAGTTTACTGCCACCCGGAAACCATCTTTTCCAAGACGTTTAGCAATCGCTGCTCCAAGTCCACGGGATGCACCAGTAACTAAAACCACACGTTGTTTATTCAATTTTATCATTTGGTTTTTTAGGTTTTTTATAAAAAATTTCCCGGCAAAATAAAATTTTTCCATTTCGCCTGTCATTTTTCGTTTATTTTGATCGGCTCACCATTGTACGCACCTATATTCGGTGCCGTATTATTTGAAACATTGTTGCCCCAATAGTCTCGCCCTCCATTACTTAAAATAATCTTCCCTTTTTTTAGTGCTGCCGATCCAACGCGTAATTTGTATCCATCTACAGAGTCGAGTCCATTACCACCTGTATTTGGTGCCACTAATTTCGGATTAACAACGAGCTTCTTCTGATCGCTGTCAATGACGCCGTTTCCAAAATATAGATTACTGACGAAAGTGCAGCCTTTCAACTGTTCAAACTTTCCAGTACCTTCATTGATGAAGATATTATTGGAAAACAGAATCGAGCTTTCAGATGAATCCGCTCCTAGATGGAACATCGGCGGATTTCCATTTTTTACATAAACTGTGTTGTTGTATATTTGATAATTTTTGTTACCTGGACCATGTATCAAAAAAACGCGACCACCATCAACACACCCATCGTTTTGGCTGATGTTGTATCGAGCGATATTTCCGCTACTTTTGCCATCACTACAACAATTCAAAAATCCGCCTTCATTATCGTGACTGTAATTATACTGGTAAATACAGTCGATATTACTACTGTCAAAATCGAATGCCATTCCGTCGTACTTAGTTTTCGTTTCGCAAACCTCATTAAATTGGAAGATTACATTCTCACAAAAATAGGGCCAAATTCCAGCATGTCCTTGTTTTACTGTATTGTTGTTACTTTGTTTTACATAGTTCTGTTCCACAACAGAATCTTTAATGCACCACGGAATAATTCCATCTCCTGCTATTCGCTCCAATCGGTTTCCCACAATACGGATGTTCGTCGAAGCAACATATTCGCCATGATTTGCCATGTTTTCATTGACATCGCCTTTTTTACGAATCCACAACGACTGAAACAAAATTCCTTCTCGAGCGATGTCGGTAAGTACATTGTTTTCGACTAAAATGTCTGACCATTTAGAAGGCTTGTTAAAATTGGATGCTGTGATATAAAAAACGATTCCACCGCTTTCTTTTCCGTCTTTATATTCGTCCAAAATTCCTTCGACATCGTGAACGAAACAATTACGAACGACAATTCCCGACAGTTCGCCTGCACAATTGTTCTCGATACGAATTCCCTGTTTTCTACGTTCATCGGTTCCTTTGTTAGTGATCTCCAAATCAGAAATTATCCAGTACTGTTGATCTTTCAAACTAACAGTTCCGCCTTTCAAACCGCATCCGTGAATGATCGGTCTCGCCTCACCACCGTATTTGGAAAGAGTAATGGAGGCTTCTTTGTTCCCAGAACCTAATGGTTGTAAACGACCACTCCATGAACATCCTGATTTTAACAGTAATTTGTCGCCCGGTTGAAATGTCGTTTGGTTCACTTTTTCCAGCGTTTTCCATGCTGAACTAGGCGACTGTCCACTCGCTGAATCATCGCCATTTTGAGAATCAATATAAAACGTCGCAGCCGGGAGGAATCCTGCCACTAAAACAAATATAGTTACGAAAAAAATCAATACAATTTTTTTAACGTGTTTCATACTTCGTCCTTAATAAGTTGGTATACTGATGACGGTATTGTGAACACCGGCATAAAACGATACTTTTGTTAGTGTCATTTTTTTAGAAATTTGCTTTGTTTTGCGAAACATCCGCTTTCTACGAAAGCGGGTTAAACATCTAATTGATGACAATTCGCAGTATATTATGGTCAGATGATTTATAGTGATCCGTTATTGATTTTCGCCCATTGTGGATTAATTTCGACAATAATATCATGAACTTTAGATTTTTTTTCAACCTCGCAAGTCAGACCAGAAAACCTGATGTCTGAGTATTTTGGATCAATCGCTTGATAAAAAATAGTAGGGTTATTAACGTCTGGATAACCAAGAACTCCTCTTACGGCAATTTTATAAGTTCCCGGTGGCACTCCTTCTCCATTGTTCAGAGCACCAATATGGTACGAACCATCTTTGTTAATCGTTCCGAATCCGCTAAAATTTTCGCCTTCAAAATAAACTTCGCCTCTGCTGACTATTGTGCCATCAGGAAGTGTAACTTTTCCCGAAACTTTTGTATAACCTTTGCCACATCCAAAACATGTCAGACATATAATAGATACAAGAAGAATGTAACACAAATTAAACTGAAAATTTTTCATTGTACAAATGTATCCTTTATTTTTTTTACTAAAACCGCATCGCCTTCAAGTGTTCAAAAGTTAGAAATACTCCGACCATCATCAACATTGCACAGATAAACAAATTGAGTTACAGGCATTGTTGGGGAAATTATACGCACAGAGCCGTCTCCCAGAAGAACATTTATCGCGCTCGGATGCGCACTTCCAAAGGCCCACATAACATTCGCATAATGTGCACCTGCCGGGCTTGGAACTTGGTCTTGGTAGAAATGAGATGGTGCAAGAGTTGCTCCCGGAAGATTCATAACAGCCGAACGTGCGGTGAATTCATAACCGCTGCCTTGTCCGATCATTTGTATTCCACAGTCCCATTTGCTCAATGAATCACAGTCACCTAAGTGGGAAAAAGGAATATGTTTTTCCGCCAAAACGATTTGATTGGATGTACCATCGGACCACCATGCAAACGTATCACGCGGCTTCCATGAACTAAAGGAGTTTGGAACTTGCAAAAGGGCCATGCGAAATGGACTGCGAAACGACCCCTGGTCTGATTCATTGAAAGTACGCCAAGCAATACCATAATTATCGAAAGTCCCTTCTTGGCCTGCAATCGGCATTGTATAATCACCCAAAAATCCCCACGGAGCAGTGCCACTGTCTTGTGTAACAGCAACGCCACTGCGTCGGCTGGGACATTTGTTGATCGGAATGGAACCAAAGCCTTTTTTATTGTCCGCTGTCAATCCCGAGGCACTGGTATTTAGCCACCACCACCATGCCATGTCGCCGCCAACTGGCATTCCAGTAACTCCGTCGAAATTTTTCAAGGTAACTTTGGCAATGTCATATAATGATGCTTGTTCCATGTAAGGTAATACCAACATGAATAAAGAGACATTTTTGTCGGATATTCCCAAAGGTGGTAAACCTTGTATTGTGTCGTGGAAATTGTGTACGGCAAGACCATACTGTTTCATGTGGTTTGTACACTGCATTCTTCTGGCGGCTTCTCTCGCTGCCTGAACGGCGGGGAGGAGCAAGGCGATCAAAACGCCGATGATGGCGATGACGACTAAAAGTTCGACCAATGTAAAACCGAAGCGAAAATGCAATTGTGGTTTCATGATAGATTTCTTTTTGTGAAAAAAATTTTTTGTTGTTGTGTTTAGCCCCGCTTTATATGAAAGTGGGCTAAACAGCTGCGAAAACGGATTAAATGGAATCTCGTACTTTTCGGAGATGGTCGATACTTCTGGCCGCTTGCTCGAGTGTGCCACATTCGACGCTCAAAACAATATCCTGCGGAATCGAACGCAATATCGACATGACGGCCGACCAGTCGATCACGCCATCGCCGCAGGCACAGCCGACTGCCGTTCCCATCACTTTGCCGCGCTCTGCATCCGACTGTTCGACCGAAATATCTTTTGCGTGCATGTGAACGAGACGATGTTTGATTCGTTCGAGCCAAGCAATCGGGTCTTGTCCGCCGAGATAAGCATTTCCTGTGTCGAAATTTGCGCCAATCCAAGGAGACGAAACGAGATTCATAATCTGGTCGTATTTTTCAGGAATCAACGAATACGTCTGGTGCATTTCGAGACCGATTTTAATGCCACGTCTCGATGCGACTTTCTCGGCCTCGGTGAGTGAGTATTTTATCAGAACGAAGTCTTCGGCCTCGTTCGACCACGTTTGTTTGTGACCTTCGTGTGTGTTGATGACCGGCGCACCGGCTTCTTTTGCAAATCGAGCCGCCTGTTTCAAGTATTCGACCGCGATTTCGGGTTTCGACAGCTGACTGTGCGATGAAAATGCTGACAATTTCAAACCATGTTTTTCGATGCAGTCACGCACTCGAAATGGATCATCGAGCATGGAAACACTGTGAAAATAACGAGCTTCACTGAGAAGTTCACGTCCCCAATGAATCATGGGTTCGATATATTCATATCCGAGTTCTGCTGCAAATTGCACTCCCCACTCGAATGATTTGTGCGAAGTACGCACAGCTTCCAAATTGAGTCCGATGCCGATATTTCCCATGTTTTTCGCCCCTTATTTGTTTGTGTGATAATTATAATGCCCACCGCATTCATACATTATTGTACGAACAAAAAATTTGATGTCAATCATTCATCCGCACTTTCCAAAAAAGGGAAAAAACAGGAAACAGTAAAAAAATTTAGCGAAAAAACTTCCATTGTTTTTTTCTCTGTTGACATTTTTCGACAATCTGTTTACAATGCGGATTCTGCCAGTGCGGATTGTGCTGTTTTGTAAATGCGACTGTGCCACAAAAACAACACGTTTCTACGAAGCGCGGCGAGCCGCCGACGTAAGTCGGCGGGTAAATTGATTATTTATTTTTCCAATTTTTTTCACAAAAGGAACT
>JBOFGF010000308.1:0-4096 GCA_051649005.1 Thermoguttaceae bacterium | reverse complement strand
ATTACGAATGGCGGTTGAGTCTTGGGCCAACGCACGTAATGCAGATCAAAAGGGTGTCCAGTGGCACTTCACAGTAGATAACGCAAGAATAAAACTCGAATCACTGTATCCAAAGTTTTTAGATTAACAAAGCACTAGTACCATTTTCCAGTGGTCTATATCGCGTCCGCGAAAACTTGTCGGCGATGAATTCGAAAATGATTTTTCAGAGCTTCTTTGCGATTTTTTGTTTTTTTCCATGTTTGATACCTTGCTGGTTATTTGGTCAGATAATTTGTAACCGTTCACTGACAATTGCAAAACCGCTTTTGAATCAACGCTGCTTGCGCTTGCGTTATGGTAGTTGCAGAATGGTAACATTAACGACTATAGGCTTCAGGAAATAGGATTCCAATTAAGGGAAACGCAATGGATCACGTCAATTCCTTCCCCAACTTACCACCCGCTTCACGCAAAATACGCTTTTTCTCGTCTGTGTCGGCAAAATCCAATGGTGTCTCGTTGTTTTGATTTTTCGCGTTGACATCTGCTCCATTGGAAACGAGATACTCCAAAATCGCTATTGTAGAATTATCTACGGCGGCATTGTGTAGCGGTGTCCAGCCATATTTGTCTTCCGTATTGATTTCGGCACCTTTGGAAATCAGATATTCCAAAACCGCGACGTTAGAATTTCTCCAAGCGGCACAGTGGAGTGGGGGGCGATTGTTATTATCCTTCGCGGCAACATCAGCACCTTTGGCAACAAGGTATTCCAAAGTTTTCACGTTGCTATTGCCCCAAGCGGCAAAGTGTAACGGTGTCCAGCCACGCCCATCTTTTTGGTCAACCGTTTCTCCCTTGTTAAAAAAAAACTGTACATCTGTCACCGTTCCTTTTTCGGCCGCCTCGAAAAGGCTACTATACATACTCGTTCCTGACATGAAAAAATTCCTCCAGATAAGGGGTTGTCGAGAATCGACAAGAAGGCGGAAGCCTTTTCAAAAAGAAAAGGGAACGCCATGAGTCACTGAAGTACGAAGTATTCCCCTCGTGTCACGGAGGCAGTCCGCGCGCTTGCACAAACCAATACAGACAGTTTCAAATTGTCTGCACGGAACTTCGCAAGCTGTTGGCATGACATTCCCGTTCGGGAACGCATGTGTCCAACAGCAAAATCTTTTTCTTCCAATCCGGCAAGCCGGGTGACACATGGAAGAAAGTCCCACCAAAATGGCAGTTTCAGTGACTGATACTTGCGATTATCTAATTGTTAAACCGGCAATAAGCCGGAACGTAACTTGAAATTTTACACAAAAAATTAAAGATTGCAATCCACATTTTTGAAAAACGAAAAAATTTTCCAACGGACATGGGGCCCGCGAACAGAGTTCGCGGCTCTCGTCAAACAAACGCCGAACAAATTCCGCTGCTCACGCACCGGCTCGAAATGTTGGTTGTCAAGCGTAATTCCGAAAATTCTGCGAATTTTCTCCATTACCGCCTTTCATTGATGCGGATCGAAACGCGGCGGGCTAAACATCCAATTTTGTGCCGTTTACAGCGGCTTGTTCCCTCCATTTTATCACTAAATCACCAAAAGGAACACCGGCGTATTTGGCGATGAATGGACATTTTGCTTTGAAAAGATACAAAATGGGATGTGGCAATTGAATTGAGTCATAAACGGACAATGTTTCAAAATTCCCAAGTCCTTTAGAAACAATTAAATCGGATTTATGAAAATACGCCATAAATTCATCACTGCACTGCTCCAAAGCTGTTCCGAGAACATCATTTCCATTGTCGATCACTGTCGTCGTTTGATCGAGTCCCACTTGAATGGCATCTTCTCGAGTTACATCATTTAATACGGGAAATCCTCGAACAACAGAAATAATTTTCAAAAGTGGAAAAGTTCGCTGTAATTCTTCGATTAAAATCTGATCGCAAACAATTTCGCCACAATTATCATGCAAATAAAGAAGATTTTTTGACCGTGCTGCGACCTTCACAAACTCAGAAAGATCGCCATTTATCGATTGATGCAGAGCAGATTCGACTGCTTCGAGTACCAGCGGCGGAGTCCAGTCGCCTCGCACCGCAAAATCAATTGTATTGCCTGCAATTGCCACATGCACGGCTGTGAGAAGTGGGGCAGAAGATGTGCGAACACGATTTCGAAGCGAATCACGAATTGAAAGCATCAATTCATTGAAACGATATTTCGCATCTTTGTATGGATCGAGACTTTCAGTCTCTTCTCGCACAATTTGCTGAATTTCTTGGGCGACCAGCGGCGGAATCGTCGTGAATCCCTTTTCCTGAACGACTGCAAGAACACGACGCAGAACGGCGGCGTGGGTCGCTTCATCTGACGAAGCAAACCGCGCCGCTTCAAGAGATTGACGAGTCAAACAAACAATGCAATCAAGTGAAGCTGGCACAAATATAATCGTGTTTCTGAGTGTTTATTTAGAAACAGAAAAAATCAAATTCCGCAAACAACTCCCATCATTTTCAAGGAATGGAACCAAAAATGGCGGGATGGTTTTGCCGATTTATTCGTTCACGATTTTTTCAATTCTTCATACATTTTGAAAGCGGCATCTGGCTTCGCACCTTTGTGAACCACTGCGCGAACTGCCTGAATCATGGCAATCGGAGCATCCGACTGGAAAATGTTCCGACCCATATCAACTCCGGCGGCACCATCATTGATCGCACAATACGCCATTTCCAATGCTTCTTTTTCGGCTAATTTTTTACCACCTGCAATTACTATCGGGACAGAAACCGAATTAGTTACTTGCTCGAAATCTTTTTCACAATAATATGTTTTGACAACATGAGCACCATTTTCGGCGCAAACTCGACTCGCCAGTGCCAAATATCGGGCATCTCGCACCAACTCTTTGCCGACGGCGGTCACTCCCATCGTTGGAATCCCATATTTTATGCCCAAATCAATCGTCTGTGTCAAATTGCGAATTGTCAATCCTTCGTGATTTTTGTCACCGACTGCCACCATTACTGCAAGAAGGGACGCATTCAGTCGCACTGCATCTGCAATATCCATGAAACATTCGTCATTTAAGTCGGTCAAAATGGTCGAACCAGCGGAATAACGAAGCGAGATTGGTTTTCGACATGTCGGCGGAACAACGCTGCGCAAAATCCCACGAGTACACATAATACAATCAGCATATTCGATGAGTGGCACTATCGACAAATCAATGCGTTCCAATCCCGATGTTGGTCCCATAATATAGCCATGATCGAAGGCGAGCATGACTGTTTTGCCCGAACATGGACAAAAAATGCGAGAAAGTCGATCCTTCATTCCCCAATCGAGATGGGCCGAACCCTTCAAAAAATACCCCTCTGTTTTTTGTTCAACTCCGATACCAAAATTTTTGCCCGATTGGACACTGTCATTATCTGCCATTATAAATCATTTTTGTAAAAGTTTATCCGACTCTTGTGGGAGCGGATGTATCGTAAAAATGAACTCAAACTCAGCGGAGGACAAGGGAGTCGAACCCTCAACCGGTTACCCGGCAACTGATTTCGAATCAGCCTGCTCACCATTCGCATATCCTCCGAAACGGAAAACCGAAACGAACACGAACAACTCTTGTTCATTGTACAACTGATTTTCTGCGATGCAATACCCCGCACTTTTTTGCTTTTTTGGCAATTGCATTGTTTACGGTCAATATTGGTATTGATACCAACGTTCAAAACGTAGCAAGTGGTTCAAAATTTTTTGATGATTTTCCAAGATATAGAATCAATAAAGGTATTGTGTGTTCGGCAAAATACTCGGAGACGTAATGTACGTTTGGCGTTCCGGTATTTTCGTTGTTTTGCACTGTTTTTGCGAACCAGTGCGTTTCGGCGAGCCGCCGGCGTAAGTCGGCGGTTATTAGGCGAGCCGCCAACGTAAGTCGGCGGTGTATTTGGCGAGCCGCCAACGTTAGTTGGCGGGTTTGTTGGCAACAATCGTCAAAAAAATACAAAGTCCCGGAGGGACTTCCGAATGGTAGTAACACGAACATCAAAAACGTGAGAACCCCATTCGGGGTTCAATAACGGTGACCATTATTCAACTCCG
>JBOFGF010000307.1:0-2617 GCA_051649005.1 Thermoguttaceae bacterium | reverse complement strand
GAGTATTCGATTGTCATCAGCGGATCATAAAATAAATTTACAATTTCGAGCCACTCCATGTCCAGGATTTTCAGTCTTTCCCGTTCATTTTCCATATAGACTGGAAGACATTAGTGGTACTATTGACTATGTAAACGGTGTAATTTCGTCACAAAAAATCACAGGACGAAACAAAGATGCTCTTTTGAGCACCGGACTTCTCAGCCAGAACTTTTCCGATGGTCGCTGGATGGTGCGACTGGAACCACTGACATTCAACCAACTTCCACCAAATCGGGAATTACAAACGGCACTTCCTGAACGACTCCAACAGTTATTCGATTCAATTTTGGTACAAAAACCGATCAATGTGAGTGGTTCGATCATTTTCATCAAAGAGAATATAGGTCAACCTCTTTATACATCATGGAATCTGTCCTTTTTGTTGCATCAAGCGCGTTTGCAAGTTGGTGTTCCTCTCGATCATCTTTTTGGCACGATTAGTATTCGCGGTTATTCACAGGGCGAAGAATGTCGGATGGGAGGGGAGTGGAATTTAGATGCGGCGACAGTGCGCGGCGTTTCAATCACTGATGTGTGCGGCCCTTTTTATTACGAATCGGGAACGAATCAAATTTGGATCGGTCGTCCAGCGAGTGGGCTTTTCCCGACTCCGCCGAGTTCAAAGTTGGCAGCCGAGCAGGGAGCAGCAATGCAACTTCAGTCAACTGGGCCACAAGAAGTCGTCCCATCTCGTCCATTGTCGGCCAAATTTTGCGATGGTATTTTGCGATGCGAAGGTCGAATTGATTTACAGAGAAAAATGTTGTACGGAATTCATGTCCATATAAACGATGCCGACTTGGCCAAAGTCGCACAGGAATTTGAACCAAGCGAAAAGAAAATCAGCGGAAAATTGACATGGAAATCGTATTTCACCGGACAAGGTTATAACTGGGACACGCTTTCAGGCACGGGAGAAATTCAGCTGCGAGAAGCGAATATTTACAGCGCACCTGGAATGATGCGACTTTTGAGAGAATTAAGTGTTCGTGATATTGACAAAAATGCAGGTGCATTTAGTTCGGCAGATATTAGTTTTCGAGTAGTCGGGAATCTGATGTACTTCAATCGAATTGTTTTTGAAGGTGGACTAATCAGTTTACTGGGACGCGGTGAAATGCGTCTGGACACAAATTATGTCAAACTACTGATGAAAACGCGACTCGGAAATCGAAAATTGCAGATTCCAATTTTGAGCGATCTGGTGGGAGAAGCGGGGGATCAAATCGCACAATTGAGTATTGAAGGTCCTTTGCAAGAAACAACTGTGAGACGGATTCCCCTCCCTGAATTTCAGAAACTGATCCAGCAATTACAGGGAGAGGAAAATAACGAATTGGATAATTTTGGAAATACAACTCCTGCAAATCGACTTCCGAATCGAATCTTCTAATCAGAAATTGAAACAGGCATAATTACCATTTCTTATTCTTCCATGTTTTCTTCCACGTTGATTTGTTCGGCAACTGAATTTGTTACAATTTCTACTGCGGATTGTATTTCGTTCGATTCTGCATCTTCTGAGTTCTCTGACGAATGGTGGTCTGGTGAATCGTCTGGTGGAATTCGTTTAACAGCAACAAGAGTGTCGTCTGCATCGAGATTCATAAGACGAACTCCCTGTGTGTTTCGTCCCATCACACGAATATCAGAAACGGCAACTCGCTGAATTTGACCTTTTGCTGTTATCATCATCACTTCGTCTGTGTCAAAAACGCGAGAAATTCCAATTACTGGCCCATTTCGCTTCGTCGTTTTAATGTCTTTGAGTCCAAGTCCGCCGCGATGCTTTGTTCGATAACACAAACTGGAATTGATATCATCGCCCGCATCAGTCTCGGCATCTGAAATATCAACAGTGTCATCCAAATTTTCATCAGTAATTGCGGAATCTGAAATTGCAGAATCTGAAGTTGCGGAATCTGAAACAATTGTATCCGAAATAGCCGACTCAGAAATCTCCTCCCCAGTTTGATCGACAAGATTTTCGTCATCGAGCGGTGCTTGTTCGGCTTCGACTGCTCCATTTGGGCCAATTGGAGTCCGTTTTCCATATCCATTTGCACACGCCGTCAAAAGCGTTCGATCTGGCGAAGCAATGACCATTCCAACAACATGGTCTCCTTTTCGCAGACGAACTCCTCGCACTCCAGATGCTGCGCGTCCCATCGCACGAGCATCGGTGTGTCTAAATCGAATCGCATTTCCACTTGCGGTGGACATAATTAGTTCGTCGCCGGGGCCAACAACAGTAACATCAATTAGTTCGTCCCCTTCTCGCAGTTTGATGGCAATGAGTCCGCCTTTTAGTGGACGGCCAAACGCTGACAATGCAGTCTTTTTTACTAAACCATTTTTTGTGGCCAAAACCAAATAGTGATCAGGTTCATCAAAGTTTTTAATGGCCCGACAATCGGCAATTGTTTCGCCTTCGGAGAGATTCAACAAATTGACGATGGCACGTCCTTTGGATGTCGGAGGCAGTTCGGGAAGTCCATAAACTTTGTGCCAATAAACCTTTCCTAAATTGGTGAAAAAGAGGAGGTAATTGTGGGTCGTCGCAACAAAAAGATGC
>JBOFGF010000306.1:0-16862 GCA_051649005.1 Thermoguttaceae bacterium | reverse complement strand
CAAAAATCTGCTTGACTGGCTGAACGATCTTTAATTGCATCAGCATTATGTTAAGTTAAAATTCACAAATTCTTCATTAAACTGGGTGTTTTTGTATCCAATAGTCGGTTACATAACATAACAGGATTCTAAACATAATTGAAACGCGCGATTCCATTGTACGAAAATTCCAAAGTCAATCTGAATCATCCAGACGGAGACCCACGAAAACCGAGAAGTTATCAGGATCGATTCGGCGTTATTCGAAATGTTCTTTTGCGGGAAAATGAGGGACTTTTTGCCGACTTTCAATTCAATCCGAAACATGCAATTGCTGAACAACTACTCTGGGATGCTCAATTTGCTCCAGAGAATGTTGGTTTTTCTCATAATGTCGAAGCAGTTGTCAGACGAAATGAAAATCGGTTGATCGTCGATAAAATCATTTCGGTGCGAAGTGTTGATCTGGTCGCCGATCCTGCCACGACGACGGGACTCTTTGAAGGTCACAGCAAGTGCGAAAATGGAACTGTTCCCAAATTGAGTCCCATTTCTGGCCAGAAAAACATTGGTGATTCAGCATCAGAACAAAAAATGGCAAACCAACCAAGTGCCTCTGAAATCGAATCAAAAACAATTTCAGTATCAGAAATAAGTGCAGAAAATACATTGCCATCAGAGGAACTTTCTGAGACACGATTCGAGCATCATCACCACAATGAAAATCTGACACCAAAAATGCCATGTGAATTGTGCGCAAAAAATGTGAGATCAAAAAAGATTTTCAGAACATTGATCGAGCAGATCAATCGAGTCTTTCCTGAGTGTCGCATTCCATTTAGTGAAACTTTTTTTGATTTGATGGAGAATGTCGATGATGAAAAAATACTTTCGCAAATCATTCACGAACGCCTTCAATTTATGGAGCAGATTCGTATATCCACATCTGCTTTTTCGCCTAAATTTACCAAATGGAACATTCCAGAAATAAAACCAATTGGACGCGAACAATATGTTTCTGAGGATATAACCAAAAAAGATTTTGTGAAACTCATTACTCGATAAACACATTACTTGCCAAAAAAGTTTGCCCAAAAAGTGTCAAACCGGAAGATTCGTTAAAAAATGATTTTTCCGATCTCATTCCATTTTAATTAACATTTTAATTTTCACCATTTTTCTAATTTTTTACCCAAAACTATTTATGAAAACAATTAATTGCCGAGAGTTACGAAAACGATTCGAATCAGATGGTGCGCAAAAAACCATCGAACATGTCACTGAAGCACTTCAAAGTGGCGACTTGAAGCCAGACGATTTCAGTCTGCGTGATCTCGCAGAAGGACTGATGCCAGATGGACGTGAACGAGTGAAAGCATGGGACCCGCGAAACAATCGTCCAGTCCATTTAATGGAAGATGGGGGCGATCAAAATGATGCTGCATTCCTCAACATAACTGGAGCAGTTATTGAATCAAAAATTCTTGAATCGTATAACCAATCAGCATTTTCGGCATCAAAATTGGTGGCAACGATTCCAACGCGATTGGATGGGGAACGTATTCCTGGCGCAGCATCATTACCAGACGAGGCGACTGTAATTCAGCCCGGTGAAACATATCCGACAATTGGATTTGGAGTAGATTATATCGACACTCCAAGTACAACAAAGCGTGGTTTGATTGTTCCTGTTACAAAAGAGGCAGTATTTTTTGATCGCACCAATTTAGTGCTGAATCGTGCGGCGGAAGTAGGAGAAACACTCGCACTGAATAAAGAGAAACGAATTCTCGACATGATTCTTGGACTCGAATCGAGTTACAAATTTAATGGAACTACATATCCGACTTATTATGACGGATCAGGTTCCACCGCATCATGGAAAAACCTTCTCGCTGCAAACGAGTTGAATGACTGGGAAAGTGTCGATGCCGCTGAAAATATTCTGGGTGAAATGCTCGATCCAGCAACTCATGAACCGATTCTTGTGGAGCCGGACACTGTATTGATCATGCCAGCCAAACGACATGTCGCACATCGGCTGTTTTTCGCATCAGAATTGTCGTATGATGACACCACTTCGACACATGTTTCAGCGGTGCCAAATCCATTTGCAAAATATAATGTAGTTGCAAGTCGCCTTGCTTTCTCGCGTTTGGCGACAGCAACTCCGGCAATTTCCAATCCAGAAAAGATTTGGTTTCTTGGAAACTTCAAAAAGGCATTTGCTTACATGGAAAATTGGCCAATTACTGTTACTCGATCACTTTCTGGAAGTGAATCAGATTTTACACAGGACATCGTGATTCGTTTCAAAGCATCAGAACGAGGCACTCCCGCCGTTCTAAATCCGCGATATATCGCCAAATGCACAGGATAATCAATGTTAGAACAAATCAAACATCAAACTCTTTTGCTTATTACTGAATTGACAGAGCATCCCAAACCGAGTTATTCGATTGATGGACAAACCGTTTCTTGGACAGATTACTTGTCGCAGTTACAAAAAACAGTCGAATGGTGCGACCGGATGCTGGAACGAGATCAAATTCCCACTGAAATTCTTTCAACAGGAATTTGATGCCGAATTGAAAGTGCGTCGTAAAAAACAATAAAAAATTAAAAAATCGCATTACTCCCCTCTTTTCAAAGGAGGGGTGCCAGAAATGGCGGAGTGGTTCGTGTTTGTGAATAACTCGAAAATACTTCAGTTTTGCTGGACTTGTTATTTCACTGTTTTTAATACACGACGCACTTCACTTTCATTGTGTGATGTTTTCTGGCCTGCACAATGAATTTTCTTGAATGTTCTCAAATAGGCAAAAAAGTTACAATTATTTTTCAAATACGATTTATCATGAATGACAATTTGCTCTGTTTGGCAGATGGCACGCAGTCGATTCTTTTGAGACGACATGGAAGTGACATCGAAATTAATGTTTTGCACGCCATTTTGCGCCCTTTTCGCAGTAAACGACAATTCGGGGCAGATGAGTCTGTGATTCCGACTCGATTCGGTCATTGGTATTTATCTTCACAAAATTTGGAGAGAATTCCAATTGAGGGCGACGAAATAGTTGATTCCAACGAAAATAGTTGGATGATTTTGGAGGTAAATCAATCGCCACTTAATCAAATATGGCAGTGTGTGGCACGAACATACAATGTGCGATTTGGACTTGATGAGTTTGTAGATCACCTCCGCACTGCTTATACAAAAACGTCTGGGGGCGTATTAAAACGAGGTTTTCACACAATTCAAACTGGAATACCAGCCAAGTTTTCCGCGAAAACGTACAAAAATGATTCCGATTCTAAAACAACATCAGCAAATACGCAAAGAACACGATTTCAGGAAGGAATTTTCGTACTGATTCAAGGAATCGTCGAATGGCATCCGACAGACGTTTTTCGCCGAAATGATGGTTCAATTTATCGAATTATCACCGCAAAACAACCATTGTATCCAGATGGGTTCACCGAATTCCATTTGTTTTCTGGTGAACCAAATTGAGAATAAATCGATCTGTTTTTGGCATCGTTTCTGCTTTCCAATTTGTGCCACTTTTTTTGACCTATTCATATTGATTTGATGAGGTAAATAATGTTACTTGAAGAGATGATCCATTCGTTTTGGAGAGATTCAACACTCCTTTCGTCTGCCGTGCCACTTGAACGATTTTTTACTGGACAAGTAAACATCGGAATTTTTCCGTCAGTCTTACTTGTGCATGAAAAAACAAATGTAATTCAGTATTCGAGCCGAACAATTCCGATTCAAAAAATGATTTGGCATTTTGAAATATGGCACGAATTTTATGAAGAAGGAGCAGACATTGCACGTCTTGTCGAAAGGCTTTTTCATCGACTTCAGTTGAATGACCCGCAGCATGAATGGTCATATTTGTTTCATTATATCCAAAGTGAACAAAAACAATCATCAGAAAACAAATGGCAGTTTATCAAACGATTTGAATTGATTGGGTGATTTGTAAAAAACAGAAAAAACAAATTCGTGAACATCTCATGTTGTCGTTACTTAATTAATTTCCAGTTTTTCATCATTTTTAATCTTCGTCAATTTTTATTTCCAGCGATGCTCACATTTCAAGAACTCGGCGGCTCTCCAGTGGAGCGATATACATTTGAAGGATTTTCTGCAACAAGAAGGTTTTTGCTTCCCTGGGAAAAGCGAACAGAATTTGCTCTGGCAGTTTTTGGAAATCCCAAATCTCCATTGCAAGAACGGCGGCTCATTTATCCAGGTCGCAAAGATGTATTTGCTCGATCTCTTCATTTTGAGCCATTTGATCCCAGCGCAATCAATGCCAAAGAAATGGTCAATTTGGCCAAAGATTTCGTTAATTATAATGGCTCTTTTGCGAAAGCAGTCGTCGAATATCAGACACTGGACGGAAATGACCGGATTGATGCACCGATTAATGACGACGGCACATCTATCACATATAAACTCGTGATCGAATCCGAATGTGTCGATCTTCCAGTGCGTGGATGGCGATGGACAAATACGAACACAGTTGTTGCTGCCGACCAAATTCTCCCCAAAATGATTCCCTGGACGATGCACATTCTTACTTGGCACAATGTCATCGATCCTCCCTGGGAACAAATTCAAGCAAGACAGGGAACGGTGAATAATGGTACTTTTATCGGCTGCGCACCAGAGACCCTGCTATTTATGGGCGCGGAGGCGAATAAATTATATCGACCTGGACACGGATTAGACGATGATGGGCCATCTGCATTTGTTTGGGCAATAAAATACTCGTTTCGAGAAAGAGCGATTCGGATCGGAAACAATGTATATGGATGGAACCACATTTGCCGTCTTGATTCCGGCGACTGGACTTATCCGACAAATTCTGGTGCGAGATTGTACGATTTGCGTGATTTCAATTCCCTGTTTCGTTCGGAGCCGATCATTTAGTGACATGCGCAAACTTGCCGGACATTGGAAAACAACACTTCCGCATTTTTTTATTCGTGAAATGAGAGACAAATTGTCTGTCATTTCACGTTTTTTTGCTTGTATTTATTTTTTTCTTGTATTTATCGTTTCTATTTTTTTATCGTTTCTATTTTATTGTGACAATTCCAAAACGTCTCCGATTCAGCCAAACTGCTCCAGCAAGAACAGCACAACTAAAGATGAGAAACGTCGCTGGCTCCGGTGTCACTTTTATTTCATTGATATTTTTGACGAAAGTGCCCGTGATTATCTTGGCACTATTGCCTTCATCGAGTGCCTGCAAATGCAGAGCAACAGCAAATAGACTGTCCCCGACTCGATTAGCCGCAGTTAAAAAGTCGTCCCATCCTTTTCCCTCATCAAAAAACAAGTCGAATTTGTAGTCCTCGAATTGTACATAACTGAAACCGGAAATAATCATATCTGGTGTGCCCAAATCGTATTCAGGGTAATTCCCCACTCTGTTGGAGACTGTGCCATCATATCCCTGTGCCACCTTTCCGCCAGAAAAAACTTCTTCAGAATCCCAAACGAGAAATTCTTTTTGTGATTTTCCCATTCCATAATCATTCCAGAATGTGAAAGAAACTCCTGAATTATCGGCACGACGCTCTGCTTGCAAGAACATTGAATCCCAAGGATACACTCCGAGGTCATCAAAGCGTTCCTGTGTGGATGATTCCGCAGGAACGAATCTAAATGTGATCAAGTCAGCGTTTGCCGAATCAAAACAGAATACGGAAAGTATCCCAATTAAAACAACACAAGTGATTTTTTTGTCCATTTTTGTCTCTCCTTATATTTACTGTGATTTTTGGGTGAATGTTTTGAAATATCAACACACTAACTAACTAACTAACTAACTAACTAACTAATGCCACCAACCACTCTTTTAATTATTAGACTTTTTTCATTGTTAAACCACTTATATTTTTTTCTATTTTTGTTATTTCTGAACAAACGCCCATTAAAAGTCAAATTGGAAAATCGAATCGAAAAATGCGTTTACATTGAAATCAAACAATGCAAAATGCGTGCCAGAAATGTAAATTTTTATTTTTTCTCCTTATAAGAGCAAATTCGGCGTGGTTTCGCACTTACTTCGCAGATTCTTGACTGGTTAATCGACTTATATTTGCCGAACATTCTAGTAGTATATGTCACATTTTGTGAAAAAACAAGAAAGAAAGAATAATAAAGATAAAGATTTCTGATTTTCTCTGTTCATTCTCCCGCCCCATTATATCGCTGCATAATCACGCAACATAAAATGCCATTTTGTGCAAAATGCAACACATTTGAAGTGGAAGGATCAGTCCGCCAACAAGTTTTGTAAAAATTTGTAATTTTTTTACAGAATACTATATTGACATAAGAAAACATAAACACACAAAGAACCAATTGCAATTGCGAAAAATGATTGTTGTGATATACTGAAAGTGTGATTGTGGAGCAAAGCGATATTCATAATTGATTTCGGTCGCTTGTTCTGATTTATATTTTGCGATGCGAAGCAATTCTTTTTATGGAAATGTGATAATGCTTCGATCATATCCAGTTTTGCTAAATTGTCATGTCAACATCACTTCCTATTCCCAAAAACTTTTTGTTCCGATTTCGTGTTCCATGTCACTACACAAAAACAATTTGGGAATCGAGTATTACGAAACTCGATGAATCGTTTTTGTTGCAATCATTCGAGGAGCTAGAATCGGGCGATTTACAGTCATGCGGCAATGTCGAACTTCGAGCAGGATGGAACGAAAAGGGACTCGTATTTCATCTCGAAGTAACAGGAAAAAAGCAAACGTCGTGGTGTCGATCTCAATATCCAGATGACAGTGATGGCCTCCAACTCTGCATCGACACTCGTGATGTTCATGATTTACATCGAGCAACTCGATTTTGTCATCGCCTAATTTGTCTTCCTTTCGGAAATGATGGTCTGCAAAAAATTCCCCAAATTTTCTGGCTCCCGATTCATCGAGCTAAAAACCATCCGAATCCGATTGATGTGACTAAAATTAGAGCAAAAAGCGAAACGATTCCGGGTGGATATCGCCTCGAACTGATGATTCCGGGCGAGGTGCTGACTGGATATGATCCCCAAGAATATACATCACTCGGATTTCATTATGTCGTAACTGATCGTGAAATAGGCAATCACCATTTTTTGGTTTCGTCGCCATTTCCACATGACCAAGACCCGAGTATTTGGTGTTCACTCGCATTAGTGCAGTAATTGCAGCGATAAAAACAACTGGTTTCTGCGCTGTGTTTCCAGAAAACGTGGCAAAACTTGTTAGCTGACTGGACATTTGGGGATTTATTTGGTTTTCTGATTGACTTTTTGCCACATTGTACTAGAATTAATCGCTGGTATTTTCTTTAATTCACGGAACAACCGCTTTCAACGAAAGCAATCCAAACTCATTTTTCAATTGTCTGACACATCTATTAATTCCGGTCTTGTTGAACAAACAAAAAATCAAATCCGCCTGATTTTGGCTGAAATTGCGCAGATTTCCAAACGTGATATTTCCCCGCACGAATTTCATTCGGAATTGATGAATCGTGTTGTGATGGCGATGGGAGCGGTCGGCGGAGCAATTTGGACTGTCGAAGAAGATCGGTTCGATTTGGCGTATCAAGCGAACTTCAAAGCTCTCGATTTAAGTACAAATAAGGAATCGGATGCACTCCATTCTCGATTGGTTCAACGAATGTTAAATGCACCAGATTCAGGAATTATCGTTCCTCCCCATTCGAGTGGTGGACAGACTGGGATTCAGAGCGAACAAGAAGGGAATCCGACTCCGTTTATTCTCCTTTTTTGTCCGATCCGAACTGAACTGGAGCGAGTTGGGGTCATCGAAGTGATTCATCGGAATGATGTTCCTCCCGACATTCAGCGTGGTTTTCTCCAGTTTCTCGTTCAGTCATCATTGTTTGCGGCGGATTATTATAAAAACCGTCAATTGCGTCATTTTGGAGAGCGTCAAAATCTTTGGATGCGTTTGGACGAATTTACTCGGACCATTCATCGTTCTCTGAATGTTCATGAAACCACGTTCACTCTCGTCAATGAGGGGCGTCGTTTGATCGAATGTGATCGAGTGAGCATCGCACTGCGACGTGGAAATCGATATATCATTTCGGCTGTTAGTGGACAGGATGTATTAGATAAACGCTCGACTCTGATTCGCCTTCTCGGCAAGTTGGGTACATCCGTCGCTCGGGCCGGGGAGCCGATTTGGTACACAGGTGATGCGACAGATTTAGCACCTCAAATCGAACGTGCCATCCAAAATTATGTGGATGAGTCCCATTCGAAAATGATCGCAATTTTTCCTCTTTCTGCGTCTCAGCAAACAGCAGTCGAAATGGAAGTGGAGCGAGAAACCGGCAAAAAGCAGACAGATCGTCAGAGCAAACCATTTGGAGTGTTGATTGTCGAACAAATAGAAGACAGCCGTGTTTCAGAGCGTGTGCAAAAGCGCATCGAAATAGTCTCACAACATTCATCGGCGGCACTCGGAAACGCACTCGAACATCAGAGCATTTTCCTCTTCCCACTTTGGAAAATGATCGGCAAGTCGAAAATTATATTCACTGCTCGAATGCTTCCCAAAACGCTTCTTGCTTTTTTGCTTTTTGTCGGATTGATTTTAGCAATGATTTTCGTGCCGTGGGACTTTCAAATGCACTGCACAGGCACACTCGAACCGGTGGTGCGTCGTCACATTTTTTCTCCGATTGATGCAGAAATTAAAGAAGTGTTCGTCGATCATCAAACAGCTGTTTTCGGACCATCGTTTGATGAGCAGGGGCCGCCGCGCACCGGTTCGCCACTTCTCGAATTATACAGCCACGAACTTGATAACACGGAGGTCCGACTTCTCGGCGAAAAAGAGGAAATCGTTGAACGAATCGCCTCATTGAATCGGCAAAAAATGGACCAAGGAAGCCAATTGACTCCGTATGAAATCACAGACATTGTTGGACAACTGGAACGAGCCACAATTGCACTGGAAACGAACGCAAAACAATATCAGCTTTTGACGAAACAAAAAAATGATCTGACTTTGACATCGCCGATAGATGGTGTTGTTGTGTCATGGGACATTAAACAGCGACTTGCCGCAAAAAGGCCAGTTAGTCGTATGCAAACGCTCATGGAAGTGGCATGTTTGGATGGTTCGTGGCAACTCGAATTGGCGATGCCCGAAAAACGAATGGGAAATATCGCAAATTATGTCAAAGAATACCAAATGTCCCAAAATAAAGATCGACATGAGCAAGAAAAATCGGAAGGTTTGCGAGTCGAATTTGTACTGGCGACCGATCCAAATGTGAAATACTTTGGAACGGTGCGAGAAATCCATGACCGCGCAGAAGTTCGCAGTGATTTGGGGAGTGCGGCCAACTCGTCGAATTCGTTGAACATTGTTTCCATTAAAGTGGCACTGGACGATCCCGCCTCACTGCCTGCGTCGCTCCGCCCGGGAGCAGAATGCAGTGCAAAAATTTATTGCGGCAAAAAACCACTCGGATATGTCATTTTTCACGAAGCAATTGCCTTCGTCCATCGGAATATATTATTTCGTCTTTTCTGAGAAATAGTATTTTTACACGATGAAACATGAATTTATTGTTGATTTGGTTAAAATACGGATTTCAGACAAGTACAACAGCCGGAAGGAAGCGCAGCGTACTGACGGTTTGTAACATTTTCATTGCAAATACACCTCCCATTCGTCTCAGTTGCCCCAAAATACCACCGTCAATACGGTGCTTCGCACCTCCTTTCCGGCTCCTATTTCACCTTCCCAAATTAACAAAAATTTGATGCGTTCGCATGTGCCCATCCACAAAAATGATGGGTGTTATTGTCGGAATTTATTTTTTCTGTTTCACATATCAACAATCACACCACACGGAGATAAAAATGGAGACAACTAAAATCAATTGCCCGAAATGCAATCACGAATTTAATGTCGAAGATGTTTTATCACAGCGTCTTGAAGCCAAATATCTCCAGCAATTCAATGATAAAAGTTCTGCATTGAAGCGTCAAATGGATGAACAAGAGCGTCAGATCAAAGAAAAAGAGCGTCAAATCGAAGAAAAAGAGCGTCAAATCGAAGAAAAGGAGCATTTGATTGAAGAAAAAGTGAAAGCTGCGGCGGCCACAAAAGAAGTTGAGATTCGAAAAAAGATCAATGCAGAATATGAAACCAAGATAAAATCACTTTCCGATGCCGAAAAAGAGGCAAATGAGAAGTTGGTCCGTTTGAAGAACACCGAGCTTGAAAATGAGCGTCTAAAACGTCTAATGAACTCGCAGCGACAAGACATTGAACTGGAGTTTGAACGAAAAATGACAGATCAGTTGAAAGAGGAAACAGATGTAATTCGACGGCGTGAAAAAGAAAGTTCTGCTTTGAAAATAGAAGAGCTAAAAAAACAGTTGGAAGATCAGAAAAAATTGGCCGAGGAAATGAAGCGAAAAGCTGAACAAGGTTCAATGCAGTTGCAGGGAGAAATTCAAGAGATCGAAATCGAGGAAATGCTCCGTGATTTGTATGAGCGGGAAGGAGACGAAATTGTCGAGATTAAAAAGGGACAACATGGAGCCGACATACTTCATCACGTCAAAACGCGGACAGGTGAAATGTGTGGGAAAATATATTATGAAAGCAAACGAACAAAGGACTTCAATAACAGCTGGCTTCAAAAATTACGCGACGACAATCTCGAAATAAAGGCAGACACACTCGTTCTTGTAACCGAAACGATGCCAGCTGGTCAGAACCGTTTTTTTATCAAAGATGGAGTGTGGATATGTTCACTTTGGGAAGTCAAAGGACTTTCGCTCGCGCTGCGACATGGAATCATGCGAATACATGCGGTTTCTGTCGTTCATCACGGAAAAGAAACGAAAACCGAAATGCTTTATAATTATCTGACAAGTCAAGAATTTGCAGGTCAGTTCAATGCGATCATCGAAGGATTCACGACACTACAAACCAATCAAATGTCAGAGCGGCGGAGTATGGAAAAAATATGGAAGGAACGCGAAAAGCAACTCGAAAAAATACTGGCAAATACAGCGAGATTTTATGGTTCCATCAAAGGAATTGCTGGTCAGGTGATTCCAACAGTGCCGCTGCTCGAAATAGAATCAGCACAGGGTTTGTTGGAAAATTGACTTAGAAATAGTGTATGACACAATAAACCCGCCGACTATACAGAGCACCGGCAATAAAGTCACGTTTTCAAAGTCCTGAAACCCGTCGGCGTTCGGGAACATTGAACGACTCTGGTTTCAGGAACGAATCCCATCGGTTTCCGGCGCGGTATAAATGCCGGTGCTCACACACCGGCTCGAAAGACGTTGTTGAGTATAACGCCGGCGGCTCGCTAAACGTGAACGCATACCTAAATCATGACATGCCAACTGCATTATTAAGAGCACCAACATAAAACATTGCCAGTCGCATAATCACCATGATAATAAAAATGGCGACGGCTCCATATACCAAAAAACCTGCTGCGACGGAGACGAATTTCAAATTTACGAGAGATTCTTGCAAATAGTTTTTACTCATTCTTTGCATAAGTTCAGGGAAACTTCCCGAAGCTTCGCCTGCATCGACACTCGTGATAAAATCGCCTTCAAATCCATGTGCGGCGAGAAACGCATCAGTCAAACTTCCGCCCTGTTCAATTGTTTCGATGATAATCGGCAATTGATCGCTGATTGGCGCATATCCGGCGGCATGAAATGAGAGCCGAAGTCCGCGAATGACATCCATTCCCGTCCGCATTGTCAAATGGAGTCCCCATGTCAAACGCATCAGAGCGAGTGTGTTCAATATGGAACCGATTTTCGGAATTTTGTTCAAAAAGTGTTGAAAAACACCGCTTCTCTGGGTGTTGTTTTTGACCCAAAAATAGAGACCGACTCCGATTCCTGATGTGATTGCAAGAAAAAAGAGATATTTGATGAATCCAGTAACTCCGACGAGTCCGAAACCAAGAAGGTCCATGTCTGCTCTGGTAATTTCTTGGAGTACTCCGAGAACGAGAATTAGAATTCCAATAATTCCGAGCGCAGCAAGAAGCTCGATAATTGGTAATGTGAGCGATTTAATAAAATCACGCCTCAGCTGAATCATTTCGTCATAATAATCGGCCATTTCAGTGAGCATTTCGGTCAAACGCCCAGATTCCTCTCCGACTTCGATGAGAGCGACGAACATTTCTCCTAATTGTTTCTCAAAAGGGCGGAGCGATTCGGCAAATGAATCACCATCTTCGATGGACTTAGCAACAGCCATCCACATTTTTGTGTGTTTTTGTCTGGTCGCCTCTCGTTTGATCGAATCACAAAGACTCAGACCGGCTCCCATCGTAATTCCAACACGTCGTGTAAAACCGGCAAGTTCAGTGAGCATAAACTAATTTCTCATATATTTCTTTGTGACTGAATACGTTCTGTGACAATTTTTACAATCTGTTTCGGCAAAAATTTGGAAAAAGTATGTTCATCGGCGACTGGTGCGATTTCTTTGATGAGCGAACTGGAAACGTGTGCTAAGTCGCCGTCTGCAATCATAAAAAGTGTTTCAATATCAGGAGCGAGCCTGCGATTTGCCATCATCATTGTCAATTCCGCCGGAATGTCAGTGATGGGGCGGACTCCACGAATCATAATTTTCGCCCCACATCCCTGCACGAATTTGACAGTGAGCCCCTGATAAATCATAACTTCGATGTTACTCAAGTGTTTCGTTGATTTACGAATCAATTCGACCCGCTCTTCAGGAGAAAAGAGAGGACGTTTTTCGAGATTTACACCGACTCCAATGACGAGATGGTCGAAAAGATGACTAGATCGTTTCACAATATCGAGATGACCGAGTGTAAAAGGGTCGAACGAACCGGGATAAACAGCCCAATGTTGCATGACAAAATTCAAAGTGAAGAAAAAATGAAAACATCGAATTCACTGTTTGTCTGGTCATAACAACTAGACAAATTTGTGTGTACACATTCGAGTATCTGAAATTTTATCATAAAAAAGCGAATGTTGGAATGCACTGTATTTTTACACAGATCGGAAACAAGTTTTGTAAACAAAATGAATTTTCAAATTTTAACCACGAAAAGCACGAACATCTTCATGAAAATTTCACAAAAAGACCATTTTTGTGGGCTTTCTCGCAGGATTTTGTGTGGTTCGTGTTAAAAATATCGTATCCGCCCCGACTCAGTTCTGTTTGCAAAACTAAACTTGTTATAGTCAACACCGCCAATAAAGTCACGTTTTCAAAGTCCTGAAACCCGTCGGGTTTCAATTATGTTAGATATCGCAACAAAAACTACTACCAATGCCGACGGAGTTGTGTGTTTTTCTGGGCAATTCGTTTCTACCATAATTGAACGCCGACGGCGTTCGGGAACATGGAACGACTCTGGTTTCAGGAACGAATCCCGTCGGTTTCCGACGCGGCGAAAAACTGAACTCGAAAGACGTTGTTGAGTATAGTGGTCAGTATTTTTGCACAATATAAACACTATTATTATACACTTGCAGTGGAACATAATAATTCAAATAGCAAAGCAAAATCCCCGTTTTTCATCGAAAATCGAACAAAGAACAGCCGGAAATGAATGCAGTGGAATGACAGTTTTGTTTCTGCGTCTTCCTTCCTGATTTCATTTGATGCAACAAATTGAGGAGTTTCCGAAAAAGTCGAAATATATCACGCAGTTCGTCGCAAGTCGGCCTGATTCAATTTATTATAAAGTGTTTTGAGACTGATTCCCAATTCTTCTGCTGCTTTGGCTTTATTGCCTTCATTTCGTTCCAGAGCGGCGGAGATTGCCTGCATTTCGAGACTTCGGAGAGTAGTTCCTGCATTTGGCAATTCTTCGATTGGATCGAACGACATCAATTTGTTAAACGCTTTTCCGCCGCGCGACAAGGTTTCCAGTGATGGTTCTTGCACCGAAGATGATTCGCGGGGCGAAACAAGTTCCGTTTTGTCACCTGCGCGACTTGATTCGGAATTTAGTAATTCATCGGAGTTCGACAATAATACTGGTCGTTCCTGTGCCGATTTATGTACGACTGGTCGACTCGGTTTTTGCTCCAAAATACGCTCTCCAATGTGTTCCGGTTTCGATGAGGAATGGGCAACACCAACACTTGTTTGGAGTGCCAGCGGAAGAGAATCGACATCAATAGGAAAACGATCAGCCAAAATGAGGGCGTGTTCGATAGTATTTGCTAATTGTCGTACATTTCCCGGCCAATCATATCCGCACAGACATTGATATGCTTTTTCCGTGAACATTTCCTGCATTGTCAATTTTTCGATTCCACGATGAAATCTGGCGGCCAAACACATGATCAAATCTGGAAGGTCTTCCAGGCGTTCTTTAAGTGTCGGAATATGAATTTCAAATGTGTTGATTCGAAACCAAAGGTCTTCTCGAAAATCGCCGCATTGTACCATCAATTCCAAATTGCGAAGTGTCGCACAAACGACACGAACATCGCAGATAGTCGCCGTATTTTCGCCAATTCGTCGTACTTCGCCACTTTCTAAAAAACGGAGCATTTTTGCTTGTACGCCTTTTGGAAGTTCGCCAATTTCATCCAGAAAAAGAGTGCCTCCATTTGCCACTTCTAAGAGACCGACTCGATTGGAATCTGCGCCTGTAAAACTCCCTTTTCTGTGCCCAAAAAGCTCGCTTTCGATCAAATTTTCGGGCAGAGCGCCACAATTAACGGCAACAAAAGGCTTTTTCTGACGGGAACTTTGATCATGAATCGCCCTGGCAACAAGCTCTTTTCCTGTTCCTGTTTCGCCAAGAATGACGACTGTCGATTCTGTCGGAGCGATTTTGTCGATCAAACGATAAACTCGCTGCATCGGCTCGGAATTTCCGATTAGTTTTCGCTCGCCTTCGATTCGCTGAATTTGGTTCATCATGGCCAAACATCGCCGCATCAATTCACGTTTTTCACCGATTCGAACGATAATTCGCTCCAAATCACTTATTTTATAAGGTTTAATCAGATAATCGGAAACACCATGATGAATTGCTTCGATGGCTGTTTCCACTGTTCCCTTCCCGGTCAAAATTACAGTGTCGGCATCACTTCCTAATTCTTTTACTTGTTCGATAACTTGCAAACCTGTCGCGCCGGGCATGTCCAAATCAAGAAGAAGAAGATCGAATGAGCCTTTTTTAAGAGCCGCAATTGCCTCGGTGCCACCAGCGCATGATATCACAGAGTGTCCCATCAGAGCGAGTTCCTCTGACAGCACTTCGCGGATTGTTGCTTCATCATCGGCAAAAAGTATTTTCATAATATGAATAATAGCAATTTTTGCCAGATTGGTAAATAACAAAATTTTTCACTATTTTTGCCCGAACATCAAGCAATGAGTACACGGCGGCACTGTGTATACAATGGCAAAATAAACAATTTAGAACAATTGCATTGCACCGCTCTGCTTTTTTGGAATTTTATATCCATTCGGAGTCGTTCATTATTTTTTTGCGAAGTGAAGTTGTTCGTGAGTTTTTGTTGCAGTCTGCTAACAAGTTTAGTTTTGCGAAAACGGTTAGATAACAAAAACCGTCAATACGCTCCCTTTGGTCGCTCCTTTCCGGCTCCTATTTTGTCAATTTCAACAAAATAGAAAACTTGTTATCGGACTGAGTTTTTGTGGCAGTGGTGGATTGAATTTTATGACATCTCCTGATAACATTGTATTTGTTGTCAACTGTCTGGAAAGTTTTGGGCTTTCAGTGTTGTGCTTGAAAACATGTATGTTATTATCATCCAGATGTTTTATACAAAACATACACGACATTATAATTGTTGGAGAAAATCTCATTCACCTTTTTATGTCGAAAAATGGTACAAAACATTCGAACAAAAGGCTAAATATATTTTTGATTAAAACAATTTTGAAAGGAGAAACACCATGAGTTTCGGTTTTAGTCCAATCCAGCCAAGTGCGATACAAGATGCCAAAGCACATGAGAGGAAAATTGACAGCAGTGATCGCGCTGTTCATGCACAGGGAGTCGGAGGCGACGACAAAGAGAAAAGCGAATCAGCATCAGGAGACCGCGATGCAGATGGCCGTCTTGCTTGGCAGTGGCATCAGCAACGAAAAAAAGAGCAGAGCGAACCAGAACGAAACGCCCCTGACTTGTCCGGTCAATCAGGGACAACTCTCGATTTGAGTGGCTGATGTGATACCTATTTTGGTTACAAAATGCGATTTTTGGAATCAACTTTAATGATTTTTGGGACGTGTGAGACTATTTCGTGTTCATTTATGTTTGCATAAGTGATTATGACGACGATGTCTCCGGTCATTCCCATTCTTGCGGCGGGGCCATTCAAGAGCATTTCACCACTTCCACGCGGTCCTTCGATTGCATAAGTGACGAGTCTGGAACCATTGTTCAAATTCAGTACATGAACTTGTTCGTTCGGCAAAATATCTGCGGCTTCCAACAAGAGGGGATCAATTGTGATACTTCCTTCATAATCGAGGTCCGTTCCCGTCAATGTGGCGCGGTGAATCTTCGATTTGAGCATAATTCGTTCCATTTTTTTTGTAAATGTTAATTTTTTTGAATTTTGATTTTAGGATATTGATTCCGTTTTCATAAAAAACGGTTGTGTGAGGTTCTGTGTCAGTATTCCGATGTCAATCATTTGATGTCAATCGGTCATACATTACAAAAAGGTGAGATACTCGCGCCACTTCGTCTTTGAAACCTTCTTTTTTGTACAATTTGTCAACGTAATTGTCCAACATCGAATGCGCTCGAACTAATTCCGATGGCATCG
>JBOFGF010000305.1:0-11129 GCA_051649005.1 Thermoguttaceae bacterium | reverse complement strand
GCATGATCTCCGCTGGGAAGTGGATGAAAAAAAAGATTGATCGGTTGATATTGTACAATAACACTTGTTTCAGTACCAGAAAACCAAGATACGATTTCATTAACGTCTGATGATCTGACAAAAGAAGTGGTCGCAACAATTTCTGGCAATCGCCGCGAATTGATTGTATTAACGTCCAAAAAGATTTGCTGCAAAGGTTCTGTCATTATTTCAGCTGGTCGCTTTTTGGTCAATTTGTTCGAGATGTGGGCAAATACCAAGAAATACGGAACATTGTCGGGAACAATTTCCACATCCAGTACAAAGCACTTCGCCAAATTTTTCGGGATAAATCACAAATTTATGTTGGATTCTATTTCGTTGACGACTCATTTGGTCGCCGCGCGGATTATGTCCAGAAGCATGATGTGTGAACATGGTAAATTGACATGAGTCCCAGTTTTTGACACGTTTGCCCTTTAATGCACCGCCTTCATCAACAATATCGAAACAGTGGCAAGTCGGGCACAAATAAGTGCAGGCACCACATCCAACACATCGAATCGACATGTCTGCACTTGCCGTTTCATCAAAATGTTCGGCCAAATATGCGGTCACTTTTTTTACATCAAAACGATGCGGCGGCGGAGTTGAAACAATCCCAGTTTGTGTTGATTCCGATGTTTTTCCGGCAAACAATTTTGTTCCTTTTTCAGTAAAACATCGTACTTCAAAAGTATCGGCATCAATTTCGAGGAGCATCACATCCGCTCCTTTTGTGGAATCAGGAGCGAGACCAACTGACGTGCAAAAACAGTGGGCATCATGATTTTTGCAGGCGAGAGTCACGACAGTCGATTGTTTACGACGATCTTGGAAGAAGCGATCTTGAAAGTCCCACGCAAAAACGTGATCCAAAATCGGCAACGAAGCAGCATCGCAGGGACGAACGCCGAAAATAATCTGTTCGCCTTCAAATGCTGGTGCATCGGTTATTTCGAGATTTTTGCCATTGTAACAATAATGGCAAATCGTTTCGTGCTGCGGAAAGAAAAACTCTTTGATTGAATTTGTAGTTCGTATATTTGAGTCTAAAACCAACGTGTTGGCAATAACATCATCACTTTTTATCGGCATAAAAAAGTGTTTGGATTCGGCTGCGACTGGCCCGCAAATTGAGTGACCACTTGTGCGCAAAAATTCGATGAGCTGATATAAATCGTTCCGTGAAATCGTTTGTGTCATTGAATGTTGAAAGTAAAATGAGGAATTTATGTGCAAATAATACGCCGCCGATTCGTCATGTTTTATGGTTTTTATGGCGATAAATATAGTTCAAAATAGTGTGTCCAGGGAAATGACCATGGATTCCATGTCGGATATGAAGCCGAAAAAACTGATACGAAAAGGAGAATGTAACAAAAAGCACGTCCCAGTCGAGTGTGTCCCAAAAAATCTGCGGCGGCAACCATCGGAAGTGACCAGAATGGGGCGAGCCAAAACATCCAACGAAGTGCGCTGGACATGCCTCCATAATTCCGATTCGGTTGTTTTTGTAACATGTAAAAAGCAAAGACGACCAAACTGAGAAGTAAAATTGCCGCCGCCATCAATTGCAAAACTGACGGATTTATCACACTGTTTTCCGACGTGACAGTGTCATTATTTCCATAGTATTTATTTGATAGTATTCTTATTTTATTACCATCACTATTATCATCTCTTTCTTTATTATTATCTATTACATTATTATTACCAGTCACATTGTTATTACCTGTCACATCATTATTACACGTCGCATTGTTATTACCTGCCACATTATTATCACATGTCGCTTTGTTATTACATGCCACATTGTTATCACACGTCGCATTGTTATTGCCTGTCCCATCCTTATTACACGGCACATTATTATTTCCTGTCGCATCATTATTGCCTATAACATTGTTATCTATTACATTACTATATTTTTTTATCTTATTAAATCCTGTCTTTGCAGGCACAGCAATTTGTGCTTCAAAATTTCGAGCGGGACGAATGATCCAAAATGAGAGGCCGAGAAATGTCAGAATCCAACATGGTGTCAATGAAAAAATTCCATGATGACCGATTGTCGAATGAAATACATAATCGGCTCGATTCGGTTCGCCTCGATCAATTCCGGCTGGATTACTCCAATAACTTTGCCGAGTGACTCCGCCTCGTTCATATTCGTACAAATACCAACTTGGTTGACTATAAGCGGGCAAAAATGTTTTGTGAGCAATAAAATTTGTGCTAAAAAATCCAGCAGCGACCAGCATGAAAGCGGGGAGAGAAACAAAAAATGTTTTGCGTGGATACTTTATAAGAAGGGCGAATCCCAGTATTGTACAAAAAGCCAGTGCAGGAAGCTCACAGACGACGGCAAATGTCGCAAAAAGGCCAGCACCGAAAAAATAGCGAATTTTCGTTTCATTATCGAATAAAATACGAATGCCGCAATAAAGTGAAACACTGATACAAAAAAAGGCGGGAATGTGGTTATTAAGTGTTATCGCAAATGTCGATAAAAATGTTCCGAAGCAGATAAAACCGACGCAAAAAATTCGGCCCCAGTCAGATTGTCCGAATCGTTCCACCAATCTCGCCAGTAATATCCAGCTTAAAACAAGTGGAATCAAGTTGAAACATATCAGTGTGACTCGTGTAATTAAATAGATGTCCTTCTCGAAAGATAACGACACGGGACCGACTTGAAAAAGGGAATCGATTTGCTGAAGTACGAAATATGGGGCGGCCATGATTGTCGGCAGGAGCGGTGGTTTGCTTGAAAAGAGAAACCCTTTTCCTGGTTCGTCCGGCAGATCGTGTTTCACCATGTCAATAGTGTCCCATCCCTTTTGGTTTTGGACGAGATCAATTGCATACCAAATCGTTTTCGTTTGTTCCACGCCATCAGAATCGGTCACCGTTTTAGTTACACGAAATTCGGGTTCGACCAATGCACGGATTGTACACCAACGAGAGCGGTCATTTCCGCTCAAAAAAGGACTTTCAAGAAGGGCATCTCGTTCCAAATTGCGGCGAGTTTGCTCCATTTCAGGAATAATGTCTTCCTCTTTTTCTCCTCGATCACGAAGTCGCTTTTCTTTTTCAGCAAGTTTTTTGGGGATGTCACGTATTCGAGATTCTTGCAAAAGTCGCACATCGACACGATCAACGGCAATAATATGGCCGAAAATCATCGCTGCTGACAGAACGATAAATAATGTATAAATTTGTTGACGATTCACGAATTGTTACTCCATGCAATCAATGCACTTAAAAGTTACTGCAAACGAGTTGTATTTAGCATGATTGTATCCTTCGGTCATTTCAAAACAAAGGCATCTTCTGTGCCAGAAAAATCATTCGGGCGGAATTAGATTCAATTTTGCAAAACAGAATAAAACATCACTCCGTTCCCCATTCTAACTTTTTCCGAAAAAATGAAAAGAACCACCTCGTCAACTACTTCATTGCGTGCGAGTTCGCAGAATAATACTAAACTCGGTGAACGCATCAAAATTTTTCGGTGTTCACTTGAAAAATGGGAAAATGGGAAAATGGGAAAATGGGAAAATGGGAAAATGGGAAAAAAATAGAAAAAAAATGAAAATCGAAAAAAATATGATTGAAACCGTGTTTCTTTGTGATACAATGGGACTAATTAGTTTGACGCACTCATTTTCGATGCAAGATGCTTCAACGAGCATGTATTGTATCGAGTTCACTTTTTACAATTTTTACTTTCATGCACTTAACAGACGAACAACGCACAATCGGGAAAGAAAATTTTTATGCAGTCATCGGAAGTCCGCTTGTCAGACGTGATTTTTTGAAGGAAGTCAATGCCCAAGAATTGACTTCAGGAAAAGGTCTCGGTGCGAAATTTTTCGGATATGGAACAGTGGAAAAACCGGTCCGAGTTGCCGTTTTGGGGACGGGCGACGAAGGCTGTGTTCTCATCGGAGCAATGAATCCCAAATATATTCAAGTCGTCGCAATTGCCGATATTCGTCCTTATAATCAATATCGCGCTTTTTATGGAGATGATTCGAGTCCATCTGCCCGTGCTGTTCGGCCAGGTCTGATAAAACAATTCGGATGGAAAGATGAAGCCGAAGCAAGAAACCACGTCCGTGTTTATGGCGATTACCAAGAACTGCTCGAAAAAGAGAAGGAAAATAGTGATCCTGAAACATGTGTCGAAGCTGTGGTCATTGGACTCCCTCTCTTTTTACATGCTCCGGCTGCAATCGCCGCAATGAAACAAGGATATCATGTCCTCACTGAAAAATTGATGGCACACACTGTCGCCAATTGCAAAGAAATTGGACGAGCTGCCAAAGAATACAAAAAGCATTGTGCGACAGGACATCAACGTCATTACAGCGTTTTGTATGACCACGCAGTCAAATTGCTGCAAAATGGTGTGATGGGAGATATTCACTATATTCGCGCTCAGTGGCATCGAAACAATCGTCCGGGAGCAGATAGTTGGAGGCAGCCCATTCCTGCGGCCATTAAACCAGATGATGGTATTCAGACAGGAATGCTCGAACAGCAACTCGCTTCAATGGAAGATAAATTGGCCAAAACAGGTGCAAAATTGTCCGAATCGGATCGAACTCTCTTAGAAAGACAAATTGCTCAAAAGAAAGCTCAAATCGCTGATGCCATTCTCATAAATGGAGGGGAATCAAATGGATTCACCTTCAAAAGTGCAAAAAATTACGGATACATTGATGAATCACTCAATATCGACGGTTCCAAGAACACCTATTCACGTCCTGCAACTGAGGAATTGATTCGATGGCGTTTGTATGACCGAACAAGTGCCGGTTTGATGGCGGAACTCGGTTCACATCAGCTCGATGCAGCCAGCATATTCATTGCTGCGACACACGGCGGCAAAAAGCAATATCCACTTTCTGTTTCCGCCACTTCGACTCGTACTATTTTCCCAAAAGACCTCGAATCGGATGTGATTGACCGCGATGTGGACGACCATATTCACTGCGTCTTTGATTATGCGGGGCCTGGTTATAACAAAGAAGACGAACTTGGAAAACAGCGCAAAATTACTGTCGCATATTCGTCGATAAATGGAAATGGATTTGGAGGATATGGCGAAACGGTTTTTGGAACAAAAGGGACACTTCTGATCGAATCCGAAAAAGAAGCTCTCTTTTATCGTGGTGCGGCGGTGAATAACAAGGTGAAAATCGGCAGTCGTGGCTCCGGTGAGAAGTTGGAACTCATTGTACAAGATGCTCCAGAAGGCGATGAACTTTCCGCTGCAATTGGACTTCAAGCAACTTATGGAGACGTGAGTCGTGGTTACTGCGAAGAAATTGAACACTGGGCATTTTGTATCCGCGAAAATCCAAATGTGGCCGATGACAAACCATGTCCACGATGTACGCCAAAAATTGCGATGGCTGATGCCGTCATTGCTTTGACGACAAACATTTCCGCGAAACGAAACGAAACAATTGATTTCGATGTTGATTGGTTCGATATTGATTCAGATAAAACTCCAGAAGCTTTTTTTGCCACGACGGACGAAGAAAAAAAACTGTTCACGCCGCATTTGGAACGATATGTTAAATGAATGGCAACAAAATGAAAATTTTGCCCCACTTTCTACAAGCAATTTGTGGAAAGTGGTTTTTTCGCAAAAAAAGTAGGTTTATGCAAACTTGGTACAACGAAAAGCGGCATTGTTTTTCGCCAAACAATTTTGTTATCTCGCTCGTCATTTTTCAAAATACTCTGAATAATTGACGTTTCATTGAATATCAGAAAAAGTTGCGTTCCACGCAGGTTTTCGGGCAATAATTTAATAATTTTCTGCCAGATGATTCTTAACTGAATCTGCGTTCAAAATTCAAATTACCACTTCAACATTATAACTTCAACTGGCTTTTTTGCCTTTTTTTATGTACATCCGAATCGGTCACAGTCCAGACTCTGATGATGCTTTCATGTTTTATGCACTTGCAAAAGATAAAATTGATACAGGGCAGTATCAGTTTTCACATGAACTCGTCGATATTGAAACATTAAATCGCCGCGCTTTTCATGGCGATCTTGAATTGACAGCTGTGAGTTTGCACGCCTATTCATACTTAAATGACGTATATGCCCTTTGTAATTGTGGTGCAAGTGTGGGGGATGAATATGGCCCCATTCTCGTCAAAAAGCAGGGAAATCCTGAGTTCCCGCGACGTATTGCCGTCCCTGGGACACTCACGACCGCATACTTGACTCTGCGACTATATTTGGAATCTGAAAATCGAGACGGAATCGAGCTGATTCCTGTCTCGTTTGACAAAGTTTTCGACGTGGTAAATTCAGGTGAATGTGATGCTGGACTCGTCATTCACGAAGGACAGCTGACATACCAACAATCGGGATTCGAACTTCTCGTCGATCTCGGTGTCTGGTGGAAAAAAAAGACCGGATTTCCACTGCCGCTCGGTGCAAATGCTATTCGCCGTGATTTGCCATGGCAGGTCATTTCAGATGTCGTTCGTCTACTTCGTCAAAGCATCGAATATGGACTCAGCCACCGCGAAGATGCTCTCGATTATGCTCTCCAGTTCGGACGTGGCCTAAATCGAAAAGATGCCGACCAATTTGTTGGAATGTATGTGAATGATTGGACACGCGATTTGGGACAGATCGGACGAAATGCTGTCCAGGAACTTCTGCGCCGTGCATACAAACACGGAATTGTTCCAAAATTGGTCGTCCCTGTATTTGTCTGATTCATTCCTGCGAAACTTCGAGAATTACTTTTTTTCATTTTTTTGAAAAAATCACTAAAAATGATAAAATTCGTATTGACCCAAATCGTGTTTTTAGGTATTCTTTCCCTCTCACATGCTGATGTGAGTTGCACACCGGAAGTGCAATCAATAAATCGGGCCTGCATTTGGGATCGTTGAAGTGATTTTTGATGATCTGCGGTCTGTGTGGTGGATTTCAACGTATGGATACGGCGAACCGCTTCGATCATGAAAGAGAGCAATGGAATGTTCTCAATATCCCTGGAATCGGTTTGAATACCAATTATCAGAGTTTTGTGCCACTGCGACAAGGATTCGTCGTCAGTGGTACTTTTTTTGTATACGTTCACGACGACAAACTCGACTCATTTGAAATGGTTGGAGTTTCGGCCCGCGAAAGCATACTATTTTAATTATTGCATCCAAGTTGCCGCATCGATATTCCGAAGCAACACGGTTTTTTGAGAGGATGTTGCTCCCGTCAGAATTTCTACTTGGGAAGGACGCAGTGAAAATTCTTTGGCGATCAAATCGCAAATCGCCTTGTTTGCCTTTCCCTTTTCTGGTGCCTGTGTCACGCTGATTTTCAAGTTGCCATCATGCACGCCGCGTATTTCATTTTTTCCAGCACCGGCATGAACCCGAATCCGAACAATTATTCCATCAGGATGTGGGGTCCAATACTGCTGCTCATTTGCGCCGGTTCTGGCATCGCTCGGTTTTTCATTGCAGTTGACATGAAATCGATCAAAATACATCATCACTTCGCATTGTTCAATTGCGTCTCATTACTCTGCTGCATTTTCGGACGCATCATTCACAACAACTTTTTTGATTGAATAACGTGCTTTCGGCGGGGCACATGCTGTATTACGTCTTCCTTTTTGGGAAAAACACGATTTACATGGATTTGATGCGGAACAAGAATTCTGCGAACTGCACTGCGAACTACACTTTTGCGAACCGCACTTTGAAGAAGTGGCGTATTGACAAACCGGCGGATTGGAAACAACTGGCGGAAGAGCGATTTGTCGTGGTTCCTGCAAACATTCTTGGCATGGACATTGCTGCTGCGAATATGTGCCCATTTGATATTGGGGCATAATTGGACGTGGACCGGCAAAGATTCCGCCCATGAAACGCGGCGGCATTTCGGGGCCGATGTATTGGTTTTTCACGTTCATTTCGGCAAAGCATGGTGGTTTGTATGGTTCGACACCAGGACACTGTGCGAGCGAATATCCCCACTTATTTTGGCAAGTTGTTGACCAATTCGGGCCGCCATATCCGAGAATCAAGTCGATACGACTCGGTTTGTCGGTAACAACTTCCGGCATCGGATCATAATAACCAAGATATTTGACTTGCGGCTGACTCTTTTCTCGAGACGGCAGTGATGAGAGCCAAAGATTCATCTTTGATTGCTGCTGCGGAAATTGTTCTGGTGCGGCGGCATATCCAGGTTGATAAGGAATAATGTGCGTGCGACCGGTGAATGGCGAACGATGCCACGCCAAATATGGGACACTGCCATGACTTGTGGTCATCGCAAATCCCTCTGCTGCAACTGACATTTCAACGAATTTGGTGGTCCCAGAAGTTTTCGGGGGCTGTGATCCAAAATAGGTTTGCCAATCTGATTGGTCATCTTCGGATTCGGTGTCATCCGAATCAATCATTCCAGTTTCATCTGGCACTTCAACCAGAACAGTCATTGACGGAGTTATCATACTGCGACCAGTTTGATATGCGCCTGCGGCATAACTTCCGGGCTGGAACATGGTTTTTTCAGGAATTTGCGCGTCAATGCGGCTGGAAATCGCAGTGACCAGTAGAACGAACATAATACCGCATGTTGTCAAACGCATGATCGAGCCTCCAAAATCGAATGGGGAGAGGATGAACAAAAAAATAGGGAGTTGCCGCGCAAACGGAGCGCAAAACACGCCTCCACTACTTTCATTCGGGGAATTTACACATTTTCCACAAAGAATTTGATGTGAAAAGATAAAAAAACGAAAAAAGTGGGCGGATTTTTCCGTTTGGAAGGATTGTGCTGAGATCAAAGACAGCAAAATAACAGATATGTCATAAGTGACGTGTCTCAGAAAAAAATGGACACCTATTATAGGTGTCCAATAGAATACGACAATCCCTTTTTGTTACTGAAAAAAGATACAAAAACGTGTTTCTTACTCTTTTGACTGAATACTTCCATATTATCGAAGGGAAATCCAATAACCGGACTTTGTATCAGCGAAGGGGAAAGATATGTTCATTGACGTGAGACGTGTTATTTCGTTTTGTATGTTCTGCGATGAACAAAGCGTTCTGCGCGTTGGTCGTCGGGCTGATCGGCGTGCTGTGCAATAATAGAATCGAGTTTTTCAAAATCGTCTTTGCGGCACAATTGTAAAATGACACTTTCGATGTCTACTTCGAGAGGATTGGGATATGTTTTCATGCAGCGCAGAGCTAATTTATTGACTAAATTATAATGGCGAGCTTCCCCACGTTCCGCGATCCAATTTGGACCTTTCACCAGCAACATTCGATCAAAGATGTGCCAATGCGGAGCGACCATTCGCAGAAGTTGAGTCATGCGAGAAACAGCGCGAACAGTAAGTGTGGTGAATCGCGTCCACTTATTTCGTTCGGCCAAAACAACCTCTGCTTTCGCATGATAAACAGGTATATCGAGTCTCAATTCTTGAATCATTTCACTTACGGCAAGTGCTTTTTTTCCAGTGGAATCGCATAGTTCGACTTGAAGATCAGGCCGCAAAATTGCCAAAACGACACCAGGAACGCCGCCGCCAGTGCCAATATCGAGAATCCGCTCATTTTTCAGCAAAAAACCCTCCAAAGCAAGCGAATCGACCAAATCACGGGCCACAAATTTGTCATAAGTTGTGTGTCTTGTCAAATTGAGTCGCTCATTCCAGTCCCACAAAAGCTGACAATACGCATCCAATTTCTTCGTTTTCGCCGCAGTAAGAGAAATACCAAATTTAGCAAGTGCTTCAGTAAGAGTAGAAGAAGCCGGAGTTGACGACGCAGCATCTATTGCAGCATCTATTGAATCTGAATGTAAATCGGACGAGACAAAATCGGACGGAGTGGATGTCAATGTGGTGGGATCGATAGATGATTCCATGAAAAAAGTGCTTTCTGGTTGATTTGTGATGTAATTATTCTTTGTCAGAATTTTTGCGATGCAGTCCGACTTGTTCGGCCCACGGAGACGTGTTTGGATTACGATAAATTCCGCACAGTATTCTGGGCAACTTATCAAAATAACGAAATCGAATGAATTGGAACGCTGTTCCCGCCAAAATTCGCATGTCGAACCAGAAAGTAACGGTTTCGATATACTCGAAATCGAGAGCAAGTTTTCGACGCACGTCATCGAGATCATTGTCTGCTGGTAAATTCAACTGGGCATATCCCGTCATTCCAGGTGGAACTTGAAGTCTCTGTTCGTATCCAGGAATTTCTATTTTGAGTTTTTCAACAATTTCTGGTCGCTCTGGACGCGGCCCAATAACAGTCATTTCACCTTTCCAGACATTATAAATTTGGGGCAATTCATCAATGTGGACTCGTCGCATTATCCGGCCGACCCATGTAATTCGCGGATCACTTTTTCCGGCCCAGACTGCGCCACTTTGTGCTTCGGCATCAATGACCATCGACCGAATTTTGTACATTTTGAACTCTTTGCCATCTTTTCCAGAACGATTTTGCGTATAAAGTATTGGTCCTTTTGATGTCAAACGTACTAATAACATGAAAAATAGTATCGTTGAACCGATCACCGGAAGTGTGATGATCATGACCATAAAATCGACATACCATTTAATGCTGTAATACTTAGAAACGTGTATCATAATACTAAAATCAAATGCACTTCAAAATAAAAAATAAATTGAGAGGAAAAAATCACAATAAAAATATGAAAAGTCCAGTTTATCGATTTCGGCAAGTTACCAAGTTAAGTCGCTGTATTCACATCTCATTGCTACAATTTTTTTGTGTTAAAAAACATACGCACTGCACCAATTAAACTTTTGCCAAGTGTAAAATAGTGATTAAACAGCAATCGCGATTTTTCAATGACGTTTCAATCGTGCAGGCTCGGCGATTTTTTGCAAACACGTTTACTTCATCTTCTTAATTTTCTTCATTTTTCATTTTATTTCAAAGCCGCCTCGAATTCTTTGAGCGATTTGCATTTTACTGCGGAAACTGTCAGCTCCGTCAGTCGGTCGTGGCAACTGATTTTATAGAGGTTTTTTACAACTCGCTGTGGCAATTCGCCGAATCTCGCCT
>JBOFGF010000304.1:0-4532 GCA_051649005.1 Thermoguttaceae bacterium | reverse complement strand
AAGTCTTTCTTTGGGAAATCAATTGAATGATGTCATTTCACAAAAAATCTCCGCTCTCGAATCTGGATTCGCAGAAAGTGTCAAATCACTTCAATTAGTGAGTGATGTTGCTGGAAATGCTTCCACAGCTAAAAATGGAGTCGAATGGTATCAGCTAAATGCGATTATGCCAAATGCTATTCCGAGTGGAGATCGTGGAAATGCAAAAGATATTGTCGTTTATGATAATGCACAAACGACAATTGGTGTCGGAAATGAGACTCGCCAAATTGCAATTGGTTCGCTCGTCAAAATCAGCGACAATAACTGGCGTGTCATTGACGTTCCACAAAATTACGACGAAAATCAATTGCTATTCACTTTTGTTCAGCCCAGCAGTGGCTCTCCATCGCTCGGCGGTGTTCAGTCGGAAATGGTCTCACTCATCAGTGAAGTGCAGAAGATACAAGAAGAAATCCAGAATCTTCCAATTGGTGAGAGGGCCGAAAAACACAAAGCAGTCATCGCGCTAATGCTCCAAATCATGTCCAGATCGGTCACTATTGACGAGCGAGACAGCTGGATTCGTCAGATTGCCGACACACTTATGGAAGCATCCAGCGGCAACGAATTTCCTGAAGCAAGTAGCTATTTTGAAACATTTTATGCGACAATAAAAAAACAGGGCAACAACGAATTGTCTGCGTATGTTTTAAGTCGATATATTATGACCGATTTTTATCTCGAAACACATGCGGGTGATGAGATGAAAGCCTTTTTAAACTGGCTCGACAATCTCGAAAAGCTCGTTAATGAATATGGTGAGACGGAATCAGGAATTGATGGCATGATGCAACTTGCGTCGCACCGAGAAATGACGGCCAGTTCAACAGAAGAACCGCAAAAATGGTATACGAAAGTCATCGAAGTAGCCGCCAATAAACCGGTCGCAGAAAAAGCCAAAGGAGCAATTCGGCGTCTCACTTCGGCGGGAAAAGCGATTCCATTCAGTGCCACAGATGTCGATGGCAAACCATTTGATATTGCTTCATTGCAGGGAAAAAATGTTCTCCTATATTTTTGGGACAGTCGAGTTGCATCACAACTTCCAGCCAGCAAAGTCGATTTTGAAAAATTGACAGCCGCCGGACTGGTGATAATTGGTGTAAATTTGGACAACACGCCGCAAGAAATGAAATCCGCACTGTCGAAAGCTGGTGTAACTTGGCCACAATTACACGCGCCCGGCGGTCTGGATGGACCTCTCGCTGTTTATTGGGGCATCCAAAATACTCCTTATATGATATTGTATGGAAAAGATGGCAAAGTTGTTGCTCAAAATATTCTTTCTGCCGAAGATACTCAGCGCAAAATTTCAGCAATGACCGAATGAGAAACAGTAAAAAATTAAATTCCACAAATAACAGCCACTCGTTTTTAACTGCCCCTCCTTTTTAATGAGGGACAGTGAGTTTTTGTTTGAATTTTTTGCTGTGCCAGAACCACCTCGCCCCGCGGGCACTCCTCCGTTTTCGGGAGGAGGCGTTGTTGGACCTCCCGCTTTTTCGCCAATTTTAGATATTCAGATGCGTCGTTTAATTTTTCTTGTAATTTTTCTTTTGTTGACAATTCTGCTTCCATGCGCAAGTTGTTCACAATATCGACCTTTTACGACGCGAGAATTTTCATGGCAGCTAAATGCACCGAAATCCAATAATCCGATTTTTGTTCAGGTAAATGATCCAGATTTTCTTTGGAATGTTTTAGTCGATGTCATCGGCTCTCACTTCGAAATTGCCCGCGAAATGCCTGTTCGTTTGTATAATAATGTTCGCACGGAGGGACGACTTGACACAAAACCAAAAATCGCGGCATCATTAGCCGAAGTTTGGCACGCTGATTCTGTCGGACTAAGTGAAAGATTCGATGCCACTCTCCAGACAATTCAGCGGCGCGTCGAAGTGCGTGTCATTCCTGAGTCTGGTGGATATTTGATCGAGGTGAAAGTTTTTAAGGAATTGGAAGATAACAAAAATCCACTCAAAGCGAATGCGACTGTCGCAAATCTACGTTTCGCAGACAGCTCCGATTCACTCATCGAACAGATTGATGTTGATTCAAGCAACACAAAATGGTTCATTATTGAGCGAGACACAAAAATGGAAGATCGTCTTCTCCATGAAATTGTTTATCGACTTACAAAACCATCAGAAACCATTCGGGCCTCAAAAGGGACACTTGTGCAGTAAAAAAGCCACTGGATGTCTGTATTTTTCCGATTTTTATTTTTCTGATTCGCAGTTTGCTTCTGAGGGGAGTGCAGATGCCTGATTCAGACATTCTCCGAGAGCCAAAAGCCACTGCATTCCATTTCGTTCAATTACAATATCTTGTACTTGAATGTCGGCGATTTTTCCCGAAAACGAACCAATCCGAATGGCATCCCCCTTTCTTGCTTTGAAAATGGAGTTATCCGTTCGAATAGAAAACCAAATTTCGAGTTGCTGATCTATTTCATTTATGGCAGTTAAATATGCAAAATCGGATTTATCGACCCCACCTTTTGCAACTTGCAGCAGATTTCTGTCTGCGATGACTTGATATGCCGCCAAATCATTTGATTTAAGACGCTGGAACACGCCGACTGGGAGCATATTCATCAGTGGATATGCGTCTTGTGGCGACGCAGGACGCACGGCGACGGCATCAATTGTCATGGAGACGGCAACTCGGCCATCATCACCTTCTACTGGAGCGATGTTCATTGATGTTATTCGATGCAAAAATGGGGCAAAACTAAATTCATAAAGAAGTCGGCTTAAATTGGCGAGCGACGTTTTGCCACGAATATAGAATCGATAATTCGCTCCAAATGAAGTTGCGGTCGGTGGATTCGGATTGATTTCGCCTCCATCCAAATCGAACTCAGAAAATTTCAAAAGCTCCAAAATCCAAAAAGAATAAAGAGACCGAGCTTCGTTTTGTACTCGCGGCAATGAGCGATAATAAAGTGGCTGATTCTGGAGAATCCCCTGCTCCATGAACGCGATATTCTTTTTTCCATTTTCAATTCCACTCTGAAATTGAGCGATTTTGGCCGAAAGCTGATCGCGTGGCTCTTTGTAAAGCGATGTATACGCCCACGAAAGTCCATACCAAGTAAAAAAGACACATAAAAGTGTCAACATAATCAAATTGCGCATCGATAACATGACATTTGAGTTTACCAGAATAAATCCAAAGTATCAATAGACCACAACAGAACAATCACCAACAATTACAAAGTATTTTTTTGTGTATTTTTTAATTTTTTACTGTTTTTGTGGCAAAACAGGCAATTTAAGTATTTTGTGTCGGAGAAAAAATTCGTCTTGACAAAAACAAGCTAGATCGGATATATTCTCGTATATTAATATACGTCCATATTCCCCCCAGATGACTTCAACTTACAAGATTCGCACAGGCAAAACCTCTTAGTTCATCAGTAATTATGGCCTCCACTTCGACAATTACGACACAGCATGAATCGAATGTCTCGATTTCTAAATCACTTAGTTCGACTCCAAAATCATGTCGGAGTAATCAAGAGAGTTTGTCGCTCGTTCTCGATTTTTCAAAAAAATCTTTTGATTCAGCGGCAAGCAAGACGCACCCACACATTCTTTTTTCTCCGATTCATTATGAGCCAGGATATTCATATCCACTTTTGGTTTGGCTTCATGACACAGGCGATGATGAGCGGCAAGTTACTCGTGTTATGCCACAAATCAGCATGAGAAATTATGTTGCAGTCGCACCACAGGGATTTGCGATAAAAAAAGAGGCGGAGGACATTTCTCAAAAAGAAGACACCGACTGGGATGCTTTCGACGTTAAAACGATAATTCAGAGGGGTGTGCGATCAAAACCGACTTATAGTTGGAGCGGCCAAAAAAAAATGCTCTCCGAAATTGAACAGCGAGTATTTGACTCAATTTCAGTGGCAGTGAAGACGAACAATATAGCCGAAAATCGCGTTTTTATCGCTGGATTTGGGGCCGGTGGAAGAATGGCACTCCAATTGGGCCTTTTGTATCCTGAGTATTTTGCCGGAGTTGCTTCAATTGATGGAGCTTTTCCTAAATCGGATGAAATGTTGTATCGCTGGAATGCAGCAAGATCGCTCCCTGTTTTTCTCACTTTCGGTCAAAAAAGTCACATGTTTTCGTCCAAATCCCTTCAACAAACGCTCGAACTATTTCATTCGGCTGGATTGCCTCTGACAGTTCGAGAATATGAAGGAGGGCACGATTTGACTCCGACTTGCCTCCAAGACATGAATCGCTGGATAATGAATATCGTTTGTTCATAATTCGCTCATTTCAGAACTCGGAATATCCATAAATATACTGCGAAACATCTTCACTTTATAGGATTTATACCATCGCCCGCCAGAAACTGCCGTTTACTAATGTAAGAAAATCTGATAGAATATCCACTTTGAGGAAAGACATCTCATTTTTCAAGGAGGATAATTATGTTACATATTCAACTCGCGGATAACGTCGAGAATG
>JBOFGF010000303.1:0-24643 GCA_051649005.1 Thermoguttaceae bacterium | reverse complement strand
TTCGAGAAATCCCTGTGGAATTACAAATTCTTCCGGTTCTGGAAGCGAGTTATATGCAACTTGATATCCCGATCTTGTTGTTATTTGGTCATTTTGGCGATTTTTGCTGGAAGTGGGGGGACGCATTGTCGGCGAATTTGATAACGAATTAAGTTTTGGAAGCGGTCTTGGTACATGCAAATCGTCCAATTCTGAATTTACCAGTTCATCTGGAAGTGGTGCTCGAATTTTCGGCAATTTCGTTGGCACTTTGTTCGGTAATTGTGCGGCGACTTGCTGGATGCCTCTTTTTTGAGAGTATTGGTACTCCCTCATTTCACCTTGGTCTATTTCATCAAGGAAGAAATCATCATCGACATCGCGGTTCGCCATAATCGCATCGATTTTTCGGCGCGAATTTTCTGGTGCATTGGTCACAATTATGGAATTGCCGTGAGATGAACCAAACGACGCAGTGGCATCGCATTGTCCATTTTGTTCCATGCAGAAACAAAGTAGAATCAGCAAGAATCCTATTTTTAGATTTGATTTTTTCATGCGTTTTCCATTTTTACACACTTAATTCGATTTCATTGAGCGTTTTATCACGTCCCAAATCTCCGTATTCAATTTTATTATCGGCCCAGTTTAATCGGAACTTTCAGAATAATCGGAATTTTCGGAATAATCAGGCAAGTCGCAAGAATCAGCAATTGCAACTTATTTTGTGTATATTGCTCGCTTTGCCTATTTGTACCGGTTTTGTTTTTTTTACACAGATTTTTCGTGTGCGTCCACAAACCAAAAATCTTCCCATTTGTTTCAAATGGAAGGTTTTTTTGATTATTGATTATTGAGTATCTGTTCACGGGATTTGTGGCGCGACGATTTTCAACTGTTCTTGGACTCATTGGAGTCGGGAATCAGGAAAAATTTTTTCAGCGATTCTGGCGGCGATTTTTTTGGCAAGTCGGTCAGTTGCTCGCAAAGCGTCCTCTTTTAGACGATACAAATCGGTCATTGACGAAGGGCGACGACAAACGGAGCCAAGAATGGAGCCGACTAGACGAATACCACCTTTTTCCACGTTTTTCATAATTATCTGAACATCTTTTGGAAGCGATTCGTTCGATGTGTCGAGAACAATGCGAGCAGAAAGAAATGGAATTTGTCGTTCCATGCACATTTCGGCAATTGCGAAAGTCTCCATATCAACAAGTTCTGCGCCATATTTTTTCGCCAATTCCTTTTTATTTTTCGGACTGGAGACGATAAAATTTGTTGTCAAAAGGGTTGTTGCTGGATTTTCAAGACGTTTATCTGTTCCATTCTTTGTTTCGTCATCTTTCAAAACCATCGTCGGAATTGACGATTTGAGATCGAGCATTTTTCCATCTGACTCACGAATGACAAATTCGGGAAAAATGACTGCAAATTTGTTTTGTGAGGCGACAAGTCCACCTGAATATCCAGCCGATAAAATGCGTTTTGGACGAAAAACGTCGATGAGGACTTCAGTGCTTTGACGTGCTTTTTTCTGACCGATTCCTGCTTCGACAATCGCCACTGGCAAATGATTGAAAAGTCCCGTGTGAAAAACGCGGCCATTTCCACACGTTTTTTTGTGTCGTTTGAGTTGATCGACAACTCCGGCTGCTTCCATCGGCATCGCAAAAACAAATCCAATATCGACCTGCGAGTCATCTGATTTACTTTCGGCAGATGGTTTTTTACTGTTCAATGCGACATCAGTAGATCGTGACACTGAATCGCATGAACCATTAAATACTGCCGAATCAGAGAACTCCGAATGGCCAGAATCGCTGACATCATTCGTTTTAGTTTTACTTGATTTCGTCAATTCGTCATAAATTTTGGTTTTGATGACTCGCTGAATCTGACTGACCAGCCATCTCAAAATGAGTTGTTGATACATCGTTCATTTTAGAAGTATTTTATCAAATAAGAAACAGACAGTAAAAAAATAAAGTCCGCCAATAACATTCGTCATTATTAAGGAGTGGTTTTCAATCAGGACGGAGTGGTTCTGACGCATCAGCAAACGCAAAAATCGCCATATTTTGTCATATTTGTCATATTACAGTCACTTGTTTGCTTCCTTTTCACTTTCGACTGAATGAAAAGACATTTTCCATTCTACTTGAAATCGGGAGAGGTTCAATAACCAGATTGTTCCGCACAGATTCTTCGCGGAGCGATTCAGAGATGATCATTTCTTCAAGATGCAAAGTGTCTCGAATCCAAACTATTCGCAAAGAAAGTGGATCAGGACATCCGAGCGATTCCCATGCTGCCTGAATAATATCATTTTCCGTCTCATAATCGAGTGGAATCATTGCCGCTGAAACGTGATTTGCCGTCATCGCATTCAGTCGAGTCAGTTTCCAATCGACCTGAGCAAGGAGAGACCGGAGACAAAATTCGGCCATTCCAATTCCATTTGCATTTCCATGTGTTTCAGAAGTGAGTCCACAAACAGCGATTCGTGCAATGTTTGGCTTTTCGTTTCCGACGGCTTTGTGATCATTAAATTTGCGTCCGACGACGTTTGTGTCAAATCCAGTGCCGCTGATATTTTTGCCAATTTGTCCAATGAAAAGCAGGTCTACTTGCTCAAATGGCAATTTGACCATGTTTTCTTTGGCAATTTGTAACAACTTTTGCTCTTCCTGAACAATGTTTTCGCTCGACATAGCACGAACACACATCGTTTTTCCGAGCGCATTTTCGACAATTCCGACTCCGCCGAGCACATGGACTTTTTGCATCAAAAAAGTGGCGAGTGCCATAATCTGTGACGAAAAATGATCGTCAGATAAAATAGAATGATATTGACTTGCTCCTTTTGCATTTCCAAGTCCGATGACGAGAATTTTGAGAAGTCCACTTTCAATTGGCCCTGAAAATCGAGTGTGAGATTTGATGCGATTGACCAGAAAAACATGGTCTGCCTCTGATGCAATTCGATCAAAATGAATTGGAACGGAGACATCATTATTTTTGCCGAATGAACCAATTTCGCGTGGCAAAACCAGTTCTCCCAGTTGTATTGTTTCCACCGATGAACGAATAGAACAACCGATTTGTGACTCCGTGAGTCCCAAATCACACAATAATTGCATTTGGCTTTCTGCCGTTCCTCCGGCGTGTGAACCCATTGCTGGCACGAGAAATGGAACAAGTCCACTGTCACGAAAATGGTCGATCACGCCTCTGGTTATTGGAACAATATCAGTTATTCCACGACTACTTGCAGTAATGGCGACGGAATCTCCACGAAAACAGGAAAGTGACAATCGCTCCATTTCTCGCCGAGTTTCTGTGTACGAATCATCCAAATGAGTTGAGTCAATCGGTTGTTTTACCAATAATCGAGGAATGTCAAACGAAGTCATGTCAAACAATTGTTAGAAATTTATTCCAGCATATCTTGATATGTCAAAAAAATCGTGAACAAGCCGCCAATGAGGCATCCTGCTGAAAGAAAAATACCGACAATTTCGTGAAGGTTTTCGTGCTTTTCGTGGTGAAAAAAAAGGATTAAACCACGAAAAGCACAAAATTCCGCACGAAAGTACCACGAAAAGTTGGTACAAAACTTTCGACACAAAGCCTGACTATTATTCCGTCACCAAAGCAAGTGGCCAATTTGATATGCGAAAACGGCCAGGATAAAAGCGAAAAGTGTGTTATATCCAACTGCAAAAAGCATCCACATAAACGATTTCGTTTCTCGCCAAATACAGACGCATGTCGCCGCACACGGAGCATAAAACATCACAAACAAAATCATTGCCACTCCTTTTGGCATATTCCAGTCTTTCGATTGCCGTAATTTTTCTGAAAGTGAAACTTCCGAACTTACATCACTATTTCCATTATCATTGCCGTCGCTGCTCTGATTTTCTTCGTTATACAACGTATTGAGAGAACTGACGATGACTTCTTTCGCCGCAAAACCACCGAGAAGAGCGATGTTGTCTCGCCAGTCGAACCCGGCAAATTGCGAAATGGGAATCAGTATTGACCCGATTCTGCCTGCATACGAACTGGCCGCCTGCTTTTCAGGACTTTGATGCGAAAGTTCCTCCGACTGAGGAAAATGGAGAAGTCCCCACAAAATGATGTTAATCGCCAAAATGATCGTTCCCGCTTTTTTCACAAAATCATAAGTTTGCACATTTGCCTGATATAAAATGACTCGCGGAGAAGGAACCAGATAACTTGGGAGCTCGACCAAAAGTGGCAGAGCGTCTCCTTTAATACAAGTGCGACTCAAAATCCATGCTGACAAGAGAGCACCTCCCCATGAAATCAAGATGATTACAGCCATCATAATTCCTTGATATGCCGAAAAAAAGGCGGCAATCAGAACCGCATAAATCGGAATTTTTGCGCCGCAATTCATCATCGGAATAATGAGAATGGTCAGCAATTTTTCTCGTTTGTCTTTCATCGTTCTTGTTGCAGCAATTGCAGGAACAGCGCATCCTCCCATGATTCCGCCCGCCAAAATCATCGGCAAAACGCTCTGACCTGGAATGCCAAAATGACGCACCAAACGATCAAGCACAACTGATATTCTCGCAATTAGTCCACATTGCTCCAAAATTGCAATCAGAATGAAAACCCCGAAAATAAGAGGAACAAACTGCAAAATGCCACTAATTCCACTAAAAACACCATCATGTAAAAAGGAACGAAATGTTCCATTTTCAATTCCGAGCAAATAATCTGTTTGGGCAGGAAGCCACTCTCCAAAAACGACAGCACACCAATTGACAGGCGAGTACCAGATGAAATCAATCGACGACGAACTGGTCGATTGTTGTAAAAGAGGAATCCAGCGCAAACCATCTGCGATCCAAAAAACAAATTGAAACGATAAAAAAAGAATTGTGGAAAGAGCAAACAGTCCTCGGACTGGATGACATAGAACCGAATCAATTGCATCAGTCAATCGATGAGGCTGTGAGAGCAAATTCGACACAACTTTTCGTTCCAAACGTGCTGTTTCGCGGCATATTCCAGCAGCAAGTGCTTCTCGTGTCGAAATATCATGTTCCTGCTCAAATTCTTCACTTTTACGATCAACAAAACTAAGGAGTTCATTCCAAGAATCGTCGTGTGTGTGATGCTGAACAATACGACGAGCAAAACGATCTTTTTCTAGCAACTTGATTGCAATCCATCGAGTGGAAAAATCTTCTACTAAATGTTCTCGTTTTGCAATTTCTGGACAAATTGCTTCGATGAGCGATTCGATGTTTTCGTCATAATTGAGCGACCACGAAGTCGGAGCATGGTCTGTCAGCTGCGATGTAGTAACTAAGAATTTCCGTAGTTCGTCAACTCCTTCTCCAGAAACACCATTTGTAGAAATGACGGGAATCCGCAGTTCTCGCCGCAGTGATTCTTGATCAATTGTGAGTCCTCGCCGAGCAGCAACATCGATCATATTGAGACACAGAACGACTGGAATTTGCATCTGCAAAATTTGCAGCAGCAAATACAAATGCCGACGAAAATTGGCTGCATCAATCACAACAACAACGACTTCCGGCTGCTCCAAAATCAAAAAATCGCGTGTGACTTGCTCTTCTTGTGTGAATGAATCAAGCGAATACGTCCCGGGCAGATCAACCACTTCGAATTGAGTGGTGCCATCTTTGAATCTTGCCGATTTTTTTTCGACTGTCACACCGGCGTAATTGGCAATTTTTTGGTGTGAACCTGTCAAACGTGAAAAAATGGTCGATTTGCCACAATTCGGCTGTCCGACGAGTGCCACCAAAATTTCACTGTGACTGTGAATAGACATCAAAAGCGGACCGTGTTTTCAGAAAAATTATTATATGTGTCGCCTATTTTTCGCAATTTTGCAGTTTTATCTGCATAGATGCGGAAAAAGCTGGCTGGACACTTGAAAGGTAAAAAAAAAGGAGTATAATTGTCCAAATCGATTCTAGTTGATGTTTGGGCGAGCAAAGGATGTTCGTCAACTGACATGTTTCCCTTGATAGTTTTTGTCTCTCGATTTTAGGGTTTCTTAATTTTGACAGTGTTTTGGATGGGTGCCTGAGTGGACTAAAGGACCGGTCTTGAAAACCGGCGTGCGGGTGACCGCACCGTGGGTTCGAATCCCTCCCCATCCGTTTTACCATGTTTCGCCTTGCTTTCTCTTGCCGCAGGTGCTGCAATTCTAGGGATTTGACATTTTCCCTTGTTTTGTCTTGACGCTATTTTTACCCCTGCCGCAAACGATTCGGCAAACTGTTTGCTGCGCGATTCACTCGAAAAATTAAGCATTTTCGGCAAGTGCGTTTCCCCAAATGGCAAACGATTTCCACTCATCGTATTTTGCCGCCCTGTTGCCCGTTCAAAATCCTTCGGCAAAACACGGGCATAATGCTCCAAAATAATCTTCGGTGTACACCCCGCCCACGCCGAAACCGTATGAATCGAATAACCGTCGTTCAAAAGATCGGTAATCCAATTGCCACGCATCCGGTGAAATGGCTTGTCCCACGGAATCATTCCCGCTCTGATGATGATCTTACAGAGGATCGTTCCCAGATTGACGCTCCTCCATCCCTTCACGTCCGCCTGTGACCGATGACGCTGAATGACATGCGGATTCCCTTCCTCCGCCTGTTCAAACGCATCCCGAAGATATGGGACAAGCTCCGGGAACATGGGAATCGACCGGCTCCCTTTTCCCTTTCGCTTTGTCTTCGGAGACAAAACGAGGATTGTTTCCTCTGCCCAATTGACGTGTTCCCATCGGAGCGAAAGCACTTCGGACGGTGTGCGGAGTCCACCGAATCGCGACAGGGCGATAATCAGTCGCCATTCTGCATCGGGAGCGTTCTCAATGACTTTTCGGGCTTCCTCGCGGGAGACATAGCCATTTCGGCTTTCATCCACTGTCGCCACGACATTCACACCACGAAATGGATTGCGTGTGATAATTCCCCGATCCACCATCGCATTAAAAAACATGCTCGCTTGAATGAGACGCTTTCGGACGGTCGATTGTGATAATCCGCCTTGTCCGTCGAAACGGCCTTCACGAAAAAGAAACTGCTTGAAGTCTTCGGCTTTGGCACGGGTAATCATTCCCGGATCATGTTCTTCTCCGAAAAACTGGTAAAGGCTCCGTTCGCCCTGTTTCCAGACTTCTTTCGAGTCTGCGGACGCATCAGCCCGGCGGTCGATATATCCTCGAATGAACGATCCGAGTGTTTTTGGTTCTCGCTGTCCACAAAGCCCCGCCGCCGCGATTGCTTCGTGGAGTTTATCAGGAATGTCCCGAAGCCATTTCGATGTCGATTCGTCCAGAGTGTCCCCCAGTCGCATGGATTTTTTGAGAACGTCCAGCTTTCGCCGAATTTCATTGTTTTTCCAGTCGGGAATCGTGCCTAAAAAAATCGATTTTCGGTTTCCCGACGCATCGACATACTGGTACATTCTCCGTTTTTCGTCTGCTCGTTTGGGCATTGGTTTATTCTCCTTATCTATATTATACATTTTTCTGTCTGCTGATCAATACCAGCACGTCCGCCACTTCCTAGAACCGATTCTCATAAAAAAACACCATTGCCATTGCCAGAAGGTCATTATTTATTGGTATTTTCTGGACTTGTGGCAATATCGCCCCCCACTTGTGGCAATGCCGATTCATCGACAAGACGGAATTTTTCCGCCTGTCGCCCACCTGTCTCGACAACAAATCGCTCGACTTTTCCAGACTTGCAGAGTTCGCGGAGGATGGCTTCAAGGCGTTCCTCTCCGCCTTTGACGTTGAATTTCGAGAAACACCGTTTAATCTCCCGAACGGACATTGCTCCACGCTCTCGGAGTTTTTTCAATATCTTGTCTTCGTCGGAATCGGGAGGGGATGCCTGAATGGAGTCACCGATAAAATGTTGCAACACTCTCAATGATTCGTTTTCAAACCACCTCGCCAGTCGGATCGCCCGCCGCATTGTGTCGCCCGAAACGCTCTCTTCGATGATTCTCCCGTGTTTCTCGATCAGTTCGACGACATGGAACACCAGAGCAAGCCTGCCCACAATACTGGGAAATTTCGCTCGTTGTGCCGCTCCCGGCTCTGAATCCGTGTAAAAAACGTCCTGCCCGTTCTTGCTCGCAAAGTCGCTAAAAAGTCGCCTTGCTTCATCGGATAATCGAAAGCAGATGCGTTCTTCGACGCTGCAAGTTGCCCGCCGCTCAATCAGTGCCGCGAAAATGGCCCGGTACTGCCCCGTCGTTGCATCGCAGACTTCGGAATCTGTCCACTTTTTGACGGCCTTTGGCGGCATGGAATACAAGATTCGGGACGAAAAGCCGCTCGAAAAGAAGGTTTTATTCTCTGAAATGAACGATTGAAGAACGCCGGGTTGAATGCACCCGCAGATCGAGAGTGCCGGATATGGAAGATGAATGCTTTTTCGACCGGTTTTGCGATTCGATGCCGCATAATTTCCATTAAACAGCGACAGATAAAAGGCTTCATCTCCTCCGCCTCGCCGGTACTTATCCATTCCGGCGAGAAGGCTATTCAGTTCGTCTTTGGCAATGAGAAGGCCGTGTGGGTTTTCATCATGCAGATCGACAATCGCCTCTTGTGTCGCATCGTCAACCAGAATTTGCCGTCGTGTCGGTTCGTCCGGCTTTGCGGGCAGTTCGTCGCCGTTTTTTTGCCCCTTGTTCTTCCACGCCGACAATGCGACCTCGTATTTCATTCTTTCCACTTCATACCCGTCGCATTCTTCCCGATACTCCTTATTCCATTCCTTTTGATAATCGCGGATGACATCGACCGCCGCATTGATGGCCGGTGTCTTTCCCGTTCCAGAGGACGCGATAACCGCCGTCCATAAGATCGCCGGTTCATGCCAGTCCTTTTTCAGGCGGATGCGGCAAGTATTCCCGATCATGCCGGCGATAGTCGAAAGAACATGCGGGGCAATGTACGCCGGATCAATGTCGATGGCCTGTGCCGATTCGGAAACAATGTTTTGAAGCACTTTCGGAAAACAATCGACCGGAAACGGTTCACGCTGAATATCGTGCGTCTGTCCCGGCTCCGTGTTTTCTCTCTTTTTGTCCAGATATTCACGAACCTCGCCGAGTGATTCTCCATTTTCAAGTCGAGAGATTGCCACTTGAAGGGCTTGTTTTTCGTTTCGCACTTGGGCAAGTCGTTTTATTTCGCGGGCGTAATACGGGGCACTGTTTGACGTGTGGACTGCGTTCAAGATTTCGCCGATATACGCTTCAATGTCCGCTTCTCCGCGAGAATTGAGGATGCCGACAAGGGCGACAAGTTCAACCGGTTTGTCGTCCCGCTTCAATTCTCGCATCGTCGCAAAGATCGTCTCGTTGAGAACATTGGAGAAGTCCGCCGGCGAAAGCCGCTCAATGTCGGGATCGTCCATGATCGACGCATCAAGCAGAATTGCACCGAGAACGTATTGTTCGTATTCAATGCTCCGATCCGGTGTTTGTTTCGATTGTGTCATGCTTCCACCTCCTTTGTGCTTTGTCGTTCAAAAAATCGGAGTAGATCGAACGTGACTCGTTCGGCGTGCTGTCTGTTTTCGCACGGAAACCATCGCGTTCGGTGTTTGACACTCCATGAAAGAATTGTCGCTTCGACGGCCTTCGGGTTCGCCCGGCTTCTCCAGCACGGATCGAATCGCACGGGATCGGAAATGACACTCCAGTTCGCCTCGATGACGACGGCGGAAAATTCGTAACATTCGAGACGCTCGATTTCTCGCTCGAATCGCTCGCGTTCGTTTGTCAAGGAATGAAACAGATCGGCAAGACTTTTTCGTTCGACGGCCACTCGGTTTTCGTAACAAGCAATGCTGTAGTCGCCGCTTTGGAGAGTGCCGATGCGAACGTCTGCGTTGTATCCGTAAAAGAGGAACGGCAATTGTTCGCGTGTGTCCCTGATAATGGCGAGTGGCCGGCGAGAGGATTGACCGGCGGAGGGCGTGTGATACAATGGCTTCATGTTTATATTCGTTTCGTATTTCGGAATGATGCCCCGACTGTTTTTGCAGATCGGGGCTTTTGTTGTTGCGATTAGGTATCTTGCTTGCCGCATCGTGACTGAAAAAAGGCGTTCACGTCTTCGCGGTGAATGCGAACCACTTTGTCTTTTGTCCCGAATTTCACGGCCCGAAGATCGCCACGAATAATGAGATTCGAGATGGTGCCGAGTGAACACGAAAGAAGTTTGGCCGCTTGACTTTTGGTGAGAAGGTCTCCCGCTTCAAGATTCGTCGTCATGGTTTTGTTCCTTTGACTGTTTTGGTTACATGATCGAAGTCGGCAACAACAAAGACGCTGCCGACAACGAGAACAGGATACCACTGAATTTTCAGGCGGCAACTGCCGAAAGAATGCCACTCCTCAATTGTGTCGGTATCAAGAAACAAAAAAAGCCCGCAAAATGCAGGCTTTGAAGAGAAAAAAATATTTTTTTCTCTTGAATTGATTCGTTATATTGGTGAATTTCGTCGGTATGAACCGATCAATTGTGTCGGTATTGATGCCGTCGAATTGTTGCACCGATTGTGTCACACGCTCGTTTTTTCCACTCGTCATCACCGTCATTGAACGAGAGATTTTTCGGGTCGATCTTTTTTCGTTCACTTTCGGGGAGTGCTTCCCACTTGTCACGGAGTGTCGCAGGCGATTTGATTCCTTTGTCGTACTGTTGGAGAAGCCATGCCGTCCGTCCATTCTGTTTTCGGCCTCGCTTGTATGGCACTGGTTCGCTCTGGATCGGTGCTTTGTCCTTTGGAATCGGTTCATCCATTGAGTCGACCGGCCCAAACATGCGATTCATTTCACGCCGTTTTTGCGCCTTTGTTTCGAGAAGACCAAGACATGAAAAAACTTGATCCGTGTCACGATTACGAATATCGTCCCCCAGATTTTCAAACCATGTCCCATAATGCTTTTGTGATTCAATCGCATAAGCGAGATGTTCGCGCCGGCCTGAAAATACCGAAACGGGAATAATTTTGTAAAGTGCATTGTCAAAATCACGATGCTGCTCAATGAATTGTTGAAGCGATAATACGTCAGACTCTGTTAGCTCGCCGAGATTGACGGCGGACATAATATCATATTCAGCATCGTCGCACTGCTCGCAGTTTTCAAAGTAACATGCAAGACATTTGCCGTTTCCCTGCTGAAAATTTTTGTGCTTTTCGTGGCATTTTGCGTTTGGAAATATATTTGTTCGATAAACGGCAACATACTTTTTCATAAGATACCTTTGTTGTTACAGAATCGGCGTCCCGCTTACAGTGCCAAAAGGTGAAGGCGGATGCAAGACGGGACACGGGGTAATTACTCCCAACCGAAAGACCGCCGACCATCGCCAGCGATTGATTCATTATCCACGAACCGGAAAATCTGTCAAGGAATCGGGCAAGTGCATTGCCATAATGGGGGGATGATATTGCCAGAAGGTCATTATTTATCGGAGTTTTTTGGGCTTGTGGCAATGGCAATGGTGGCAATGACATTTTTGTAATAAATGGCTTTGCCGCTGAAAAAATATCAGACGTGATTTTCATTTCCTACCGCGACTATTCATAGTCGGATTGCTGAGTCAGGGCACTTTGTTTTATTGATGCTCAGGTGAATGATTATGGGTCCTTACCATAGAACCAATTTCTGTTACCGTTTCCTAGCATACTCTCGGCGTGATACACTTTCTTTCTTTTTCCTTTTGATCTGACAGCATAGGAAGCAATCTGCGGCGTTGTGGAGTGGGACGTGTTTTGATATGGAAAGAGGGGCGTTCGTCGATTGTGGTGGATACTGGAAAGCCGATATTTACTCGTTGGCAAGTTTGGGAACGGCATTTCGGAGGATGGCGAGAATATCGACTTTTTGGATGTGAGAGAGACGGTGCCATGACTGAACGACTTCGGCGAGAGTGGGATCGATATTTTGGATCGCCACAAACGATTCGGCAAACTCCTTGCTATAATCGCCAGCGAGAGAGTGGCCTTTGACGCTGGAAATTCCAGAGTGAAACAGATATTCGTCGGACATGCAATCGAATCCCTCCCCATCCGTTTTACCATGTTTCTGCGAGCTTTTTTTACAAAACAGCGATCTTTTTACGAAACAGTGATTGTTTTACAAAATCGGGTTTCTAATGAGGAGTAAAAAAATAACATTTACAAGTTACGTCAGTCAATATGGCCTCGATTCAATTAGCAGTCATGGATCGGTAAAAACGTGACACAATAAAATCGTAACAATTCGCCTCATTTTTAAGCAGCGTTTACGAAGCAACCACTTTTTACGAAAGCGGGCTAAATTTGCACCGCTCTCCGATGTTCATACGCACCGCCTGTCTGAGTTCAATTTTGTTACAATTGTCCATGTAATGTTGTCTCAGGTTTTGGCACAGATTTTGGCTCAACTCCTAAACAGTGAGCAAATCAGCTTTCACTTTGGTGTTCCCAGAGCGGCAATTCCGCGTTCAATCGCCTTCTTGATTGATTCAAAAGCGGCCTGATTTTCGATCTGTTCAATTGTGTTGACCGCATTTGTAAACTTGGTCCGTTCAATCACTTGGTCACCAACAGTTACACAAATTGTGCCGTCCGATTCGGGACGAGACGAAAATGCAGCATCCAGATTCACCCGATCTTCAAGATGTTTCTCTTTGACAAACTCACCGATCATTCCCAACAGCAATTGTCCCGGACAATTTTCCTGTTTTGCGCAAATTGTTACAGTAATTGGAAGACAGAATTTGGCACTTCCACGAATGACCGGAATTTTTGCGTCAAATAACTGACTACGATTTTGATATTCAGTATGAAGGCGTTTATGCGCTTCATGCGATCCGGGGCATCCACCAAGATTTTCATCATAACAGCGAGCGACCAGATAATTTTCTTGCGGCTTCTGCACTTGGTGCTGTTTGTCCGCCTCATACAATCCCATTTGGCGTTTACGACGAATCGCATCTGTTGTCCCAATCGGTTGACCACCACCAGAAATACATCCTCCCGGACATGCCATCACTTCGATGAAATGATACTTCGATTTCCCCGCCAGAATGTCGATAATCAGCTTTTTCGCTTCTGCAAGTCCATGAACAACAGCAACACGAATTTCATTTCCGGCCAGTGTGACAGTCGCTTCTTTGAGCGAATCCATTCCTCGAACCGCTTTGAATTCGACTGGGCCATGTGAGTGCCCTTCGATTTTTTCGGCGGCAAAACGGAGAGCGGCTTCCATAACACCACCAGATGCGCCAAAAATGACACCGCCTCCAGTGGCGAATCCCATCGGCATATCAAACGCGGCTGGTTCGAGTTCATTCATTTTAATTCCTTGTCCGGTGAGCATTCTCTGGACTTCTGCTGTTGTTAGAACGAAATCGGTTTCAGGAATTCCATTTGGTGCGTATTTTGGCAAAGCGGCCTCAAATTTTTTCGCAGTACATGGCATGATTGAAACGACCACGATGTCTTCTCGATTGCATCCGAACTCTTTCGGTAAGACTTTTTTGACGACGGAGCTGAACATTCCCTGAGGAGATCGACAGCTCGACAAATTTGGCAACAATTCAGGATAATAAATTTCGACGTATTTGACCCACGCAGGACAGCAGCTCGTGAACATGGGGAGAACGCCGTTATTTGTGAAACGATTAATAAATTCGGTCGCTTCTTCAAAAATGGTCATGTCGGCGGCGAAGCTGGTGTCATAAACGTGTTTGAATCCCATCAATTTCAGGGCGGCGACGAGTTTTCCGGCGTAATTTTCGCCCGGTTTGGCACCAAATGCTTCGCCAACAGCGACGCGCACTGCTGGTGCGATTTGTACAACAACTTGTTTATTCGGATTATAAAGGGCATCCATGACCGGATCAATATCTTGCTTTGTAACGATTGCACCAGTTGGACAGACGGCGGCGCATTGACCGCAGTTGACACATTCGACGCATCCTAAATCGCTGTTGTAAGCTGGCATGACTCGTGCCTGCGAACCGCGATATGCAAAATCAATCGCACCGATTCCTTGTATTTCGGAGCAGACACGCACGCAGTCGCCACATAAAACGCATTTATTTGGGTCTCGAATCAGAGACGGCGACGAGCAATCAATTGGTTCACGTTGGTCGGTCGATTTGAATCTAACTTTTTCGACACCGAGTTGTCTGGCGAGATTTTGTAATGTGCAATTTGAGCTTCGGACACACGTCGGACATTCGCGGTCATGGTTTGCCAGCAGGAGTTCGACGCTGATTTTTCGGACTTGTCTGAGTTCGGCTGTTTCAGTTTGAATGACCATTCCAGCTTCTGGAGTGGTGGAACAAGCGGCCATGACACCACGTCCAGCAACTTGTACTAAACAGAGGCGACATGCGCCGTAAATACTAAGCTCGGAGTGATAACAAAAAGTCGGAAGTTCGATTCCGGCTCCTCGAATCACTTCGAGTAAATTACGTTCATTGGAAAATTCGATGTCACGTCCATTGACGCTCAATGTTTTCATGTTATTATTTGTAGTCATTATTGTTACTAGATTGTTGTTGCTATTGTTGCTAAAAGGTTGTTATTGTTGTTACTAAAATGTAAAAAAGGAAATAATAAATGTAAAAAGGAAGCAATTGTGTGCGAAATTGATTTGCCAAAATTTATGCGATGCATGCTGCGAACCGGCATAAAACGATATTTTTGTTAGTGTCCTTTTATTAGGAATTTACTTTGTTTTGCGAAACAACCGCTTTCTAATCTGTACTTGCAAAAGTGGGAATTTTGTGGTGGATCAATGTCGTTTCATTTTTTTCTGTAATTTGTACAAAATTTCGGGGGTCTCTTTCATTTCGCACAGAGGAGTAAGCTGTCTTATAATGTAACTAAAATCGAGATGTCCCAGTTGACGAGTAAAAATGGAATCAATATCTGACCAATCTTTCTCGCGGTCGGCAAACGCTTTGAAAACAATTAAATCTTCTGCTGAACAAGTTCGCAGTGAATACTCATCTGTAAAAAAATGCGGCGAAGACCTTTCAATCATTTCCTCCTCGAACAAAAGTCCGCCGAGTGAAATGTCGAGAGGAATCCCGTTTTGTGCTGTAACAAGAATAATTCTATTCTTTGTCGCAAAATCAACGGCATCGGGAATTCGTGGAACAAAATTTGTAACAATACTTTCGATATAATGTTCTTCTGAAATATATTGCGTCAATAACGTGACATCAACATCAGTTGTTGTTCGCACGTCGCCCCATCTCAAAACAGCAATTCCGCCGATGAACGCATAATTCCATTTGTGTTTCTGAAAAAAATCCGCGATTTCTTTGGCCGCTTCAAATAGTTCAACCATTTTTCAATGTCGTTTCATTTTTATCTTCTTCCAACTTCAGTTTCTTTTCTAAAAACCGCTTTTCGTTAAACGATTTGTCCAAAAAATCTATTTCCGAAAGTTTTTCTGAAGAGAAATGTTCTCGATAAAATTTACGAAAATAGTATTGCTGCGTCACAAGTCCCGACGTGGTACGAGGCGGAGAATTTTTACATGCCCAATTTAATGTCTCACCAAAATTTGCGAGTCGCTTTTCATAGTCAGGACTTTGCAATTCAGCTTCCCAAACAGCGCGCAGTGCGGCGGCTCTTTCCTTCCACACTTCGGCAAAACTGCCAGTCGAGGCGACACCACGCAATTCAGTACTATGAATAGTCATAAAATATCATTTTTGAAACAAAAACCTTCTGCGAAAGCGTACTAACTTATTCTGGAAACATATTCTGGAAATTTATTCTGGGAGCGGTTTTCCTTTCGTTTCAGGGCCGAACCAAGTAACTATTATGCCAAAAATAAAGGTGATCGACATGGCAGCACCTGCGAGCCGAATCGGTTCGTCTGATTCATAAAAGACACAAGTAGTCAGTAGGCCGAGACCGGCGGGGCCCGTCGCTGCGACAAAACGACCAATGTTGTAACAAAAAGAAACCGCTGTGCTTCGTAGATGTGTCGGAAAAAGTTCGGGGAAATAAATGGCATATCCGCCGAAAAGTGAAAGCGTGCAACAACCGAGCAGTGGTGTCATCCAAATGACTTTCGCGGTCGAATCCATGTCGAGAAAGACCAAAATCGTCATGAAAAAAGATGCTCCAAAGGCGATAGTAAATGCAATTCGGCGACCAAATCGTTCGGCACAAATCACAAACATCAATGTTCCAAAAAAAGCTCCGGCATTGAACAAGAGCGATGTGATTCCGGCCCACCACGACACATACGCATTTGTGGAGGCGGCCCGCTTTGAAATTGAGTCGGCCAAATTTGCGAAAGTAGTCGCGTCCATACTTTTCGCCGGAGTCGAGAGTAATTCAGATCGGCGTGTACGTTCTGCCGGTGTCTGAATGCTGCGTTTTCCATCTGCGGAGGGACGATCCAGAATGTCGATAATTTTTTTATCAGTCAAATCTTTCAAGTTAATGTTATTTTGTTTCTGCTGTTCTTGCACTACAAGAAAAATCGCCCCTGGATCATTTGTTTTCGGATTTTTATCGATGAAACTCTGCAAAGCGATTTTTTTCTGGACAGCAATTGGCATAAATTTTTCTGGATCGGCGACGAGCATTCGCACAAATTCAAAGTCAGTTTTTTCGACTTCGCCACTTGCCCTCGCTTCGTTATTTCGTCCATTTCGGAGAGTTGTGCGAGTCAAATCAATGCTGAAAAATCCGATTCCCCAAAGACCAATGACCCCGCATGTTGCCAAAATCATCCCGACAATGACGTTATAACGCCATCTCGCATCTCGAAACAGATCAGATATTGAACCGGCATTTTTGATGCCGCCGGATGCCATCGCTTCCTTCCATTTTTTCGGCTCTTCGAGATGTCGCATGACGACAATTGCCAAAAGAGCTGGAAGAAATCCGATGAAAAAGAGGAATCTCCAAGCAGGAAAACCGCCAAAAATTCCGAATTGCTCCAAATATCCGAATAACATATTTAGAAGAGCTGCGCTAATGTTTCCGAAAGCGGCGACCATTTGCAACATTCCGAGTGTTTTCGGACGCACTTTGTCTGGCATCGTTTCAGCGAGGAGTGTAACTCCGGCGGCAAACTGACCTCCAACTCCGAGTCCTGTCAAAAAGCGATATAAGAGGAAATCCCACCAACTTGTTGCCAATCCACTCATTCCAGTGAAGACTGCATAAGTCAGGATCGTGAAAATCATCGTTTTAGCACGCCCATACTTATCTCCCATAATACCAAACAAAATGCCGCCAGTTGCCCAGCCGATCAACATGAGAGATGTGGCATATCCACCCATCGCCGCGACTTGCTCGTGAGTCGTGTCGAGATTCATCAGATGAGCCAGCGCGGGAGTGCGCACAATTGCAAAAAGCTGCTGGTCAAAGCAGTCGAAGGCCCAGCCGAGTGAACAGACGAGGAAAACAAACCAGTGATAGTTCGACATTTGCCGATACCAAACCGTCTGCGACTCGTCGGATGTCATTGTCTCTGGAGGCGGCGGAGAAGAGTGGGATGTCATGGAAATATGAGAATTAAAAAATTTTGCGGCGGCGACACATCCGTCGATTGATGTCACGATGAATTAAGTAATCAGTTTACTCGATTTATTGATAAAAGGCAATCCCCGCTGAATTGTTGTCTTGTAATTTTATTTTCAAAAAATATCAATTTTTTATATTGCATGGTTTGTATATTACTGGATAATGGTGTTCAGGTTTCTTAAGTGCTGAGAAACATGTATACTGAAGTCCATATCAAATTGTACGCTTTTGTGTAAAAAAAGTGCATTTTGTGAAAGGAAAACAGTTATACCAGATATAAAATATCCTTGATAACAAGTTATTTTTTGCTTTTTCAATTTTTTTCAAAAAAAGTGCAAAAAAATAGGAGTATATCCTTGATATTTTGTATCAAAGCGGATAGAATACGTTTTGCTGGCTTGGTTTCGAGCAATGAGTTGGTTTGAATCGGCACAAGTTGATTCCTCATTGTTTTATCCGATGGCACTGAATAGTGTTGTCAGATGTAATGATAATCAATGCAGCAGTCCAAACTTACATAAGGAGTCTACAAGTGGGACGAGGAGGAAGTAGGAAAGGGGCTGGTCGCCCAAAAGGAACCGGAAAATATGGAGAAGCTACAAGAGCTATCAGACTTCCGGTTTCCTTAATTGACCGTATTTTGAGTTTTATCGAGCGAAAAGGGATGACATATCCTGTTTATTCGACTCGCGTACATGCGGGGCATTCTGCTCCGGCTGATGATATTCCGGCAGATCGATTCGATTTGGCTGCTCATCTTATTCCAAATCCAGCAGGCACGTTTTTCGTGAAAGCTGCTGGTGATGCGATGACAGGTGCGGGCATTTTTGCCGGTGACCTTTTGATTGTCGATAAAAGTATTGAACCGGGGAACGGTGATATTGTTGTTGCTGTTATCGACAAAGAATTCGTTGTCAGACGAATCATCATAAAAAACAAGAAAATCGAATTGAAAGCAGAAAACACAAAAGTTTCGACAATCAAAATCAATGACGAATCGGAACTGAATGTGTGGGGAGTAGTAAAAAATGTCATCCATTCCGTCTAAAACAAAATTCGTTTGACAGTTACTTTTGAATGGAGTATTTTTTCAACATCTTTCTCCGAGAATGTCGATTTGCGGCGTTCTCGGTTTTTTTTGCCCAAATAAAAATTGACGAAAAATTGACTGTGTAAACTGGTGCATATTTCATGACAAAACGACCACCACTATTTGGAATTAGGTCTCCTGCTTTTACGCTTTTTGAAGTGCTTATTTCGTTGGCACTAATGTCGGTCGTCATACTTTTGCTGGGAATGGCAATTGATATTCATCTGAGACAAATTCTTATCAATCGCACCGAGGTCGAAGAAGCCCAGCTTGCTCGTGCGCTTCTTGAAAAAATGGCGAGAGAAATTCGTGGGGTCATTCCAGCGATTCAGGAAGAATCGCTGCAAGTAGACACATCTGGTTTGTCGTCGTTATTGGGGACTGACATGTCACTGGGTTCGATGGGAATTGCAGAAACCGACGCAGAAACAGATGCAGAAACCGACACAGCTGACTCACCGATTTCTGGAACCACACCGGGAATTTATGGCGATCTCGATTGGATTCAGATTGACACAGCGAGATTGCCACGAGGCGAAATGTTCGGTTCACGCCAAGTGCGGAGTGGTTCTCGCACAGATCGCCTGAGTCCATCGAAAACGGTTCTTTATTACATGGGAGATGAGACAGGCCAACTTACAAGTCGAGAGGAGCAGGAGCGAGTGACAGGTTCACTGGGGCGATCCGATCAAAACGCCCGGCGTTCTGGTCTTTTTCGCCGCGAACTTGACAGAATGGTGACACAATATATTGTCGGCGAAGGACTCGAAATTGAATACGAACAGTCGGACGAACCAATTGCACCGGAAGTCGAGTGGATCGAATTTGCCTATTTCGATCCAGAAGCTGGTTCTGTTGGTTCAACTGGAGATTGGATTGATTATTGGGACATGGACGAACGGCAATGTCTTCCGAAAGGAGTACGAATCACCATCGGAATTGAGCGGCAAAACCGCAAAACATCATCATTTGCGTGGTCTTCCGAAAACGAAGGAACAAGCACAATTATCTATTCACTCGTCGTTCCAATTTCCGTTGCTCTTCCTGCTCCACAAAAAGAAGAAGATTCGTCTATTTTATGAGCTTCTGACGACGGCCAAAGGTGGATTGATCTGATGCGGCTGAACTTTTTCAAAAATTTTAATGCAGCATCGCATTGTATTTAGCCCGTTTTTGTAGAAAACGGTTGTTTCGTAAACTATAAAAACAACCCATTTCTGGGCAGTACTTTCAAAAGTGTTGGATAAACTTATTATCGCACAAGAACAGTATATTGATTTTTATTTCTAATCTTCTTACAATGTGACATGTGTGGTGCAAAGTATATGTGCATCATCATAAATTAGCCGTTTATCTCACAATTTTGCAAATATGCAAATACTGCGGAGAAATCGGTTGTTGCACAAAACAAAGCCAATTCCTTCGGGCATCACTTCTGCAAAATAATGAGGCAGATTGAAAAGAAGGAGTGTTATACAGCACAACTTCATAAAACGATACTTTTGTTAGTATCATTTTTTTAGAAATTTGCTTTGTTTTGCGAAACATCCGCTTTCTACGAAAGCGGGTTAAACATCTAATTGATGACGATTCACAGTATATTGGCAGATTTTAATTTTTTACTGTTTCTAAATTTATACTTGGTACTTTAATCCAAATGACAAAGGAGATGACTGTGAAATCGAGTAACATGCAAAGTATTTTTTCTATTTTTGTACTTCTCTTGTGTTTTCTCTTTGTGTTTCAAACACAATTGCACGCACAATCTCCGGTGGTTTTATTCACGGCAACATCGGAATCTGTCAAAAAAATGGTTCCTCAAAATGCGAAGCTGACTTTTCAAAAAGGATGCCTAAATGTCGTCACAGAACCTGATAAAATGTGGCCAGGATTCAATGTGGGAAAGCAAAATTGGAATCTCAGTCACTGCAATCATCTCTTGATTGATGTGACAAATGACGGAAATGAGTCGATTTCACTGGCATGTCGCCTCGATTCGCCTGAAATTGATTTCCAAAATGGAAATTTGGGAACGATTACTCAAACTTTCACCGTCGAACCAGGGGAATCAAAAAAAGCGAAGATTGATTTGCCTGCACTTTTGCCATCTCATTTTAATGAGAAATTTTTCGGAATGAGATCCGGTCCAGGTGGTGTTCCTGTCGGAAAAGCAACATCTGGAAAAGTGCCGCCATTTCACAAAGATGCCGTCGCTGGACTCGTTCTTTTCATCAATAAAGCTGGAAAAGAGACGCATTGGCGAGTCAAAAGTATCGTCGCCGTGCCTGAAAATGATGTTCAAAACATGCAAAATTGGTCAACAATGTCTGTCGAACAATTTTTTCCAATGATTGATTCGTTTGGGCAATTCAAACACGCCGACTGGCCTGGAAAGGTGAAATCTGTTGACGAACTCAAGAAAAACATTGAAATAGAAAAAAAGGACATTGCTGCACATCTTGGTCCCAATCAATGGAATCAATATGGCGGCGACTTGTCGAGTCCCAAAGTCGTCGATCCCTCTGTTAAACCCGGTCATTTTTCTGTCGCCAAAATTGACGGAAAATGGTGGTTCGTCGATCCCGAAGGACACATCTTCTGGTCGCATGGAACTGATTGTGTCCGAACGGAAACAGGAACTACGCCGATCAGTGACCGCGAATTTTATTATGAAGGACTCCCTGATCGAAACGATCCCATCTTCAAAAATTGTTATGGCCAAGGATGGTGGGCACCCCACAATTATTATGAGAATAAAACGCCATACAACACATTCAATTTCACAGAATCAAACCTGATTCGGAAATATGGCGAAAATTGGCGAGAACAATCTGCGAATCTGGCTCACAAACGACTCCGTAGTTGGGGAATGAACACAATTGCCAACTGGTCTGATCCGAACATTTATTACATGCGACAAACTCCGTATACTGTTTGTTTTGGCACAGGTGGAACAAAAATAGAAGGAAGCACCGGTTATTGGGGAAAATTTCCCGATCCATTTGCCGCCGATTTCAAAGAAAACATCGAAAAAACAGTGCAAAAAGACAAAGAAAAGTACGCAGACGATCCATGGTGTCTCGGAATTTTTGTCGATAATGAAATTGCATGGGGAAACGAACGATCTCTCGCTATTTCGGCCATCACTTCGCCGCCCAATCAGCCCGCTAAAATCGTTTTTGTCGATGATTTGAAGCAGCAATATGGTGAAATAGGAAAACTCAATTCCGTTTGGGGAACAAATCACGCCGACTGGAATGAACTTCTTTTGGCAAATGAAAAACCGGACGAAAATAAAGCAAAAGCCGATCTCGATGCCTTCAATCAAAAACTGAGTGAAAAGTATTTTGAGGTCATCAGAAACGCCGTCAAAGCCGTCGCTCCGAACAAACTTTATTTTGGTTGTCGATTTGCCTGGGCGAACGATTCCGCCATCAAAGCCGCCGCAAAATACTGTGACGTAATTAGTTTCAATTTTTATCGGAAACACTTAAATGATGTCACTCTGCCAGAAGGAATCGACAAACCGATTATTGTGGGAGAATTTCATTTCGGCGCACTGGACCGAGGCATGTTTCACACAGGACTGGTTCCATGCAAAACCCAAGAAGAGCGTGCTGCTGCTTATGAAACGTATGTACGATCTGCATTGAACCATCCAAACGTGATTGGAACGCATTGGTTTCAATATGGAGATCAGGCGACTACTGGACGCGGAGACGGCGAAAATTATCAAATAGGACTTCTCACGATCACCGATTCGCCATATCTGGAAACAATTGATGCCGTCCGGCGAGTTGGATACAATTTATATGACATTCGCTCTAAAAAAGCGGAAAAGAAGACGAAATAAGGCAATTGACTTTCGTCCAATTTGCACACTTTCGTAGAAAGTAGTTGTTTCAAAAAGAGCCGCCGACGAAGCTGATACTCTGGCACTGTCGGCGGCTGATACTCCGGCACTGTCGGCGGGTGGTTTCGATAAACATATACAAAACGCGGTGAAAAATTATTTGGAATCAGCCGCTTCGTCCTGATTTTCCGTCAATCGAATCATCGTGTATTGACCGACCTGCTCTTCACTAAAATGGACGAGGAGCGGAACTGTGTTCTGCGTTAAATTCCACAGTCCACATTCAAAAATAACAGCCGAATCGTTTTCGGAACGAAAAGCAACTCGCTGTGTTTTGGAATCGACTGCACCAAGAAGGGGTTCCACGTTTCCCGTCTCATCATCGACGAGATTGCCACAAATTTGCCCCAATTTATTCGTCGCCAATTGTATTATTTTTCCGGTCGAAATTGAATCCGAATCGGACTTGTTTTCCGAGTTATTTTTCTCTTCCATGATGGTGAATGTGCCCATTGGAAGCCACTCTCCTTCGCCGTCGGACGAACTTTTATCTGATCTGGTTTGGGCCAAAACCTCTTTTTGATCAGCCTGCATCTTATTGGAATTTTCGAGCATTTCGGATTGCTGGCGAATCAGTTCATCTGATTTTGCGAGCATCGCTTCTTGTTGTTGCAAAATTACATTAGAATTTGCCAGCATCGCCGCTTGTCGATAGTATTCGTCCGCGCTCACAAGCGGAACATCATTGACATAAACCATTCCAGTTCGATAGACGACGTTGTTTCCATAGTAATATGGGAGCGGATTTAGAATTCGATCAGTCACCACGCCGGCTAAAAAACCGACACCGAACCAGACCGATGTTTCTCTCCAACTGGGCCGCCCCCACCAATATGCCGGCGGAATCGGATGTGGTGGACACCATGCACCTGGATGCCTGTGATACCAATCGGGAGTCCAGTATTTGTTATATCCCTGAAATTGATTTTGAACGCGATAAATTGTGGAGGAACTAGGCGGACGAAATTTTCCGATATATCCCTGATTCGGTGGAAGAGGCGGCGGAAAACGATTCGGCGAATTCGGACGAGTTGTGGTTCCAGAATCGGGTTTTGTTTCACCGGGGCGATTCGGCCAAGTTGGACGAGTCGTGGTTCCAGAATCAGGTTTTGTTTCACCGGGGCGATTCGGCCAAGTTGGACGAGTTGTGGTTCCAGAATCGGGTTTTGTTTCACCGGGGCGATTTGGCCAATTCGGACGAGTTGTGGTTCCAGAATCGGGTCTTGTTTCACTGGGGCGATTCTGCCAAGTCGGACGAGTTGTGGTTCCAGAATCGGGTCTTGTTTCACTGGGGCGATTCTGCCAAGTCGGACGAGTCGTGGTTCCAGAATCGGGTTTTGTTTCACTGGGGCGATTCTGCCAATTCGGACGAGTTGTGGTTCCAGAATCGGGTCGATTCAGCATCGTACTCGGCGGTGAAAATGAACGTGTCGGATATGTCGATCCCTGATTCCTGTTTACTGATTGTGGCAAATAATTGGGGCGAAGGTTCGATTGTCCTGCCTCTCCAATTTGTGGGCGATATTCTGATTGACGGGAAGACATTCCCGGTGTTCTAGTCGAAAAATTGCGCCCTCCCGCCATTTGAGCAAAAAGAGAGGATGTCGAAATCAACAAAAAAATAACAAGAAGCACCAACGAAAATGAAGATTGTTTTATGCCGACACATTTGATTTTACTCAAAAAAATCTTATGAATCCAATTCTGACTCATTTGAGATACCCCTTTTTGTTTGGCTGAAATTTATGGAATTAGATGAGATGAATTTGAAACGAAGAGCACTTTTTCAAGTGACTTCATTCTATCTTATACGAAACATTAAACAAGAGCGTATCAAAAAATTACCACATAAACAGCAAAAAATAAAACCCGCAAAATGTTTTATGTTCATTTATTGGTTATTTAGTCTTTCGCCAGAAAATAAAATACCCAAATACAAAAACATTTCGTGCGATTTTCGTGTCGATGTTCGTGAATTTCGTGGTTAAAATAAGATTTTTCTCTCACAGAGGCGCAGAGGACACGGAGGATTTGTCGTCATTTCTC
>JBOFGF010000302.1:0-5720 GCA_051649005.1 Thermoguttaceae bacterium | reverse complement strand
GTTTCCGATTATCGTCAAAGCACACCCAATATTCGATGCGAGAGCCAATGCGATCAAAAATGGAGCCGGATTTAATTTTTTTTGTAACAGAGCGATGGTAATAACAGGAGCGACGGCCAAAACAACGACATCGTTATTTAGAAAAGCGGACAAAAATCCTCCGAGTGCGATTAGAACGGCCAAAAACAAAGGCGGTTTATCGAGAATCGGATTCAACATTTTCTTTGCGATCCAGCTATAAAACCCAGCAAAATGAAGCTGAGAAGCAATAACCATAAGAGCAAAAAGGAGCAAAATCGATTCCATACTCACGGCGGCGACGGCGCGCGGGAGTGTGATGCAGCCGAGTGCGAGCATGGCAATTGCGCCCAGCAGCGCAATTCCAGTGCGATCCAGTTTCAAAAAGAACCAGTGTCCGACTGCCAAACCCAAATAAGTTACCACAAACACCGTCAGTGTTATGATTTCCGTCGCACTAAATGACAAAGACGTAGTTGATACCATTTTTCCATCTAATGGAGAGGAGAGAGAGGCAAGAAACAAGTGGCGTGTCCAAAACACGACAATTGCCGCCGAGACGGCGGCGTTCCCAGGAATTTCACGAAATACCGTTTATTTTTTCTTCTTTTTCTTTTTGGATTTTGTTTCGTTTTGGTCGCATTGACAACCTGTTTCGGGATCACATTTTTCACAATCGATTTTCGTCATTGTCGTTTCATCTTCGTCTGATTTGACTTTGTGTCCATCTTGTTCTTGAAGATTTTGATGATATAAACGGCGGATTTCGTCAATATCAACAGTGGCGGCTGGAATCGCAGGATTCATGTCTTTTAATGTATCAATTAAAATTTCGGAGATCGCAAAATTCCGAAACTTTTTGTTGTTCGATGGAATCACGAACCAGGGGGCATGTGCGGTCGATGTATGATTGATTGCATCATTAAATGCTTCCATATAATCATCCCAGTATTCTCGTTCCTTGTAATCGCCTTCAGAAATTTTCCAGTGTTTTGCCGGGTCATTCAGTCGTTCGCCAAATCGTTTGAGCTGCTCTTCTTTGCTGATGTGAAGAAAAAATTTGACGACTCTCGTTTTGTTGCTATGAAGAAGCTGTTCAAATTGGTTAATCTGTTTCAAATGAAGATGTAAAATTTTCCCACGCACTTGTCCATGCACACGACCGACCAACACATCCTCATAATAAGAACGATTGAAAATGACGACTTCGCCGTGTCTTGGTGCCACACGATGTTCTCGCCAAAGAAAATCGTGGGACGCTTCAATCGAATTCGGGACTTTGAACGACTGTGCGCGACAACCTTGTGGGTTCATGTATGAAAGCACATGATTTATAGTGCCATCTTTTCCGGCGGCATCGAGTGCCTGCAATACTATCAGGAGGGACTGACGATTTTCCGCATATAATTTATATTGCAAATCGAGGAGTTTTTTGCCATTTTTAGCAAGCTGATCTTGGATTTTGTCATGGTCATGCCATCCATGTTTTCGTTCGTCGGGAGAAAATTTCCGAAGATTGATCTGATTTCCATTTGGGGGAACGCAAAAAGTTTCGTGCAGATTCATTGTTGTACTCCTAATTGATGCATCTAAAAAATTGGTTTATGTGTATACATTATGTGAAAATCTTCGGACTAATGTCCCAATCACTAAAAACGTCGTCCAATTCTTACATCAAACCATTCTAAAACAGAAATAAAATAAATCAATAGAAAAGCGTGCAAAAAAATTTGTATCCATTCACGGAAATAATTATTTTTTCAAAATTTTCCATAAAAACAGCTAAAATTCAATTGCCCTGAAATTGCATTTTGTCGTAAAAAGTTGATTCAATGCCGACACTCACACACCGGCTCGATAAACAAAACCCGCCAACTTACGTTGGCGGCTCGCTGCTTCGGTGGTTCGCCAAACGTGGACGCATTCTCTTTTTCAGACGAGTCCCCATTTTTTTCGTAAAAACCATTCACAACTCAGAAGCAAGATAAATGAACACATGAGAATCCAAGAATCGTACAACGATTTTTTTGTTTCTCGGGACTCGACAAAAGTGTCTGCTTTTTCTTGCAGTTCATTCAGAAGCGTTTTGAGTTGTTCCGGTGCCAAACTGCGTCCCCCTGTTTCCGCAGACATTGTTTCGAGCAATTTTGGATATGCGACAGGATTTTCCAATTCGAGATTTCGATCTTGCACCATGAATCGGCAAGTCGCTCTTTTTGCAGGGGAATCGGCCCCTTCATTCGTTCCCAAAATAGTAACAGAAATAGAATAATCGCCGGGCAAGTCTGTTCCACGAAACGTGCCATTCGGTGTTCCATCGTCGTCGGTCAAAGAAACTGGAATGGATTCTCCATTTGGACGCATGATTGTGGCAGATGCTTTGAAATTCTGCATTAAATCGCCGTCTGCATTTTTTGCCATCACACGAAATGTGGCAGTCTCTCCCGGCATCAAACGTGTTTGGTCGAGAGCAATCCAGCAATCGCCTTCTGAAAGGGACTCCATTTTAGCGAGCCAAAGAACAATTTGTCGCCAAAAAAGTTTGTGCTCTTCCAAAAATCCCGCCAGTGGCCATTGAAACGTCGAATCTCCAGCAAACGCGAGAACACGACCAAGTCCGAAAAGATGCCAAACGAGCAATTTTTGCTGATTCGGACCTTCTGCCAAAAGCGTCGAACCTGGTTTTAATTTTCCGAACATATTGGCTCCATTCAGTGGGGGGAGTTTCGACCAAATTTCTCGATTTTTCACCAGATCGGAGTTTAACCGCATCACATAATGTCGCCGTCCTTCGTCGGTCATTTGCATCGGAATCGGCACTGATTCAGGCCAGTGAATGTCTTTGCGAATTGGTGCATCAAATGGCTGTTTGTCCAATGAACTCAATTCGATGGGAGCGATGGCGGCCAGGGGCGTTTCCGCATATCCACCTGCGCCGAACGCATGGAGACCGCCCAACATAATCAGTCCTGCTCCTTCTTTCACTCGTTCTGCAAGTGCTTCGAGTTCTTCCGATTTGAATGCTTTGGAGTCAATGTCGTCGAGAATAAAGACGTTATATTTTTCAGGTACAAACTCCGTTTTGACCCACGAATCACGTTCGGCGGTGTATTGTTCGAGACGTTTTTCAAACGAATTAGAACGATTTCCGGTCCCTCGATTTCCACCTGTTCCAATGCCGATTTTTCCGACCCGAATAGGAAGATACATCACTTGAATATCAGGAGACGCATTCAGTGACTGCATGAGCGGTCCCTGTTCAAAATTGCGTTCTCCTTGTATGTACAAGACGTTCAAACCACCATCAATGACGCGAACAAATTGGCTTTGTTGGTTGTTTGTGTCGATCAGTTCTTTCGGAAGTGGTGGAACAAAAACAGTGTATTTGAACTGGCCCGGAGATTCTGGAATGAAAGAAAGGTGATATTGTACACTTTGACCATCGCCTGCACTTTGCACAGTCGTTTCATCGACCAGCTTCATTTTTCCATTTTCGTCTTCCCAAAGAAGTTGAACCGGAATTGGCTGATTTTGAAAACCTGCAATTCGGATTGTTCCTGAGATGAGAAATTTGTTTTTGACGAAGACTTGCTGATTTGCAATTATCTCATTGATGGCGACATCTTGAATATCAGGTGTTCCACTTGGCTGCCCAAATCGCACGGAAAACAGAGGAATTCCTGCGTCTCTCAGTCGGACGGCGGCATCATTTGGCGAAATGTCTCTCTGGAAACGAGTTCTTTGAGTGCCATCCGAAAGAAGAATTGTTCCGAGCACACGTTTTCCTGATGCGCGTTCTCGAATGTCATCCAGAGCCAAACCAATTGCCGTCTCTTTGCCAAGTGGTAATTCAGGAAGTTTTTGAAACATTCCATCTTTTAGATCGAGTTGATGAAGTGCTGCATCGAACAAAAACGCCTGCACATCTGATTTCTGTTGAAGATATTTCACATCAGATTCGACATTTTTGAGCGATTCTGTGGCGACTTGAAATCGAGTTTTGCCACCAAATTCATCGGGGCGGGACATACTCTCCGACTGATCAATCAGAAAATAGACCGTCGAAGCGAGTGGTATTACTTCTTTCAGCACAATAGTTGGACGCAAGAAGGCAAAAATCAGCAAAAGGAGAGCAACGAATCGAATAATTTCTAAAATTCTCCGTTTTGGGCGAGTCAGTCGCTCACTACTCGGACGAATCCACAGAAACGAGAAAAAGAAGACAAGTGCCAAACAGGCCACGATCCAGTAACTTCCAAAAATCGGAAATAAGAAAAACTGAATCATGTTACAATATAATCGTAAAAACATTAGAAAATTCCATTTCGCCCACCTTGATAGAAGGCAAACGAAAGATTGGTAAAATCACCCATGTTAATCTACTGCGTATTGGCGGTTTTGTCAAGATTAGAAAGCGGTTATTTCGTTTGGCGAGCCGCCGGCGTTAGTCGGCGGTTGTTAGTCGGCGGTTGTTAGTCGGCGGGTTTATTGGACATTCCCGAGCAACTGATGTATTCAAAAATGGCAGAAACGAATTGCGCACAAAAACACACAACTCCGTGATGAATTGAATAACAGTCGCCAATCAAATTTTAGCTGTATTTAAGGAAATTTATGAAAAAAAACAACAATTCCCGTGAACGAATACGTTGTTTTATCGCCAGTTGTTTTGCCCAGTCGAGAGAAATGGAAAAATTTTCCGACTTTTCTGATTTTTATGAATTTATCGATTGTAATGAGACGATAACTTCTTCAGGAAAGGAATTTTTATCTATTCCTATAATCAATTTCAAAGGTCGTCTTGGAACGACCAGAGGTCAAAATACCAATGAAACAGAGACAAATTTTGGGATCAATTTTTTCGGTCGCCCTCTTTTCGGTCGCCCTCTTTTCGGTCGGTTGTACCTGTTATCCCGGTGGAAATGGGAATTATGGGTGCGGACCATTTGGCTGTGCGATGCCTGCAAACGTCGGGCCAATTGATTATGTCGACGGAAACACTGGATATAATGGATACTCTCCAAAAATTGCCAGACAATGTGCATTGCCGTGCGACCAAGTGTCGGCGTGCGATCCCTGCGCTCCTGCAACTTGTGAACCGATGACCAACGAAATCGCGTGCAATGATCCGTGTGCGCCGACTTGTGAACAAATAACGTGCAAACCAAATGGTTTTGCCAGACAGCAACCGATTTATCTTGGAAGTGGTATTGGAAGCGGCGTGCATCTCAACAATTTTGGAACTGGTGTTCGTGTTCTTGGAGAAGGCGTGCTGAGTTTGGCGGCAACACCTTTTATTCTCACCGGAAAAATTTTGACTTGTGGTGGACGCGGCTATGAAACGTATTCAAATTGTGGTTGTAGTAATGAAGTTTATTATGGCGACAATTGTTATCAGCCACACGATTTTGCGAATCCCTGCAATTCCATGCAGTCATGTTCACCTTCGCCGTGTGATATTTCGTGTGAACCATGTGGTTCGTACAAAATGACAAGCTCGTATCTTGCCCCCATCAATTCACATTCGGGATGTGCGAATTGTTCGCAGGGACAACATGGATTTTCGACTCCTGATCAATCCACGACACCATCAACACCTTCCTATGAAACGCCGGTGCCTTTTCAGACTGTTCCAGCAGGCACGCCGCAATCAGAGTCGCTCCCAATTCCTGAAAATAGTTTTGAGCCAATGACGAAGAACA
>JBOFGF010000301.1:0-3234 GCA_051649005.1 Thermoguttaceae bacterium | reverse complement strand
GGTTCGTCTTTCGCATCTGGCTTAGAGTGCGGATTCTCCGAAATGCGCGGCTATGACTTAAATCCACTTGCGATATTGATTTCCAAAGTACGTTTTACGAAAATATCCGTGCAGAAAATTATTGAAACACGGCAATATTTCCGCAATTGTCTTTTTGAGTTAATGAAAGATGAAAATAATATAAAACACTTGAAGCCGCCGTACATAACAAACATTGATTATTGGTTTTCGCCACAAGTAGTTGATTGTCTTAAAGTTCTGAAATACTGTATTACGCAAATAAAAGACGAAAACATACGAAATTTCTTTCTAATTCCTTTTTCAGAAACAGTGCGTGATTGTTCTTATACGAGAAATTGCGAATTTAAGCTATATCGAATGAAATCGGAAGATTGTTTGAACTTTAATCCAGATGTAATCGGTATATTTTTCAAAAAGTTAGAAGATACGCTGTATCTCTATACGAACTATTACTTTGCGAAGCTCGGAAAATCCAAATTGAGCGTTTACGCAAAGGCTTTCACTGAGACGGAACATTTTTACGATGTTGTGCTCACGAGTCCACCTTATGGCGACAGTCGAACAACAGTTGCTTACGGACAATTTTCAACACTTGCGAACGAATGGCTTGGAGTGAAAACAGCCAGAGCAATTGACGGACAATTGATGGGTGGCACTCGTGATATGTATAACACAACAAACGGCTTGATTATTGAATATATTTCGCAAATTCGTAAGGAAGACAAAAAACGAGCATTAGAAGTTTCAGCGTTTTATCGGGATTTGGAATCGTCTATAAAAAATGTCGCAAACAGTATAAAAAAAGGTGGCAAAGCGATTTACATTGTTGGAAATCGAACGGTAAAAAACGTGCAACTGCCAACAGACCAGTTCATAGCTGAAAAATTTGAGGAGAACGGATTAAAGCACTTGATAACTTATGAACGTGCTATTAGTAACAAGGCGATGCCGAGCAAAAATTCGCCGACGAACATTGTCGGAAAAACAGTGAACACAATGCTTTCAGAGTTTATTGTCGTTTGTGAAAAAGGGAATAATCGCTTGTTTTGACCAATCGGAATTTGAATACTGGCACAGCTAAAAACTCGCTGGGAGCGGGACATCCCGTCCGCAAACGATTGAAGGCGAGCCGCCAATGTAAATTGGCGGGTTTTGGCGAGATGATTTTCTGTATCGAAAAAGGAGTGTTGAGATTTCATGTGTGTTTAGTCCCCACATCAATGATGCGGGTGGATGCTGGAAAGCAATAAAACAAGGAGAAAATCATGACTGAAAGTAAATGTCCAATTTGCGAGCTGAGAGCGAATTACGACAACACACAAGATGAGCGGTTATATGACTGTCCCAAATGTGGGTTGTACGTTTTGGGGAATTGTTGGTTGGGTGAATCGCATGCGAATGTTTTTAGAGAATACCTTGATATAGACGATAATAATAGAACGAGATTCAGCTATTTTATTGCAACACATCAAGCAAATAACGAAATTTCATCATATCCGAAGATAGCGAGTGTGGATTTGGTTCACCATATTCATCGCGATCCACTAAGAGTCGCGGAGTATCCAGGATTGTCACTTCCGACCCCGAAAGAACAAGCAGATTTGCTGATTCTGCACCTCGGCAAATTTCGTGCTGGTGAGGTGTGCAACACAAAGTGCTGCCGAGTCGAAGCGATCATCGGTGCGGCTTCAAGGAACCAATTTCATTTTATCTGTCAAACATTAATTGATGACGGCTTTGTGTTACGTTTGCCAAACGTTGGCGGTATTAACTCAGCCAGAGCCGAAGATGCAACGATAAATCTTCGATTAACAATGCGTGGCTGGGAGCGGTACGAAGAACTCAAACGAGGTAAAATTTCTGGTACAAAAGCGTTTATGGCGATGAAATTTGTTGACGAAAATGATCCATTGCACGCCATGTTTCAAACGCATTTCAAAAAAGCAGTTGCCGAGACAGGTTTTGAGTTGTACCGATTAGACGAGGATGCGAAAGCGGGACTGATAGACAATCATCTTCGTGTCGCAATTCAAACGGCGGCGTTTGTGATTTCAGATTTGACACATGATAATTCAGGAGCATACTGGGAAGCAGGATATGCCGAGGGACTGGGCAAACCTGTCATTTATACATGCCGAAAAAGTGAGGATGAGAATATAAAAACTCATTTTGACACAAATCATCACACGACGATATTTTGGGAAAGCGAGAAACCTGAAAAAGCAGTGGAAAATTTGAAAGCGACAATACGCAATTCTCTTCCGCTCCTTGCAAAAATGGAGGATTAAAACGTTTACGAAACAACCCGTTTCTGCGAAACGGGGCCAAACAACGAAACAATCGCCAATAACGCTCGACAAAAAAAACGTTGGCGGTTTCGCCCGTTTCAGCAATTGGTTTCAGCAAAAAATCAACTTCGTGAAAAAATATTGTTGAACTGTTGACTTTTTTTCTCGAATGAATTAGTATTAAACTGTTGTGTTTATCATAATTCCAAATTGACAGGAGTTTTTTATGTCCATTCGATCCATTTCTTCTCGTCGTGATTTTTTGAAACAAAGTGCGATGGCAACAGCGGCAATGACCGCGATTTCCTCCGCATCATTCCATGCCGTTCATGCAGCGGAAACAAATACTCTCAAAATCGGTCTCATCGGATGCGGCGGTCGTGGCCGCGGCGCAGTGATTGATGCCCTCTCATCTGATCCGAACACCGTTCTTGTCGCAGTCGGAGATGCCTTTCCCGAAAATGCAAAAAGTGCTGTCGCAACTTTTCTTGGAAATGATGAATTCAAAAGCCGAATTCAAGTTACTCCTGAAACCACATTTGATGGCCTTGATTGTTACAAACCCGTCATTGATGCGTGCGATGTCGTACTCTTGTGTGAGGCATCACATTTTCGACCACGTTCGCTCAAATATGCAATTGAAAATGGGAAACATGTTTTTTGCGAAAAACCTGTTGCCGTCGATGGTTCAGGTGTGAAAAGCGTTCTCGAAACAGCCAATTTGGCCAAAGAAAAGAAATTGAACATCGTCTCCGGTCTCTGTTGGAGATATGACAAAAATGTACAAGATATGATGAACCGCGTGCTCGATGGAGCCATCGGCGACATTCTTTCCGTGCGAGAAACCTATTTGACCGGAAAACTGTGGACCCGTCCGAAACGAGAAGGGGACACTGAAATGATGGCACAAGTCAGAAATTGGTAC
>JBOFGF010000300.1:0-9739 GCA_051649005.1 Thermoguttaceae bacterium | reverse complement strand
TTGGAACCGAATCAGCAAGTAATGCGGCTGGTTTACGTTCGGGAGCGGCGGAGACCGGAACTGAAGCCGTGTCTGATGCAGGCAATTGCGCCTGTTTGTCGAAAGGATATTGTGCAAGAAATTTCGCCAAATGTTCATTCGACGATGTTTCGGACACCGCATTTTCTTGTGCGGTGCTATTGAAATTGCCGCTGATCCAGGCAGCACCGCGCTCGATCAATTGGGGATTTGTCAGGACAACACCGATTGTTCCGACCGAGGCAAAAAATGTCAAAAGGTATAAGAACTGTTTCACGGCTCTGTTCATTTCATTTGAATGGAAGGGAAAAACATGTCCATCAAAAAGGGTCGCCGCGCGGCGATATTTCCCTCTATTTTGCAGTAACGTCGGATTATATCGATTTTAGTGGTGGGAATGCAAGAGAGATTTTTTCAAAAATATAAACGATTCACATCTGCGCGATGAAACAAATGATTTTCAGTGAAAATCACAGTGTGTAAATAACAATGAGCAAGTTAGAACGTACATTTTTCATTATTTTTCCTAATAAAAATGTTTTTTCACGTCACTAATATATGTGCGGAGATCGCTGGAACATGTTTCACTGAATGTTATTGACACCAAAAATGTGTTTTACATGAAAAGCCACTGGTTTTTTGGTCGCCAATCTGATAGAATAGTCGTTGTAATCGATTTTTTCGCTCCAATCGTTTTTTGTCCATCTGTGTTTAATTAACTGCCACTTTCTGTGAAAGTGAGCTAAATATGTTTTGTTCAAACACTTTCCAATACTAAATCATGAAGATATTTCTTGCCTCTTTTGTCGTTTTGGCCGGTCTGTTTGCCACTGCCGCCGTGATGAGCCAATTCCACGTCGAAGTAAATGTTGGTCGCAAAAATGCTGGTCCTATTTTGTTGCGGGCCAAAAAAATGCTCGAAGATGGACTTGCGAGAGATGCACTCGACTTGCTGCGTCCATGGACACTCGATGCAAAAAACACTTCGGACGATTTGCCAGATGCGATTTCCCTCGTCTGTATTTGCTTTCAGCAACTAAATCAAGTTTCCGAAGTGGATGACTATTTGGAAAAAGTTCTCGAAATACACAAAGACAATTGGAAAGCTCGCCAACAAATTGCCCAAATCTATCAAAATGGCCCGGCTGGATGGATTCGTGGAGTCGTGATTGACGGAAAATTCGAGCGAGGGCCGCATCGTGGAGCTGGTGAATGGGCAACTTGTGCAAACCGAGATCGTGTTCGGTCGCTTCAAATTCTTTCGGAAACTCTCCCACTCATCGACAAATTGGATGATAAAACTGCCGCTGGTTTGTTTTATATCACATTTGCCGATTCGATTATGAATTTGCATCTCGGAAACTTCGCGTGGCAATTACAATCACTCACCGATTTGTCCGCTCTTCCTGATTATGAAGTAGGATTTGCATCACAAACACCTTCAATAAACGCGCCGGTCGATTCCGATGGAAATCCGGTTTTTTATTACATTCCCGAATCGTGGGAAACCGCGAAAAATGACGGCGAACGATGGAGATGGGCACTTCAACAATGCGATGAATTGGCCCCCACTTTGCTCGCAGAAACATTAAATAGACGGGCACTGTTTAACCAAATGCAATTTGGAGAACAAACTTTACAAAGTTTTCAAAATTATCAATTTTTTCAAAATCGAAACGAAGATTCCGTCGCACGCACGACGGATATTTTGAGTCTCGAAACACTGGCAGATTCGGAAACAATCGCCAATTTGGCGACTGGAATCAAACGATTTACACTTCCTGATGAGTTCAATTACATCAAATTATATCAGAAAATCGCCGAATTGAAAAACAAACATCGCGCGGTCGGGGCACTGCTTAGTTTGGCCGAAATTGCACAAAATCGTTTACAATTTCCCAAAGCAGCAGAATACTTGCAAAAAATAATTGATAAATATCCAAAACAATCTTACTCGGCGAAAGAGCAACTTGCGCAAATCGTGCAAAATTGGGGACGATTCAATCCGACCGGCTCGAAAGTTGCGGGAACAGATGCCACACTTCAATATACATTCCGAAATGGAAAGCAAGTTACATTCACCGCAAATGAAATTAAAATGAATACGTTGTTGGACGATATTAAAGCGTATTTGAAATCCAAACCCACCCAATTAGATTGGTCGAAAACACGGATCGACCAAATTGGATACCAACTCGTCTTTGGACCAAATGGCGATGGCAACTCGGTTTCTGGATTCCGCAAAAAATATCTTGGAAAAGAAGTGGCAAAATGGTCGCTCGATTTGGAACCGGCCGCAAAACATTTTGACCGCACGACAGAAGTTGATGTCCCGATCAAAAAGGCAGGTGCGTATTTGGTGAAAGCCGAAATGGAGGGCGGAAACACGGAATACATTGTCCTCTGGCTTTCAGACACTGCCATTGTTCAAAAGCAGTTAGACAATGAAATCATGTATTATCTGTGCGATGCCAAAACGGGAACTCCACTTCCAGAAAGTGATCTCGATTTTTTTGGTTATGCACAAGAATGGAAACAAATCCAAGAAGCCAATAACAGACAAAGGCAAGAAATCATTTGGCATTTTGATGATTTTGCAACAAAAACGAATGATTTTGGAATTGCTTTTCTTTCTGACAAAAGAAAAGACAGCAATACTAATTTCGGATACAACTGGCTTGTAACAACAGGGGCCGAAAAAGGGGACAGATTTGCTTATTTGGGGTTCAATAGTATTTGGTTTGGGAGTCGATATGACGCGGATTACAACGAAACAAAAGCGTTTATCATCACGGATCGACCTGTTTATAAACCGAAAGACACGGTGGAAATCAAATGCTGGATCGGCACTGCCAAATACGATAAACCAAACGAAAATGAGTGGGCCGGAAAGTCGATTTTGTACGACATTTACAATCCACGCGGAGAAAAAATCGTCGATGGAGCCACCGCAGAACTCGATGGATTTGGAGGATTTGTTACAAAATTAGAATTGCCGGACGAAGCACCACTCGGCGTTTATCAATTTTCGACGCGAAATTTTGGCGGAGGGAATTTCCGCGTCGAAGAATATCAGAAACCGGAATATGAAGTTACAATTGAAGCACCAAAAGAACCGATTAAACTCGGTGATAAAATTTCGGCCACAATTAAAGCGAAATACTATTTTGGATCTCCTGTGACAGAGGCAACTGTAAAATACAAAGTGCTGCGCGAAAAAGCGACCACCGAGTGGTTTCCATTCATGCGATGGGACTGGTTTTATGGACGCGGTTATTGGTGGTTTTCGTACAACTCCGACTGGCTCCCCGGCTGGAATAACTGGGGCATTTGCAGACCGGCTCCGATGTGGTCCAATTCGTATGGAGGTCCGCCCGAAGTTGTTGTTGAACGAGAAGTCAAAATCGGACCAGATGGAACAATTCCGGTCGAAATTGATACGGAAATTGCCAAAATCCTTTTTCCGAATGCCGATCAACAGTACACAATTTCTGCCGAAGTGATGGATAATTCTCGCCGCACAATTACCGGAACAGGAACAGTGCTGGTCGCCAAAGAACCTTTCAAAATCTATTCGTGGGTCGATTCGGGTTATTATGCACCAAATCAGCAGATCAAAGCTGCGTTCCAGACACGCCGATTGGATGGAAAACCAGTTTCTGGAAAGGGAATTGCAAAACTCACGAAAATCGACTATATTCGAAACGAAAAAGAAAACAAAGTCGAAGCAAAAGAGACAGAAGTCATTTCGACCGATTTAGTTTTCAATGACGAAGGACGTGCGGAGTGGTCATTAAACGCCGCCGCGCCTGGTCAATACAAAATCTCGTCGTCTCTCGATAAACAAGAAGGTGGATATGTTTTCACCATTTATGACGAAAAAAATCAACCGATTTCAAATTCGTACAAATTCACCGCACTCGAACTGATTCCTGAAAAGACGGAATACGATCCGGGTGAAAATGTGTCGCTCCGTATCAACACAGACCGCGAGAATGCCACTGTTCTTTTCTTTGCCAAACCGACAAATGGAATCGCACTGAAACCACAAATGATTCGACTCGATGGAAAGTCGCACGAAATTTCGATTCCGGTCGAAGTGCGAGACATGCCCAATTTTTTCCTCGAAGCAATCACAATTTACGATGGTCAAATTTTCGATGAAGTCAAAGAAATTGTCGTCCCTCCACAAAAACGAATTGTGAATGTCGATGTTAAACCATCTGCTTCCTCATACAAACCAGGAGAAAAAGCAAAGGCAGAACTTGTTGTAACAGATTTAGATGGCAAACCGGTCATCGGTCAAACGGTCGTCTCCATTTACGACAAATCGGTCGAATACATTTCCGGCGGATCAAATGTTCCAGATATTAAAGAATTTTTCTGGAAATGGCGGCGACATCACAATCCATCAGTGCAGTGGAGTTTCGACCAATACTCTCCAAACATGCAGGACCCCGGAAAACCCGGAATGCAGCAACTCGGTACTTTTGGAAATATGGCCGAACAATTATTAGAATATGATTCTACAACTTCTGGTATATCGCTCGGAATGAACTTATCACTGAGAGAGCGAGGGAGAAGAACAGCTTTGGCGAAGGATTCTGGCAGTTTTTATAATCGCGGTGGTTTCGGAGGCGGAGCATTTGCCGCCGCTCCCGCCGCAGCAGCAAGAAACCTTTCGAAACGTGAGAATGAACCAATGCAAAGTGATATGTTGATGATGGACGCAGTTGCGGCGTGTGAGCCGATGGAAATTTCTGATAAAAGATCAGAAAGGCAAAATGCTGGTGGTGAATTTGAATTGGTGGAACCGACAATTAGACAGAATTTTGCGGACACGGCACTCTGGGTCGGAGCACTCGAAACGAACGAAAAAGGTGAGTGCAAAATCGAACTTGATATGCCAGAATCATTGACAACATGGAAAATCAATGTTTGGGCGATGGGACATGGAACGCAGGTCGGAAGTGGTTCGGCGGAAGTCATAACACGGAAAGATTTAATGATTCGGATGCAAACCCCCCGATTTTTGGTCGAAAAAGACGAATCTCTTTTCAGCGTAAATATCCACAATTATCTTTCAACTGAAAAAGAAGTGACGGCGGTGCTCGAAATGAACGCGGCAAGTTCACAGAATGTGATCGATGATTCGAACACGACAAACATGACAAACACGATGGAAATTGCGAAGCCGGGAAAATATGAATTGATCGGCGGAGAAAAAACGCAAAAAGTCACTATTTCAGCGGCGGGAGAATCTCGAATTGATTGGCTTGTTCGTGCCACACAGGCAGGAGAGGCGACTGTTTGCATGAAAGGTTTGACCGACGAAGAATCTGATGCCGCGCAGAAAACGATCCCTATTTTCGTACATGGCATGTTGAAACAAGAAGCATGGTCTTCGTACATTTCACCCGAAGGTGAATCGACAACAATGAATGTGAATGTTCCGGCAGAACGACAACCAGAACAGACGAAATTGACGGTCCGATTTTCGCCGACATTGGCCGCATCAATGATCGAAGCACTTCCATATCTGGTCGATTATCCATTTGGATGCACGGAACAAACACTGAATCGATTCCTTCCGACAGTAATTGTACAAAAAGTTCTGATTGACATGAACATCGACCTCGCCAAACTGGCACAAGAACATGCGAACTTGAATGCACAAGAACTCGGTCAGAATCGCAGACCGGCAATTGCCCGCAAAATTGATCCAGTTTATGACATCAAACAGGTGCGTGAAATGGTCGAAGATGGTGTGAAAAAATTGTCGCAAATGCAGTGCGACGACGGCGGATGGGGCTGGTTCGGCGGATTCGGTTCGCGTTCCAGTGCGCACCTCACTGCACTGATTGTACACGGACTTCGACTTGCCGTCGAAAATGACATGCCCGTCGAACAAGGAATTATTGAGCGCGGCGAAAATTGGCTCGCTCAATATCAATCAAGACAAGTCGAACTTCTGAAAATTGGTAAACTTTCTGAAACAGAAAGAAAAGGCAAAGACTATAAAACGACAGCCGACAATGTTGACGCATTTGTTTATATGGTTTTAACCGAAAACGAGAAATTTAGTACATATAATGAAACGATGCCAGCTATGAAAAACTTTTTATGGCGAGATCGTGGCAAGTTGTCGTTGTATGGAGTTTCAATGTTCGGAATTGCCATGTGCCTCGAAAATGACGATGAAAAGGCAAAAGCGTCTGTCGCCATTTTGTCGCAATATGTTGTTCAAGACGATGAAAATCAGACCGCATATTTGAATATTGGCGGATTCGGCAATTGGATGTGGTGGAATTGGTTCGGAAGTGAATATGAAACCCAGGCATACTTTTTGAAACTGCTGATGCACTATGAACCGAAAAATCCAGTGGCTCCTCGTTTGGTCAAATACTTGCTGAACAACCGCCGACATGCGACTTACTGGAATTCGACGCGGGACACTGCTATTTGCATCGAAGCATTTGCGCAGTTTTTGCGAACGACCGGAGAAGATAAACCGAATATGACAGTTAATGTCATTTATGATGGCGACGTGAAAAAGACGGTCGAAATCACTCCTGAAAATTTGTTTCAAATAGACAACACGTTTGTTTTGGAAGGCGAATCAGTCACATCTGGGCCGCACAAAATCGAGTTACGAAAATTGGGGACAGGCCCCCTTTATTCAAATGCGTATTTGCAGAATTTCACACTGGAAGACCCGATCACAAAAACGGGATTAGAAGTGAAAATTGAACGCCGCATTTACAAATTGATCAGGGACGAATCCGCCACTGTCAATGTCGCCGGAGGACGTGGACAAGTTGTCGAACAGAAAGTAGAAAAATACAAACGCATCTTGATTGCTTCGTCTCTTGATATTCCAGTAACAGAAACCCAGTCGGAAATCAAGTCAGACACGAAATTGGAGCCAGGCGATCTGGTCGAAATCGAATTGATTGTAGAAAGCAAAAACGACTATGAATCAATTTTGATTGAAGATATGAAGGCGGCGGGATTAGAACCGGTCGACGTGCAAAGTGGTTATAATGGAAATGCACTTGGCGCATACGTCGAATTTCGAGAAGAGCGAGTCGCATTCTTTGTTTATCAATTGGCACGCGGCAAACATTCGGTTTCATATCGACTCCGCGCAGTGCAGCCCGGTTTTTACAGTGCGCTCCCCGCAGTTATTTGGGGAATGTATGCGCCGGAACTGAAAGGAAACTCAGATGAAAACAAAGTGCGAGTGACCGATTCCAGCGAACCAAAAAAGTATCCATAAACAGTACCCGTTCACGGTTTTGCTTATCGATCCGCCGGCGTTTCGAGCCGCCGACGCAGCGAGCCGCCAACGTAAGTTGGCGGGTTTATTCGGCGGGTTTTATTGGGTATGAACACCAGCGGTGTTCAATTATGGTAGAAGCGAATTGCCCACAAACAAACACAACTCCGTCGGAGTTGAATTATGGTCACCATAATTGAACCCCGAATGGGGTTCTGACGTTTTTGATGTTCGTGTTTCTACCATAATTGAATCCCGATGGGATTCAGAAATGCAATTTCGTGGTAATCAAATTTAATCTGTGTTTGTGAACAAGTTTATTGGACATAAATCGTGTCACCGTCGATCCGAAATGTTATTTGTGTCGATTTGAAAATCTCTTGCAATAAGTCAGATATTGTCGCATTTTTGATGTCGAATGATACACATTGATCTGGTGCAATACTTTTTTTCGTCCATAAATTTTCGTCCATTATAAGAACAATTTCAAGTCGGTTTGCCAGCGAACGCAAAAGAGATTCAATCGGCACATTTTCGACGCGGAGAGTGAATCGCCGTTTTGAAAGCGGTATTTTTGAAGACGAATTTTTAATCTGTTTCTGCGGCGTTTGTGCTGAATCTTTTTCTCGAACCTTTGCTGCAAAATCTATGCGGCGCAAATCACGCTGATTGTCGTCAGGAATAATCGTTTCTAAAATTAGAGTCTTTCCTGAATTATCAAGTTTGAGCGTTTTATCGAATCCAATCAAAAACAGAATGAGAGATTCCCCAAACGTGACATCTGACAGAGTGGTTTCCTCCCAAATATCATGCGGCAACTCTTCCAGTCTATTCCATTGCAGCCGATTTTGATCTCCCCACTGTTTCAGAATTTCTTTCGGAACTATCGGACGAGAAATCGACCGAGAAATTTTCTTCCGAAAAATTGCCGCCTGCTTTGATGGAATTGATTCAAGCTCATTTTGAAACTCAGTTATTTGTAACATTAAATTCGTCCCGCTTCCAATCGGCCCAATATAAACCGTTTTACCAATAAAAGCGGTTTCCAGTTGGAACGAATTAGACACGCCTTCAAAAATTTCATCAAGAGGTGTATTTCGTTTTTCAAACGAAATTAGAATTGACGGATCAATGCGTCGATCCAAAAGAAAACCGATTTTATGTGCGTCGGAAAATCGTTTCAGCGTGTCACGAAGTGGCACATTTTTCCACTGGACATTCGAAGGCCGATCCCAGACGGCATCTCTTTCTGCACAGAAAATGCTTGATACAAAATTGATTCCCACTACTAAAACCAAGATTTGTAAGACATTTTGCATCATACTGTCATCACCAAAAACAGTGGGAAATTGACAAAATAGAAACCGGAAAGGAGCGACCAAAGGGAGCGTATTGACGGTTTGTACAACTGGAACGAATTCCGATGCCAAACAAAACCGCCGACTAACAACCGCCGAATAACAACCGCCGACTTACGCCGGCGGCTCGCCGCACTGGAAATGACGCTTATTCGACCCCACTTGTCGTCAACTTGAATCGTGTCCCAATAATCGAGTGTTTGTTCTCGTCCGCCAAGTATTTGATGTATGTTAATGCGAAAATCGTTCCATCTGGCAAACACTGAATGCCGGGATAACCGCAGTCGAAACCGGCGTGACTGTGCAACAACTTGACACGAAATTGGCCCGGACATCCCCGCCGAATGTCAGCGTATGTCCCGATCCATGCGACAAAATGAGAACGAAAAGGACTCCCGCTCGCCCAGTCACGAAAAACGACGACGAGTCGTCCGTCCGGCGTATACACACCTGCGTGCCTGTCGCCTGTCAGTCCCCACGGAGTATCAATCGGTTCGCTCCACGTCTCGCCGTGATCCGCGCTGAACATCATCAAACTGCGCCCTTTGTGCTTATTATCTCGCATCACACAGCAGATTTCCTGATTGGCCGGCGACCAAATGGCGAATGGTTCGCACGGATCACGCCCTGCGACTGCGGCGACCATTCTCGGCGACGACCACGTCAGTCCGGCATCTGCGGTTTCCGTTTGCATAACTTGCAACATTCCGGCTTGTCGTTCGCCGTCCATTTCTTGGCCATTCTCATCGACTTTTCGGTGATAAAATCCGATGTATCGGCCATCCTGTTTGCCAGGATTCTTTTCGACGACACTGCTGAAAGCCATCACACAACGAAAACCGAGCGACGGAAGTTCCCGCCAAATTTTTCCGCCGTCTTCACTCAAGATTCGCGGCATTTGCGGATGCGCGGAAAAGACCCAGAGTCGTTCAATGCCGTCTGCGGCGACCATGCGATAAATACTCGGGCAGTTTCGATGGTTTTGATAACTCGTCGGCAAAATGTCGTCGATGCGAAGCCATGTTTTGCCGCCGTCGTCGCTGCGTGCCATCGGACCGGCCGGACCGCCGTGATTTAGACTCCA
>JBOFGF010000299.1:0-5238 GCA_051649005.1 Thermoguttaceae bacterium | reverse complement strand
CGTGTCGAAGATATTGCCGGGCTTGTCGTCTTGCTTTTCAGTGCGATTTTCGGCTTCGGTTGGTTTGCAATCTCGTTTCATGGATGTATTTTACCAGAAATTACGAGAGATTGCAAGACGGCAATTTGCTTTTGCGATGCAATTTTGGTGCAAAAAGTTGATTCCATGCCGGTGCTGACGCATCGGCTCGAAACGAAGCGGCTCGCCTAATAACCGCCGACTTACGCCGGCGGCTCGCCAAACGGGGACGATCTTTATTTACGTTTGGAGAGAGTTTTTGTTTCATAATGTCGCACTTGGTCGATCCAGTCAAATCCACCAAGGACATTTTCACGTTTGCAGTACATGTTCCAAATCGCTCCGAATGGCATTTGTCGCCACTCTTCCATCAAAGCAAGCCGACTCGTTCCGTCCCCGTCATTTTCATATTGCCGCAATATATCACGCGGTTCAAGCAGTGCGATCAGAAGCGATTTCAGAATTGCTCGCGTTCCGATCACCCAGGCGGCAATGCGATTGATCGTCGCATCGAAAAAATCGAGACCAATGTGAGCGCGACTGAGCAGATCGCATCGCACAAGTTCTTCGCCGATTGAACGGAGTTCGTCATTGCCAATCACAACATGGTCACTGTCCCATCTGACACCACGACTTACATGCAGCAAAAACTCGTCCACATAAAGTGATAACGACGAAAATTTGTCGGCAATTGATTCGGTGGGATGAAAATGCCCTGAATCAATACAGAGAAGTTTCTTGTTTTTGACGGCGTATCCCATAAAAAATTCGTGACTTCCTACAACATACGACTCACTTCCGATCCCAAAAAGTTTACTTTCAACTGCATCGAGAAGATGAGCCGGTGAAATCGTTTCCGAAAAAATCTCATCGAGAGACTGTTTCATTCGTTCTCGCGGTCCAAGTCGGTCAGCTGGAATATCCTTTGAACCATCTGGCATCCAAAAATTTATGACACATGGTGTTTTGAGAGCTTTTCCGATTGCTTCCCCGATTTTTCGGCAGCAAATACCATGTTCGACCCAAAATTTGCGCCGCGATTCGGAATTTGAAGCAAGTGTGAATCCGTCCGCCGCCAGAGAATGGGAAAAAAAGGTCGGATTAAAATCGAGTCCGAGATCATTTTCTTTGGCCCAATCGATCCAGCTTTGAAAATGTTCATGGGAAATTTCATTTCGGTCGATCTTTTTTCCGCCATGTTCCAGATAAATTGCGTGCAGATTAAAACGATGTTTTCCGGGAATGAGCGAAAGCGCGAAAGACGCATCTTTCCGCAGTTCATCGGCATTTCGTGCTTTTCCCGGATAATTTCCGGTTGCCAAAATGCCACCTCCCTGCAATCCGTCGTTCGATTCAAAACCTCCAACGTCGTCCCCCTGCCAGCAATTGAGCGAAATGGGAATTGTCGCCAGTTTTGTCATCGCCGCTTCGACATCGACTCCGAAAGCAGCATATTGTTCCTGCGCCAGTTTGAAATTCGTTTCCAGTGGGTTCATAACAATAATTAAAGGTTCAACCGCACAATCGCGGAAGCAAGTTAGTCAAACGAAACAACAGCTTTTTGCGAAAGCTGTCTAAACATCCAATGTCGGAACGAAACTTAAATTGTATCCAATGCGTCAGACAATGCACAAATAATGACGTCAATATGTTCTAATCCGATGGACAGGCGAATCAGCTCCGGTTCAAGTCCGGCCTTTCGCTGATCTTCGTCGGAAAGCTGCGAGTGAGTCGTGCTCGCAGGGTGAATAATCAAACTTTTAGCGTCTCCGACATTTGCAACCAAACTGAATAATTCGATATTATCCACCAACTTTCGTGCTTGTGTACTTCCACCACTGATGCCGAAAACGACCATGCCGCCCGCGCCATTTGGGAGATATTTCTCCGTCAGTTTGTCGCCGCTTGTCCCAGGATATTTAACCCAAGTGACTTTTGGATGTTTGGATAAAAACTCCGCGGTTTTTCGGGCATTCTCACTGTGTTTGACCATTCGGAGAGCCAGAGATTCAACTCCCTGCAAAAAAATCCACGCCGCATCGGGTGCCAATGTCGGCCCCTGATTTCGTAGTCCGACTATTCGCAGTCGCAAAATAAATGCCAAAGCGTTCAAATCCCCCAAATCATGGGCAAAACGCAGTCCGTGATAGCCGCGATCAGGCTCATTATACAAAGCAAATTTCGGGTCGCTCCAGTCGAAATTTCCGCCATCAATGACCACTCCGCCAATCGCGGTGCCGTGCCCGCCAATCCACTTGGAGAGTGAGTGTATGACGATATTCGCGCCATGCTCAATAGAACGCAGCAACGTCGGCGGTGTAAAAGTGGAGTCAACAATTAACGGCAGATGGTGTTTTTGCGCCAATGTCGCATAAGACTCAATATCGGCGACATCCAATCCCGAATTTCCCACGCTTTCAATATAAATTGCTCGGGTTTTGTCGTTGATTTGTGATTCGGTCGCAGCAAAGTCGTTCACTGGAGCAAAGCGTACAATGATGCCATTGTTCGGCAAAATCGCATCAAATTGGGTATACGTTCCGCCATACAGGTTGTTGGCAGAAACAATTTCGTCTCCGGTGCGAGCAATGTTCGTGATGGTAAAATAAATCGCCGCCGTGCCACTGGCAAGAGACAGTGCCGCCGCCCCGCCTTCGAGTGATGCCAGACGTTTTTCCAAAACATCGTTTGTGGGATTCATCAGCCGTGAGTAGATATTGCCAAATTCCTTCAGAGCAAAAAGGTCTGCTCCGTGTTTGGAATCACGGAAATTATAAGCGGTCGTCCTGTAAACAGGGACGGCGCGTGCATTGGTTGCTGGGTCGGTCGTTTCCTGTCCGGCATGAATTGCGCGAGTTTCGAGATGGTATTTTTTGTTGGTCATAGTCCGGTTTCCTTATTTTTGTTCTTCACTAAAAAGCCAAGTGGATAAATAGCGTTCGCCCGAATCCGGCAGCAGTGCCACGATTCGCTTTCCGGCAAATTCCGTGCGTTTGGCCGATTCCAGTGCGGCAAACAGTGCTGCGCCGGAGGAAATGCCGATCAGCAATCCCTCTTGTTTGGCCGCTTCCCGAGCGGTTTCCCCAGCATCTTCCTCAGATACCTGAATGATTTGATCGATTATTTTTGTATTGAGCACCTGCGGGATAAAACCTGCACCAATTCCTTGAATTTTATGCGGACCAGAGTTTCCGCCGGAAAGAACCGGACTTTTTTTCGGCTCGACTGCCACAATTTTTATGTCTGGATTATGCTTTTTTAGCACTTCTCCGACTCCGGTAATGGTTCCACCGGTTCCAACACCAGCGACAAAAACATCGATTTTTCCGTCGGTGTCTCGCAAAATTTCGAGCGCAGTGTGATTTCGATGGCACTCTGGATTGGCCGGATTATTAAATTGTTGGGGAACAATCGATCCTGGATTGGCAATATGAAGCTCCTCCGCTTTTGCAATCGCGCCCTTCATTCCGGCGGCCCCATCGGTCAAAACCAGCTCGGCTCCATAAGCGGCGAGCAATTTTCGACGTTCAATACTCATGGTTTCCGGCATAGTCAATATGAGTTTATATCCTTTTACCGCCGCCGCCAGTGCAAGTCCGATGCCGGTGTTGCCACTTGTCGGCTCAATAATCAACCCGCCCGACTTGAGCAATCCGGTCTGTTCCGCATGTTCAATCATGGCGATGGCAATACGATCTTTGACCGAACTGCCGGGATTGAATGACTCAAGTTTGACCAGCACTTCGGCATCTCCGGTGTTGATACGATTGATTCGCACCAGTGGAGTATTTCCTATTGTCTCAAGTATATTCTGCCTAAAATTACTCATGATTAGCCCTCTTTTAATCTATATTTTTGATTGTGGTGATTTTTTCAATTCACCCGCCGATTGACATCGGCGGCTCGCCAAATACACCGCCGCCAAACAACCGCCGACTAACGCCGGCGGCTCGCCTAATACACCGCCAAATACACATTTACATTTTTATGGAACGAAAAAATTGAAGCGATTCGGAATGATTTCAATTTCGATTGGCAATTTTCCTCCTGGATCGCCATCAATTTGAAACGGAATGATGTCATCGAGATTTTTTGGAGACAGCCTGTATTTGGTCGATTGCCCCATTTTTGTATTTGGCAAAAAACGATGCGCACTTCCGCACTGTGCAAAAGCTGTGTACAAAGCCCCATGTACGACGGAATTACCGCGAAAAAGAACATGATCGAGTTTGCCATCGTCTCCCTTTGCATGTGGAGCAAGAGGTAGTCCCCATCCATACGCATTCAAATTGAAGAAAAACGCCCAGCGAGCTTTCGAGTCGATTTCTGTCCAGTTTTGCGTTGATTCGTCATATTGTTCGACGATCATTTTGTGAAACGAATATCCAGCCAGTGACCGGAAAATTGGTTTTATGTACGAAAAATATGAGATATGCGCACCTTTTCGGTGTCCTTTTTGAAATCGTTCTTCTCTGGCGGAATGAACTTGTCTTACAACATCGGCATCGAATCCACAACTTGCCATGACTAGAAAGAGACGCTCAGTTTTTTCTGCGACAATTTTGCCTGCATCGAGAGTGCGGAGATTACCACGTTCGATCATGTCAGCGAGCCGTTTTGGAGTGCGTCCGAGTCGAAAAAATTTGGCGAGCAGATTTGCCGTGCCCGCCGAAAGCAGCGCAATTGGCATCCCGGGAGTAGTACGATTTACAAGAGTTGCCGCCGTTCCATCACCACCGACTCCGATCAGTGCCCGCAGGTCTCCATTTGCGAAAAGCGAATTTGCTTTTTCTGTCACTTCATCGAGATTTGTGAGTATTTCAGTCCGAAATCCTTTTTCGTTGAGGCGACTAGATAGTTCATCGGCTCGCTGGAAAGGAGAACGACGTCCGGCTTTCGGATTCAGCGAAATGAGAACATTATTCATAATTGGGAAGTGGGCAAAAGAATACAGACGATCACGCCGAAACAGAATCGTCAAAAAAGAAAGAAATAGTGGAAAAGAGGAACAAGTTTGATTTTTTCAACCAAAACCTCATATATTCCGCACCGTCATAAAACGATACTTTTGTTAGTGTCATTTTTTTAGAAATTTGCTTTGTTTTGCGAAACAACCACTTTCTACGAAAGCGGGATAAAAGCTACGAAAGCGGGTTAAACATCTAATCGATGACAATTCGCAGTATAGTTGATAACTATTTTGTCAATTTATTCCAGGTG
>JBOFGF010000298.1:0-6359 GCA_051649005.1 Thermoguttaceae bacterium | reverse complement strand
TATCTCTTGGAGTGAAAAATATAAAACTTGGACCAACCCTTCCAGCCTTCGTTTCACCGACCGTGTTATCTGTTCTGGTAGATCGGTTTGCCATTGGACCAATCACCCCTTTGCCGCCGTCTTCTGGGACGGGCACATGCGTGCAGAGTTAGCGCATGAAAAAGCGGGAATACACCGCCGACTTACGTTGGCGGCTCGCCGGATAACCGCCGAACAAATGCCGGTGTACTCGCCCTGCTCAAATTGCTCGGCGCAGAATGTCGCAAAGTTCACTGATCATCGTTTCTGTGTGAGTTGCAAATGTGACAATTCTCAGAGCACCCTGCGAACCGAGACCGGCGTGTCTCGGCAGATATGAAATTAAAATTCCTTTGTCAGACAATTCTCTCTGAATACGTCGCATGTTTCCTGCCGAACCGATTCGTAAAATCGTCATTGGAAGCGGCGGGACATTCATTTCGATGCCCATCTCTTTGATTTTGGTCCGCAGGAAGACCGTGTTTTTCATCAGTCGCTCTCGAATCGAGTGATCGGAAAGTCTCGAAAGCGATTTTGCGGTCGCCGCAGCAACTGGACAGGCCGGCGCACTTGCCCCAAAAAAGACCGACGAGCGTTCTTTGATTCGCTGAACAAATGACTCACTTCCAGGAATCATTCCGCCGCCGCCGCCAATTGCTTTGCTCATCGAAAAGCACCAAAACATTTTGGTGTTTGGTTCGTTTTCACATTCTGAAGTGACATCAAATGGATCGTTTGCGTCCTGCGGTGTTCGATTGGCGCAAGTCACATCAAATCCTTCATATTCGAGTGTTCCAAGTCCACAATTTCCAATCACGCCGAATCCATGAGCATCGTCAATGAGCACAGACGCACCCTCATATTCGGCAAGCAATTGAGTATATTGTCGAATGGGCGCAACTTTTCCCAAAAAGGAAAAAACACCGTCTGTCAAAATAATAGGACGTTCATTCATTCGCAAATTATTATCGAGCTTTTCACGCAGGTCATCGACATCTCCATTTCGGAAAGTGATTGGTCTGCATCTGTTTGCACGAATCCGTTTTGTGGCATCGAAAAGTGAATAATGCGCCGATTCATCAATAAATATACGATCAAATGTGCCTTCGAGAGCTTCTAGTAGTATTTGATTTGCAATATATCCAGAAGCCGTATAAAACGCGCGCTCAGTTCCGAGCATTTCCGAAACTCTCCGCTCCACTTCATAGACTGGCGGCGACGTGAAAGCCATCCGCGATGTTGCTGTTCCGACTCCATATCTAAGCACAGCTTCGCATGTTGCAGCCAAAACATGTGGGTCCGCCTGCAATCCAAGATAACCAGTTCCTGCGAAATACAAGTAGGTCTTTCCTGCGACAGTGATCATCGAATCTGGAGGCCCATCGAAACTGAGTGTATTTTCGACTTCTTGCTGCATTTCAACTTGGACGGACGAGATTCCCTGTTTCATCATAAATAGGCTCAAATGTCGATTCAAACGATCTGATTAAAATAAGTCGCACTAATGCAAATTTGTTTGACATAAAACGTGCGACACGACTGCTCTTATGACGGGGATAATACAGAAAATCTGAAAAATTATCAAGTGCAGAAAATTCGGTTTTTACAGGAAATTCATAAAAACACAAATCATGGTGTTCAAGAATGGTCACCGATATTGAACGCCGACGGGATTCGGAAATGCCAATGTTATGCTACAAAGTTGTCCAAACCGTCAATACGGCACTTGCGTGCCTCCTTTCCGGCTTTTATTGAACGGCAGTGCGAAATTAGTGGATCATTTTTGAATTTTATCCAATTTTCGAGCTTCATTTTTCACCGTTTCGGCTTGTTCAGGTCGATTCAGTTTAATTAGTGATTTTGCCGTTTGTTCCAGCGATTCTTTGGCAAGTGGTTGATTTTCGGGATACAAAATTGGAATCCGCATCCAGGCAATGACGGCGGTTTCATGTTCCCCAGCAAGTGCCGCTTTGTGGGCAAACCAAAAAAGTGGCCCAGCTTGGAGCGATTCGGGCAGTTGGTCGATGATTCTCTGCATGGCCGGCAAATCACTCTTTTTTGCAGTGGGAGTTGCCCGCCAAAGTAAAGCGTGTGCCAAAAGAGCAATATATTTGGAGTGTTCACTGTCGTTTTGGTTCACATCTTTCGTTTTAATTTTTTCAGGAGTTGTGTTTTCATGGTCAATTTTTCCGGCATCGAATGAACCTGCGAGAGTGCGGAGCAAGTCGCGTCCTCGTAACTGTTTGGAATTTGTTTGACTGACAGAAAGCACGGCGGCTGCCAAAAGCACGGCGGCGGGAGAGGGCGGCTCTTTTGTGGTCACATCGAGCCAGTTTTCGGCGGCAGTCTCAAAAATTCGTGAATTGAGAGGGACAAACCAGGGCAATGGAATAATATCGAGAGATGTTCGATTTGGTTCGACTCTGCATAAATTAAAATACTCGGAAATTGCATAGTTGTCGTCTCCAAGTGCGACCGATGCACGGATGATTTGTGCTGTCGTTCTTGCCCATTCTGCGTGCTGTTTTGTCCGCTGAAATTCTTCTCTCGCTCTTTGATACGTTTCTCGTGCGGCGGCATATTTTTTTTCGGCAAAAGCTGAATCGGCATCAGCCATTAAAGAAGTCTCCGCTGTGAGTGGAGCCGACAGTAGTGAGCCGCAAAAGAAGCACAAAAACAGAACAAAAGAGAAGAAATAATGAAAATCGCTCACATTTTTTTTGTTGTTCATATATGTTATACTGCACACCGGCATAAAACGATACTTTTGTTAGTGTAAATTTTTAGAAAGTTGCTCTGTTTTACGACAAATCCGCTTTCTACGAAAGCGGGTTAAACATCTAATTGGTGACGATTCACAGTATTATTACGGAAAGCGATCATGTTGAACATCATCAATATAATTTTTCACCGCATCTACAATGATTGATTTCATATCGACGTATTTTTTTGCATGACTTGGCGTTCTCGTTTGCTCCAATGGAGTAAATCCAAGTATGTCGTGCAATACCAGAACTTGTCCATCGCATTTGTTGCCTGAACCGATTCCAATAGTAGGAACTGGGACGGCATTTGTTATTTCTTCTGCAATACTCTCATCGACACATTCCAAAAGTATGCAAAAAGCACCCGCATTTACAATGGATTCGGCATCTGCGAGCAATTCGTCTCTTTGTCGCTGCTTTGAATAACCACCGATTTGTCGAATACTCTGCGGCAAAAGTCCACAGTGTCCAATCACTGGAATTCCAGCATCGACTAAGACTTCAATCGTTTTCGCTCGTTTTGCATTGGCTTCTATTTTGACCGAATCGGCATTGGTCTCCTTCATAATTCGAGCAGCGGCGCGAAGTACATCGTCTGGGCCGAGTTGACAAAATGGAAATGGCAAATCAACGACAACCAGTGCCTGATTGGCGGCGCGTGCCACAATTTCGGCGTGGTAAATCATTTCGTCCAATGTGACCGGCAATGTTGTCGCTTTTCCTTGTACTACATTGGCCAAACTGTCTCCGACCAGTATTATGTCTATTCCGGCTGCGTCAATGAGTCGCGCACTCGGAAAATCATAAGCTGTCAAAATAGTCACTTTGTGCCCACTATTTTTCATGCCCAATATTTGCAGTGATGTTTTTTTTTGCACAGTATCAAATCGAAACAGGTGAAAGAACAAAGTTGTACGATAATTATTTCATACAAAATATAAAATCTATAAAATCTATAAAATCTATAAAAGGCAAATAAGTGCGAGTGTGCCATATCCGAGAAACATCATACACGGAGTGTCCATTGAATGTGGTGAATAAGATTCGGCCAATGTCATCAGTGGCGGCATCACAATCAATGCGATAATGAGCTGCTGCGTGGTATTAAATTCGGCATGAAATAGGGCGACACACACAATACTGGCGATGAATACGCAGGCACTTCCTGCATACGACCGGACATATCGTTTTTTCATGTTCCACGCAGGCACCGTGTATTTCCTTTTGCCGAGATAAACGCCGACTGGTTCGGCAAGTCCATCGCCAAAACCGATGATGAGCACCACGATCAAAGCCAAATGCGGTTCTCCGAGGAAAATTTGAAAAACTTCCTGAAATATCGTGCTGAGAATCAAAGCTGGCAAAAGATTTCCGCAGACGATCCATTTCAATGTATTGGGCCGATCTTCTGGGCGATCCATCGCATTGAACTGGAGCATGAATAATGTGCATCGTTCTCGAATCGGTTTTATCAAAAGAAGAAAAGCGAGGAGTACGAAAAGGGATTCCCAGAGATGTGGCAAAAGTCCAAAAGGGGCCGCTGCTGGACCAAGAAGCGGAATCAAATACGCCGCAAAATGCTGTAATTTGCGCGTATAATTGACCTTGAACCATTTATGCGAACCGGCCAAAATGTATCCATGTTCATCGGTTTTGCAATAATATCGACAAAGCAAACCGCCGAGGAGTCCGATCACACACATCACGCCGATTTTTATGGCGCAGAAGCGAAAGAATCCGTATTCTTGAAACATTGTCGGCTGTAAGAACATTGTCACTATCAGCAAGACGACCACGGCGACAATCCAGCCGATCAAAAATACGAAATCGAAAGTCTGTGTCCATTTTTTGGAATAATTTCCGATGTCTGCATCGTTTGTGTTCATGTTTCCCACTGCATCGTTTGTGTGTTGTTATTTGTTGTGGATGTGTTTTCGTGTTCTATTTGTTGTAATAACTTACTCCATGAGAGTTGAAGTGTCAATATGGAGATAAAAAAGGTTCAACCGCAAGTTGGCGGGTTTTGTTCGGCGGTTGTTAGGCGAGCCGCCGGCGTAAGTCGGCGGTTGTTTGGCGAGCCGCCAACGTAAGTTGGCGGGTTTGTTCGGCGGTTGTTAGGCGCACCGGCTCGATGTTTGACGAGACAATACTTCCACAATTTTGCGGGAGGACCATTTTTGGGATGGTCATTCATAATTCTTCGACCATCGGCAAATCGCTTATCGAGTCGAGATGAAAAAGAGTAAGAAATCGTTCTGTCGTTTTGTAAATGGCGACTCTTTTGTTATCGCGTATTTCCCATTCAGTTACGAGAAGTCCCCGCCGCACGAGTTGAGAAAGAATCGCTCCGCACGGTTGTTTTCGGATTCGCTGCAAATCGTCCAAAGTTATCGGCTGTTTGTATGCAATCATTGCCAGTGTGTCGATGACCGACTGCGACAATGTTGTTTCTCTCGTTTTTCCTTGAAATTTTGCAAACACTGACTCAAATTCATGCCGCAAAACAAGGCGCATACCAGCATCCGATTTTGTGATGAAATATGGTGCTCCAACTTCGTCATAATGTTTATTGAGTTCATCGGCCCACTCATCAATTTCTTTGGCAGTGACATTTCGCATCTTTTCAGCCACTTGTGTTTGCAAAAGAGGCCTGTTCGACTGATCTCCGACAAATAGCATTGCTTCCAAAATTGTCTTGGGATTCAAATTTACTTCTGAACAAACGAGCTGACAGCAATCGTCGTTTGATTTGTCATCAGTGGCCATCTCGATCCGCTTCAAACACGAGTCCGATGATGTCGAAAGAGGATTTTCATCATATTCAGCACTGCTCCAAGTCGCAGGTGAAATGTTATCTGCTCCTATTTCACTTGACTCTGACTCAATTCCAGTTGCCGATGCCGTATTTTCGGATAATGCACCGACCGGTAATTGGGAAAAATGACCATCCATTTCATCGTCGTCTCCTGAGTTTATCACGGCAAATGCGTTTCGTAGTGCATCGAGTGTCAAAACAGCCAAATCCTCATTATTTTCGTCGTACATTCCCGAATTCTCAACAAAAGCGACGGCACCAAACCGACTACTTTCAGTTGATGATACTTGTCGTGCTGCATTGTTAAAATTTTTCGGAATAATTTTCTCTTTTTTTTTCACTTGTCTTCTAGTGCCCCCTGTGTAAAATGTTGAAAATCGTTTATAATGTTGTTGTATGCGTTCGAAACACGTTTTTGCGGCGACCTCCATACTACCAAATTTGGAGGTGGTTGTCAATTTTATTACACACGATTCACCCGATTGTTTCTGAAAATGCCATGCCAGCCTCTCCAGCAAACCAAGTTAGTATTTCCGAGTTGTCCAAACTAAATGACTCCATCGAACAGATCACCCTGGAAAATGAAGATACGCTGAAAAATATGTATCTGACTTTTCGTCTCGGAAAAGAGGACTATGGAATTGAAATCCGATATGTCACGGAAATTGTCGGAATGCAAAAAATTACCGAAGTTCCAGACATGCCGCAATTTGTCAAAGGAGTCGTCAATCTTCGCGGACAGGTCATTCCCGTTCTTGATA
>JBOFGF010000297.1:0-6625 GCA_051649005.1 Thermoguttaceae bacterium | reverse complement strand
GGACTTTCAGTTACAATCCGTCTACTTCATTGGGATACTCGGTTTCGTATATGACGAGAATGAGGAGTTACAAAAATTCCGGCGGGACGTGCTTCTCAAAGACCAAGACGGCGAGACGTTTTACGAGAAGCTGCATTTCATTTTTTTGCAAATGCCGCTCTTTACGAAAACGGAATCGGAGCTTGAAACGCACAGGGACAAATGGATATATTTTCTGAAGAATCTGACAAATTTCGCCGACATTCCGTCGATTTTGCGGGAGCCGATTTTCGAGCAAGCTTTTGAGACGGCGGAGATTGCGCGACTGAACGAGGCGGATCGTGCAAAGTACGAAGCGCATTTGAAGGCTTATCGTGACAATTATGTGACGATGAAAACCGCACTCGATGATTGCCAAGAATCCGGTCTGGCAGAGGGCCGGGAAGCAGGTCTCGCAGAGGGCCGGGAAGCAGGTCTCGCAGAGGGCCGGGAAGAGGGCAGGGAAGAGGGCAGGGAAGCCGAAAAAATCGAAATCGCCCGGAACATGAAAGCAGCCGGATTTGACACAGCCATCATTAGCAAGATGACAGGGCTTTCATCGAATGAAATCGAACGGCTTGGTTGAACCCCCAAAAGTATCTACACAAGTTTTTTTGTGGATATTACAATTGTGGACCCGCGAACAGAGTTGGCGGCTCGCTGAGCTGGTGCGCTGTATATTATGCAAAAATAATCCGGTTTTATCGATTATTTCGAGTATGAAAAATAAAAGGTGGTCTCAGTGTCACTTCATGCAAGAATTTCTCAATTATTAAAGGAGGGTTTGCCGATTCGTTCCCAGAGAGGATGTGTTTTCGCCATCTGTTCTCGCGCTGACTCATCATGTCGAAAAGGACCGAATCATCACAGGGGGAATTGCAGTGTCGAACGATCAAAACAAACAGTCGGATGAAATCGACGCGAACATTTTTGGTGCTGGGAACGATTTTGCCGAAACAGAGGAAGTGGTCGATCCATTTGCTTTCGTTAATTCCGAAGAAATAAAGACCGACGAAAACGATGCGTCGGTTTTTCCCACTTTTGGGACCGAGACTTCTGAGTCCAAAACCAATTCGGTTGATTCAGACCAATTTTCGTTTGGTGACGCGTCGGCCTTCGGCGGAGAATCATTGTCTTCCGATGATGGCACCTCCAATGACGATGCTTTTTCCGCTGGTTTTTTTGGGAGTTCCGCTCTGGGAACATCCGATTTAGGCGACACAGAAAATGGTGCGTCGCCTTCTGATCTTGGCACTAACACACCAGTAGCTGTCACCGATAAAAAAGGAACAAAAAAGAAACAAAAAAGAGAGAAAAAAGTAAAAGAGAAAAAACCAACAGATCATGTGCCACTGGGTGCAAATGGTATTTTAAGTTTATTCATGATCGTTTTGGCCGTGTTCGCCTTGATCGGTTATAATGTTTACATAGTTATTACTCGCCCAGAATCGGGACATGCTGCAATTGACCAGATGTCGATGTTAATCTATCTTGGCGTGACCAATGTTTTAGGACTTGTCGGAATTACGATTCCGGTGATATTTTACAAAAAAAGGCAAGATAAATTGACGGTTTTTGATACATTGCTGGGAGTTTCTGCCGTGGTTACTATCGTCGCATCAATTTTGCTTTTTTTCGCGTTGTATCAATACGGTTTCGATTTCGGCTCAAAATAGTCATTCCAAATAGTCGTCCTGATTCGATCTGTTGATAATTCGACGTTCGATCCGTGTGGTTGACAAAGATGCCAAAATGTCAGTTTTGTGCCGGTTCTCAAAATAGTTGTCCTAAAATGGGTTCGGATTATGCCGAATTTTCTCGAAAAGAGAGTGGATTTGTTTTTCGACAAGTGCCTCCAACTCATTTTCGGTGAGGTCTTTGAATTCGTCATAATACAGGGGTTTCCCAAAAATCACTCGAAAATTTCCCCATAATCGTGGATATTTTTGGGTGCGTGGCCATGTATCAAAACATCCATGAATTGCAGTGGGCAGAATAGTCGCCTTGCTCCTCTGCGCCAAAGTGAGAGCACCCGGCAAAAACGGTGCGATATTGCCATCCCATGTTCGGGCACCTTCGGGAAAGATAAGTATCATTTCATCATTTCGAAGGCGTTTTAGCGATTCTTTGATTCCTTCGAATCCAATTCCATCTGTTTCCAGCGGAATTGCGTCTAATGCACGAATCAATCCCGCAAAAAACTTCGACTTAAAGAGTGATTTGCGAGCGAGATAATTGAGACGGCGAGACAAACCACCACCAATCAGCGGCGGGTCAAAATGCGACTGGTGATTTGACACGACCACGACGGGTCCATCTTCGGGCATATTCGACTGACCGAAATATCGAGTGCCATATAATATGCCGAAAAAAGGACGCAGCACAAAACGCAATAAATAATAAAAAGCGCGTTTTTGCCATGAAATAACACGTTTGCTCATATTATGAAACGCCGGAATTTTAATGTATGAACGGCATCTCAGACTCTTTTGAGGAAAGTCTGAATTTTGATAACAAGTCAGGATTAGAAACAGTAAAAAATTAACTTCGGCATTTTTTTACCGTTCTAAGACTCATTCTGAGTCGGAAATGGGAATATCATCATTTACATGATCACCTGTTTTTGGTTTCGTTTATCAACGAAACCAACTGCGGAATCTAATTTGTTTACTGTTCATTATTGAGGCACGCAGCTGGCAAATGCCTCATAAATAATGGCGGTGCTGGTGGCCCCCGCATCATCATGCCCGATTGTTCGCTGCGCCAAATTTTTGGCACGTCCATGTTTGGCGACCATATCACGAGTCGAGTTGGCCCCTTTTCGAGCGGCTTTTGCGGCGGCATCGAACACGTTTTTAAGTGAATCCCCTGTTCCTTTTCGATCAGACATCGCCTGAATGGCGGGAATCAATGCGTCCATGAGCGTTTTGTCGCCGACGACTGCTCGTGTCGATTTTTGGACATTGCTGAGTCCCGATTCAAACATTGTAATGACTTGATCGACATTTAAGTCATCCGAAACAGCCGCCTCAGACATTCCAATGTAAAACGAACCAGTAAGCGAACTGGTCGATCCACTTGCAGCCTCCATTATATCCCATCCGATTTGATTAAGCGTTTCAGCGAGAGTGCCTTCTTTGATCGCAGAATTTTTTGCCGCTCGAATTGCAGCCAAAATAGCAGTCCCGTGGTCGCCATCTCCAATCGCACTATCGAGTCCATTCAGAGCATCCAGATTTTTTTCAATCGCAATAAGTGCGGTCGTGAGAATTTGCTGAAGTGTTGTTTTTGTAAACATGGCGTGAATAAACAATGTTTGTAAAAATTGAAATTGAAAGTAAAAATTAAAAAGAAAAATTGAAAAGTAAAAAATAAAATTGAGAATGATTTTCTTTCAAGCGAAAGTCTAAAATCGTTTAATAAAACCGAGATCGAGTGAAATTGCCCAAATCATCAGTGATAAGATGAGGAGCAATCCGAGATAGCTCAAAACTACTTGTACTGTCTCATTTGGTTGCCTTCGGAATATCCCTTCGTACATAAGGAAAACGAGATGGCCTCCGTCCAACACAGGCACGGGCAGTAAATTGATGACCGCCAAATTCGCTCCAATCAAACAAAGAAAGATGAAATAGGAGCCGAGTCCTTTTTGGACGAAAGAATATGCCGCCTGCACAATCATCACAGGGCCGCCGAGCGCGCGGGGAGAAACACTCCCATCGGCGAGTCGCTGCAAAAATTTGTAAACAGAAAGCGAGTATTCGATCATTTTGTTCGTTCCGAGTACAAGTGCCTCTCCAAAATTGTCCACTTTCACAGTTGTCATTTTTGACTGAAAGAGGAGACCACGATCTGTGCGAAACCAATCCTGCGAATTAAAGAGTGGAAATGAAAGTCGATATTGTTTGGTCATATCATCGGTTTTTTTCTCGATTTCCAAAACAATTGTGATTGGAGAAGTCGCAGGTCTTTCATCTGCGGACATCTCAGATACTGCTTTTTGTTCAGAATCTATCTTTTCTTGATTTTTTTGATTCTTTTCGTTTTTTCCATTCTTTTTCGTGTCCTGTTTTGGCGAGACCAGTTGCATTATAACTGTGCTAATATATGCCATGTCCACACTTTCGCCGACACCAAGCAACGTAAATCCATCGTCATTGATATGTGTGAAACTATTTGCATTTAGTAGACTTTCTGCTCCAATAAATTGAACAGAAACGACGCGGCAATTCGATTCGTCGCCGAGAATATGGTTTACTTCAATGTTCACTTCTTGCGATGCTGCGTGTTTTTGAATCAGCTCCCAGTCTATTTCAGCAATAACGGGCGAAACCTGCCAGGCGAGTCCGAGTGCCGTACTTCCGAGCGGGTCCCGCATTGATAATTCCGACAAAGACGGAATTGTGCGAACTGGAGCGAGTGCCACTTCCAGCATTTTTTCACTTCCATCGACTTTTTTGATCGTGATTGGCAGTTTGATTTCCTCGATGTTTGCTGCGGCATTTATTTTTTGCAGAATCATTTCGGGCAATTTCATCGGGTCATAGTTACTATCACCATCAACGGCGACGATTTGATCACCGACTTCGATTCCTTGCTTTTGAGCATCAGATTCTGGGAGAACAGCGACAATCGGACCAGGGCGAAACCGAATGCCAATTTCTTTCATCGGAATAGCTGGAATCAATACATCTCCCGGGGGCAAATGATGCTTTTCGTTTTCCGCGTTCGCCATTTTTTCATCCGTTTGACGTTCCAACTGACAGGTGATTGATTCACCGAATCGCTTCAACTGCTCATCTTGAAATTGCGCAAAATCGGTCACTGACGTGCCATCGACTGACGCGATTCGTAATTTCGGCAGATCGAGAGACAAAAGAGCTTCCTGTGAATAAAAAGGTTTCGCCCATAAACGGACAGGACTCCAGTTTGCTGTTCGTTTAACTGGTTCGACCAAATTGAGAGTTCCAAGCGAAGAAACGCCCAACATCGGTGCCAAATCATTTGCACGCTTTCTTGGGACGATTTTTAGATCAATCGTTTTATTTTGCCCGTCAACAATGCGGTCAATCGAGAGATTAACACCACTTGCTCCATTGACCATCGCCATATTGATGTCCATGAACGAACGGATTGGACGACCATTTATTTGCATAATTTCGTCGCCGACATGGATTCCCGCCTCCCACGCAGCAGAACCGGGAATTACATTGCCAACTGCCGGGGCCGTTTCTGTGACACCGACCATGTATGCCGCCGTTCCACAAACTATCGCAAATAGAAAATTCATTGTCACACCGGCGACGATGATCGCCATTCTTTGTGGAACGCTTTTCGCCAAATAACTGTCGGGCGCAAAAACGGCTTCTTGCAATTCAGCGAGAGATTTCCCTTCATTCAATTTTGCGTCGCCCGATTTTTCAGCGTTTCCGTCCGCATTTTGATTTTTTGCACGTTCCATTTCGGCTCTGAGTTCGCCGGGATTATCTTCCTGTCCGAGCATTTTGACATATCCGCCAAGTGGAAAGAGGCCGAGTCCATATTCGGTTTGCCCCAATTTGAAACTGAAGAATTTGAGTCCCCAAAAATCGAACCAAATATAAAATTTATCGCATCTCACACCGCACATTCTGGCAACAAGAAAGTGTCCAAGTTCATGCACGATGATGAGTGCATTGATTCCGAGAATTACCAAGATGACATTGGTTGTAATCGTCCAGATGAGCGGCCAATCCATTCTGTGTTCCTTAAATTTGGAGAATTTGACTGTGCAAAAGTGTGGGAAAAATGTGTTTCAGTCATTTTACACTCTCATTGCATCCAATACAAGAGGCTCCGCCAATGTATGAGAGCAGCACAGACAGCCAACAAGTTTACGATTTTGATGAAATAGGCGAAATAAAAACCGGAAATGGCATTTCCCGAATCCCGTCGGCTTTCAGGAACATGGAACGCCTCGGTGTTCTGGAACGAATTCCGATGCCAAAACAAACCCGCCGACTCATGTCGGCGGCTCGCCAAAATAAACCCGCCAAACAAACCCGCCAAACATGGAACGCCAAACTTGAACACGAATCTTACGCGAACGTCAAAGCGAACGAAGGGAGCGTATTGACGGTTTGTACAACTATTTTATTTGGGGAGATACTTGACTTAATATCGAAAATAATTGAGAATAAGAGGAATAAAGAGAAATTTTATCACCGGATACACGTTTTCAGTATCTATAAAATCGATCAAACATTCAATTTTTTATGATTTTTCGTCCTTATTTACATTTACTTCTGATTCGTGTCGCTTGTATCTCTGTTGCTCTTTTCTTCTCACTCGTCGCGCCAATTGCCGCCACTGATTCGCCCCGGATTGATTCCACCACATTGAAAGCAGTGAATCCAGCTGCCGAGACTGCTGCGGAAACGTCGGCATCACAGGAAACGCCCGAATCGTCCGATGAAAAACAGCTCAATTTCATCAGATTGACACCAGATCAACGTATTCCACTCCAATTTGGATTAACCAAAACCACCGTCCTCGATCTGCGAGATGCTTATCAACACCTTGATGACTTTCGAGGAAAACCGCCGATTTTGCGGCTCGAAGATACTGG
>JBOFGF010000296.1:0-4874 GCA_051649005.1 Thermoguttaceae bacterium | reverse complement strand
TTGATAGATCAATATGTATATGACCTAAAATTGGTTGATACGACGGCAAAAAATTTCAAAGAGGCGAAAGAAAATGCGAAGGTCAATTGGCTCGTCGAAAAATATGGCGACCTCGAATTTTTCTCCGCCGGAATTCGTCAGAACATGTACTGACAAATTTCATTCGTACTCTTTCTAAACATAAAATGGCGACCACACATGGTCAGTCTTCTTTGGCGACACGAATCACCTCGTCAATTGAAGTGATTCCAGCGAGTACTTTTCGCCATCCATTTTCTCTGAGTGTCATCATGCCCGCTTTTTGTGCCTCCTTTTTGATTTCATTTGATGGACGTCGCATACTTGCCATCATTCGAACATCTTCCGAAGCAGTTAAAAGTTCATACAAAGCAATTCGACCCGAATAACCGGAATGGCGACATTCCCGACATCCTTTTGCCAAAAATATATCTATGCGTTCTTCAATCATTTTTTGATACGGAAAATCCTTTGGAATTTCGTTCGGAATCGGAATAAAAACTTCCTTGCAATGCGGGCAAAGTCGCCGCACAAGTCGCTGCGCCATAATTCCTTCCACTGTTGTACTTACCAAAAATGGTTCGACTCCCATGTCGATCATTCTAGTGAATGCTCCGGCGGCATCGTTTGTGTGGAGCGTGCTGAAAACTAAGTGCCCCGTCAAAGATGCCTGAATCGCATTTTCCGCCGTTTCAAAGTCTCGAATTTCACCGACCAACACGACATCGGGATCATGTCGCAAAATGGCGCGCAAACTTGCGGCGAAAGTCAGACCGACTTTTGAATGGATTTGAATTTGATTGATTCCTTCGAGTTGATATTCAATCGGGTCTTCTGTTGTTATGATTTTTGTCGCCTCATCTTTAATTTCATTGAGCGCGCTATAAAGCGTTGTCGTTTTGCCACTTCCAGTCGGGCCAGTGACGAGCAAAATTCCGTGCGGCAATTTTATTAGCTTTGTGAATTGCTCATAAATGTCCTGATCCATTCCAACTCCGCGCAGAGTGAAATCCATGCGGTCTTTGTCGAGAATACGCATGACAATTCCTTCGCCGTGCAACATTGGAATAATGGAGAGTCGCAGATCAATTTCTCGTCCGAGCACTTTTAATTTGATGCGGCCATCTTGTGGAACTCGCTTTTCGGCGATGTTCAAGTGTGACATTATTTTCAGCCGACTGACAATCGCGGATTGGAATCGATTGATTTCGGGAGGAATTGGCTGTGTTTGCAAAATGCCATCAATGCGATATCTCACTTTCATTCCGGTTTCTTGGGACTCGATATGAATGTCACTTGCCCGAAGTTCAATCGCCTCCGTCAAAATGTCATTGACGAGCCGAACGACAGATGCTTCCTGTGCGAGCTGTGCATCACCTCCCTGATCCCACTCGACATCATCGAGAACTTGCACGTCTTCATCAGCAACTTGTGCCATCAGTCCATCAATCGTTTCAGCCCCGACTCCGAGATACGATTTTATGAGTTTTGCCAATTCATTTGGGAGCGCGAGAACTGGCACGACTGCGTGTCCGGTCGCCGCAGAAACTGCATCGAGTGGATGCAAGTTGAGCGGATTTGCGGTGGCCACGAGCAAGGAACCGTCTTCTTCAAGTCCGACGGGAAAGACATTGAAACGATGCACAAGTTTGGCCGGGACATAACTCAAAACTATCGGCTCGGTTTGACTTTTCGCCAAATCAATCAGACGCAAATGGAGCGAACGAGCCAAATGTTGATATGCTGTTTCTTCAGTGCGCACACCTAAAATCATCAGGATCGACTGAAGTCGGCCTTCAACTCGGAGCGTCTCTCGAACCAACTGGAGTTGAGTCGATGAAAATGGTTCAATATCGGCAATGTCAGTAAAAACTAGCATGTTCAGTCAGTGAAGGTATCCGACGAAGTATTAATTTCCGCTGGTATAAGCAATAATTTTTGCGGTGAGTCGTGCGGCAAGAAACTCCGTCATAACATGATGTCCGCCGAGTGGTGAAACTTCGACAATATCAGCACCGATCACATTTTTTTGTTCACAAACGGGGCGGAGAATTGAAAGGACTTCGTGCCAAGAAAGTCCACCTGGCTCCGGCGTTCCAGTGCCGGGCGCAAATGCCGGGTCAAACGCATCAATATCAATAGTGATATAAACTGTTTCTGTCAATCCTGCCAGTATTTGTTTTAGTGATGTTTCCCAGTTTAGTGCAATTTTTTGGGGAGTCACGATTTTTGCGATGCGATCTGGCATATCTCGATTTTCTTCCTCACTGAAACTGCGAATTCCGACTTGCACTAAATGTGGTGTCCACTCGAGAACACGTCGCATTGCACAGGCATGTGAAAAATGGCTCCCTGTGTATGAGTCTCGCAAATCAGCATGTGCATCGAATTGTAAAACACTCACATTGTCGTACACTTCAGAAGCGGCTTTGACAATTGGCGGAGTGATACTGTGCTCTCCTCCAAGATAAATCGGAAAGTGGTCCTTTGCAAAGTCGCCGCGTTTTGAAACCGTTTCATAAATACGTTCATATTCAGCTTCTGGCGAATATGCCGGTGGAATCGGCGGAAAAGTGGCGATTCCTTTTTTGGTGACACTGACGAGCAATTCTTCGTCAAAATGTTCCACTTGATTAGAAACTGACAAAATCGCTTCTGGACCATGCTCTGTTCCATCTACAAAGCAGACCGTTCCCTGATATGGAACTGGCACGACTCGATATTTTGCAGTTTGTGGATTGCACAACTCAGGCGGAAGAACAAAAAATGATGACATGGGAAAATAATAAGCTCTTTCCAGCTTATTTATATGTGATGTTTACTCAGCAACTGTAAAAAAAGAAAATCCGCAATTGAAAAAAGACATTAACAAATGAAGTATATCAATAACTTCCCTCCTTTTTAAGGAGGGGTGCCCTGAACAACAGCAAAGTCGTTGTTTTTGAAAAATTTTGACAGGTTTTTTGGGGGCACCAAAGTGTTTTTTTTGAAATTTTCGTAATTTACACCAAGTTTCAATGCAAAAACTGGTTTTCCAAATTTCGTACAAATCCCCAAGTGTGAAACTTCGTGTTGTATTGGGAAGAGTGCCAGCAGGGCGGGATGATTTTGGTACACCAATGGACTCGGGCTTTTTTCTGTTTTTCTGTTTTTCTGTTTTTCTGTTTTTCTGTTTTTCTGTTTTGCCGAATCGATTGTTGTACTATTAACTGATATTGCTATTTACTGACTGTAAATATCGTTGTTTAATGAATGTTTGTGTAGAAAAGGCCGTCCGTCAATTTCCGAATCGAGTAGTGGGTTTTTGGGAATAATGGCTGTGTGATGTGGTGGAATTGGAGCATAATAATTCGGCGATGTGTTTTTTAATTCATGCGATGATTCGGGCCGCTCCCATTCATGCAGAAACGGCGTAATTTTTTGAGTTGGAAACAACTGATGATGCGGCATCAATTCTTGGGAGCGATTTGTATGCTGCTGTTCGTTTGAAGAAAATTGTATTCGTGGTGCAAATGGCTGCGCGGGAAATGCCGATGGTTTGATCATAGAAGCCGATCTGTCCTGAGAATTCAACAAGACCGGAATGTTTCGTAAAACTTGTTTTCGAGCGAAAAGTCCCAGAGCAATTACAGAAATCAAAGCCGCAGAAACAGGAAGAGTCGTTTGTAAGATTATGAATTCGTTCGGTTTAAGCGACAAATGTTCATGTAATTCTGGAACCAACTGAAATAGCAAAGCAGCAACAGTGGCAATCATTGCACACGAAAAAAGAATGAGAGCGACGATGCAGCGAGTCAAATCGACCCATATTCTTGTTGCAATGACTCCGAAAACAAAAATATAAACGGCAAAACACCAAATCGAGCCATCTCCATACAATGGTGTTCCTGTCATTCTCACAAACAATTCACGAAGCGGTTTATGAAGTGAAACATAACTTTCCATACTCAAAAAAACAAACGCTCCCATCCCAAATAACCAGGCCGTTTTTTTTCCCCAGGAATCGTTATATTGTTTTGCCAATTGATAATTTACAAAAGCAATTGATGCCGCAAGAAGAAGGAGCGTCGAAAGAAACCAATTCAAAAGGCTCTCAGGAGCCATAACATCCAGAGCGGTGATTTTCGGAAGTTGATATCGTTCAGTCCAACTTGGGAGTTGTGAATAAGCCAACTCCAATGAGGCAATAAATGCGCCTCCGATCACGAGAAGGAACCAGTAGAAGGCACTTCCTTTCGGAATCATGTCGGCAATATCTGTCTTGCTGGACATGTTTGTCTCGCTGAATAAAGAGCCAGTTTTTGGAGAGAGTCCATTACTGGCGGACTGAACTTTTCAATTTGTACAATTATGGAGTGGCGATCATTGGCCCAGTGGACTGGCCGCCGCCGACTCGATGCAAGTGGTCCATGTCGATGTACAATTCTTCCATGGCATCCTCATTTCGAATTGTAAAGGGAGCGGGCCATCCGACATTGGTCTGTTCTTGGAAATACACGGTGCATTTATAGTGTGCATGATGTACTTGGACAGGGCCAACAAGCGGCATAACTCGCGGCGGATCGACATAATCAGCAATCAATTCTTTTGTAATTCCTTTGACATTTCGGAAAGTCGTTTCCGTTCCAGGAATAGCACCGGCGACCGGACGCACTTTTTCGAGAAAACGAATAACTTGGTCATCGCACGGCGGATCGAGAGCGATGTGATTTTCTTCGGTGATTGGTTCGAGAATCGGCACTTTCGAATAACGCTTCTCAAATTCTTGGTCTTCGAATCCCTGCTGGAAATATGGCGACATCGGCACAGGAATACTTGCTATTCCGACACCAGGTCCCACTGTCAAACAACCACTC
>JBOFGF010000295.1:0-6942 GCA_051649005.1 Thermoguttaceae bacterium | reverse complement strand
AGTCAAAACGCCGTCATAATCGGTGAACGCATACAAAAATCCATTGACATAAATGGACATAATTTTGCCGTCCCAAACGGCCGAAATAAGTTGCCAGCAGCCATCGTCAATTGGCCGAATTCCACTGAGATTCCGCGATTTTTCATTCGTATTGCGTCCAATACTAAATGTCAAATTTTTTGCCGGATACTGCGTGGTCAAACGTATTCCATTGTCCCATCCATTTCCCAAACCGAAAAGAGTGCCATTTTGAGAGCCTGAATTACCAATGCCAGAACCGAGGCCAATTGGTCGAAGACGAATTTCAAAAGTGAACGCTTTGTCAAGTTGCGGTTTCACAGCTTCGAACCAGCCTGCATCGATTTGGACGGCGGACGCATCAGAAAAAGGCCCCCGCACGACAGAAAAAGGTTGATCCGTTTTGTAAATCATCTCTGAATCGGGAACATCCGAACTGGGTGCGCGATTCGGAATACGTTTTGTCGTTTTCGTGTCCTTTCCAACAACGTAATATCGGATCAAATTGGGATGCTCAGAGACCGACTGGCAGTAACCGTTCCAATCTGCTGCGGAAATGTTTTTGGAGAAAAAACCACTGCAAAAACTCCATGACAGTAAAACAATCACAAAAAATGAGAAGCATCGACACATTTGAAATGGCTGTGAATAACTGGATCGCATCATAAATTCCTTAAAATTAGAGGGGGAGAACTTGCTTTTACTCTTGTCGTAATTTGTCCGAAACACCTGAAAAACACCTGAAAATACTTCTCCAAGCAGAGTTTCCGAACATTTCTTGCCATCCATTAACTTATCAAATCGCAAATCATGTTTTCAATTATAGTCGAAAAATAGTCGGTTTCAAGAGATGAAAAATTTGTCAAAATAAATATGGATTCACTCAAATCTTAGTTTTTATGCATTCGACAAGTTTACTATCAAGTGCATATTTGGACACCTCAATTTATTCATGTTTTTGCGATTTTTGAACATGAAACCCCCGCAAATTTCAGTCTCCATGTTTTTGAAAAATGGATTATTTGATGCGCGTATCTGTTTCAGATGTACAAAATAATCCGAAAATCATCTCATTGTGTTAATCCGCCCCCCTTGTTTTAGAGGAGGATTTCTGTGATAATTTATTCGAGTCTGTGACATTCAGAGTGCCATTCAGATTGTCGCTGATAAATGGTTGTTTTTATGGTTTTTTTAACTTTTTTTATTTTTTCACCTTTTTCTTTTCACCTTTTTCGCTTTTCGGAGTTTTGCTGTGTACGATTCATTTGCTGTTGTTGGGGCCACTGGTGCTGTCGGAACAATTATTCTTGATTTGCTTGCAGAACGAAACTTTCCATATAAACAGATCAAGTTTTTGGCATCCAAACGCAGCGCAGGCAAAATGCTGCGTTTCAAAGGCAAAGATCATGTCATTGAAGAAATGACACCCGACTCGTTCGATGGTGTTCAGTTGGCAATTGCCAGCACTCCAGATGAGGCGGCGCGAGATTTCGTTCCAGAAGCCGTCAAACGCGGCTGTCTGGTCATCGACGAAAGTGGTTATTGGAGAATGGACCCCACTGTTCCACTCATCATTCCCGAAGTGAATGGAGCGGAGGCGAAAAAAAATAAGGGAATCATTTCGTCTCCAAACTGTTCGACAACACAGCTTGTTGTCGCCGTCAAACCACTGCACGATTTCGGAAAAGTTAAACGGATTGTTGTCAGTACATATCAAGCAGTCAGTGGAGCAGGAATTGTTGGCACGACAGATTTAATGTCTGGAACAAAAGCCGCACTGGCCGGCGAAAAATTTGAGTATGAATGTTTTCCATATCCAATTGCATTCAACTGCATTCCGCAAATTGGTTCTGTCAAAGAAAAAGGATATACATCCGAAGAACTGAAACTGTTGTACGAAACACGAAAAATTTTGGGCGACGACTCGATTCAAGTATGTCCGACTGCCGTTCGTGTTCCTGTCGCCAATTGTCACAGCGAGAGCATATTAGTCGAAACTGAAAAGAAAATCAGTGTGGAAAAGGCGAAAGAACTTTTTGCAGCAATGCCGGGAGTTGTGGTCATGGACGACATGAGCAAGAAAGAATATCCAATGCCACATATTTGCACAGGACGAGACGAAGTCTTTGTTGGACGAATCCGCGAAGACCTTTCGTGCCCAAATGGTCTCGCTTTTTGGTGTGTGAGCGATAATCTGCGAAAAGGAGCCGCCACAAATGCAGTTCAAATCGCCGAATACCTTCAAAAAAATTGAAATTTCATGGAAAACTGGAACGATTTTCGTAAAAAGACACATTCCTGCTGGTTTTTGACCGGTCCAACTGCGTGTGGCAAAAGTCGCCTGAGTATTTCTCTCGCTAATCGCCTCGAAGCCGAAATTATCGCGCTCGACTCGATGACTGTTTACAGAGAAATGGATGTTGGAACTGCAAAAGTGATGCAAGAACAACGAAAAGGAATACCACATCATTTGATCGATATTGTCGATCCGTGCGAAGAGTATTCTTTGGCAAGATATGTTCGGGAAGCGTATGAAAAAATCGACGAAATTCAATCGCGGGGAAATCAAGTTCTTTTTGTAGGTGGCACGCCTCTCTATTTGAAAGCAATGCTGCGCGGTGTCTTTGAAGGCCCCGAAGCTGATAAGGAATTTCGTGAAGAATTACAACGTCGAATGATCGGTAATCCGCCTGATCTCCTTCATAAAATGCTTCAAAAAGTCGATCCTGAAACGGCAAAACGTCTGCACCAGAACGATATTCGCCGAATCGTGAGAGCTTTGGAAGTGTATGAGTTAACTGGAAAACCAATCAGCTCGTTCCAAAAACAGTTTGAAGATTCCACTCCGGCTGAAAATTGCCACGTTTATGTTTTGCAAATGCCCAGAGAAGCATTATATGAAAAAATTGATAAACGAGTTGACCGAATGATGTATGATGGCTTTTTAGATGAAGTCAAAATGCTGGCTGAGAGAAGAACACCAATCGGACACACGGCCAGACAGGCACTCGGATACAAAGAACTTTTCGACTATCTCGATGGCGCGATGAAATTTGGTGAAGCGGTTAATCTCATCAAACAAAATACTCGCCATTATGCAAAACATCAGGAAACATGGTTTCGAAGCATTACTGAATGTCGATTCACCTCCGCTGAAAATCCTGAGTTTGAAGGCCTGATTGACATTGGAAATGAAGGTGATGAAAGCATCCAATCGCCGGAGATCGATGACTCCGATGAATAAAAAATAGTATAAAATAATAAGTGTTGTAGAACAGTTATACGCAAAATCTGCCCGCGCTGATTCGATGTTCCGCCTTGAAAGGAGTGATTTTTAATCCCATGAATGCATACTAATTTTCATCAGTTTATTTATAAATTCTAATGAACAAGCACAAAACACTTGCCATTATTTTGGCCGGAGGAAAAGGTGCTCGACTTGATCCGCTGACTCGAGACCGTGCAAAACCAGCGGTTCCATTTGGAGGCGCATATCGTATTGTTGATTTTACTTTGTCGAACTGCTATAACAGCGGAATTCGTAAAATTCTTCTGCTCACACAGTACAAAGCAATGAGTCTTGATCGGCACATATTGAGTGGTTGGTCTCGTTATTTTTGCCGAGAAATGAGAGAATATGTCGATGTGGTTCCACCGCAGCAATACATTGACACAAACTGGTATTTAGGAACAGCAGATGCGGTTTACCAGAACATTTTTGCCATCGAAGATGAGAACCCTGAATATGTCGTTATTTTGGGGGGAGACCACATCTACAAAATGAATTATGGCAAAATGCTCGATGATCATATTCGAAATAAAGCCGATGTGACAGTGGCCGCCATTCCGATTCATCCCGATGAGGCGGCGGGACAATTTGGTGTCATGGAAGTCGACAAAGACTTTCGGATTATTGGATTCGAAGAGAAACCGGCAAATCCGAAATTGATACCAGGACTTTCGGACCGCACTTTGTGTTCGATGGGTATTTATATCTTTAATGCGAGGTTTCTTTATAACGAACTTTGTTCGGATGCTATTAACATGGATAGTCACCATGATTTTGGCATCGATATCATTCCTGCTCTGATTGAAAAAAATCGGGGTTTCGCTTTTATGTTCATGGACGAAAATCGAAAAACCGAAGCATATTGGCGAGATGTCGGGACATTGGATGCTTTTTACGAAGCCAATATGGACCTCGTTAATGTCGATCCGCACTTGAATTTATATGATGAGGAATGGCCAATTTACACTTTTCATCCTAATTTGCCTCCCCCAAAATTTGTCTTTTCTAGTGAACAACGACGAGGTGCGGCTTTCGATAGTATTGTGTGTGCCGGAAGTATTATCTCAGGAGGAGCTGTTTCTAATTCTATTGTCGGACAGCGGTGTCGTATAAACAGTTTTTCGCATGTGGATGCTTCGATTCTATTTTCGAACGTGCAAGTTGGGCGGGACACACGAATTCGCCGGGCCATCATCGACAAAGATGTCTCGATTCCGCCCGGAATTGAAATTGGATACGATCTTGATCTCGAACGAAAACGCGGGTTTACTGTCACGGAACAAGGAGTGACCATCATCCCGAAACTGGCGGCGACGGAGCTTTTTATTGGATAATAATTCATTTGGAAACAAAAAAATAAATTCCACCAACAATTCCTCTCCTTGAAAAAGGAAGCGTGCCCAAATGACGGGGTGGTTTGGATGCACGAACACATCATTGTTTTGCCGAATTTATTGTTTTAATGTTAATTCGTGTCCCTCATTTTACTAACTGCATCCTTTTTATAGTCCTTATTTTTATCTATTTCTTGCCATGTTTATACGTTTATTTTCTCTTGTGATGCTCTTGACAATGAATTGTCAGAATCTCCTTTTTGCAGCAGCGCAGGAAGAAAAAGAGTCTCCTGAATGGGTTTTGTCCTATTTTCTCGTTCTACTTTGTCTCGGTTTGGCTCTTTTGATCATTTTGCGGCCATCAAAACGTACTGAATCGACTTTTACACAAGAGGAATTGAATGCACAAAGAGCCGAATCCGTCAAAAAAATGACCGGGGGACATTGATTTTTACTGGGCAACATCATTAGTTGAATGTTTATATTATACTGTCTCCATTCACAAAATGTTGCTTTTTACGCGAAAACATACAATTTATTGCCGGTCTGTGCTATTTTCTTTCGGCAATTTTGTGGTCGAAATCACGATGCTTTTGTTCTTATATTTTTGAGTTACAAAAAATTAAAATGCTAAAATTCAGATTGATATTATTGTGTTCGTCTTGTGCAATTTTTTGCTTCATTTGTTCATTTGCAGAAGCACAAAACGAAACTGCAAAAAATGTGATATTGATGATCGGAGATGGAATGGGATTTCCATGCGACGAAGCAGGGACATTTTACCGATTCGGTGAATCAGGAAAACAGGTATATCACACATTTCCGGTGCATCTCGGCTGTTCGACATTTTCTGTGCAAAAAGGAACAAAACTCGCTTCTGATCCCAAATCCATCAAATCAGGCGGATACAACTCAGATATATTTTGGGAAAATCTCGAAGGCGGCGTTCAGGGAATTGGTGACAATGTTGTTACTGATTCCGCCGCAGCATCGACTGCTTTTTCTTCGGGTGTCAAAACATCGAATGGACGCATTGGAATGAGCGACGACAAGAAAAATCTCAAATTATTGTCCGAAATTGCCGTTCAAACAGGACGAAAAGTGGGGACAGTGACAACAGTGCCAATTTCTCATGCAACTCCGGCGGGATTCGCGGCACATGATCCTGCTCGTGGAGACCTCGGAACAATTTTTCTCCAAATGAGTGCGGAAACAAGTCCTCTTTCGGTTATCATTGGAGCCGGGCATCCATTGTACGAAAAGGGAATTCGAAATCCAACTGGAAAATCAAATTTTGAAACAGTCGGAGGAGAATCCACCTGGAATAAACTTGTTACTGGAAAATACAACGATTTCATTGTTATCGAAACAAAAAATGGATTTGATAATTTGGCCGGAATAGACAAAACAAATTCTAGTGCTGAAATTCCAAGTAAAGTGATTGGTATTCCGCGCTCTTTCGGCAGTGTTCCACCAATTGACGGCGAAGTGAAACCCGACGAAAATAATTCCGATTTATCGAAACAAAAACGTGTTCCATCTCTCGATTCGGCTTTTGGCAAAGTGAATCCCGATGAACTTCCGACACTCAGCACGATGACACTTGGTGCTCTGCGAGTTCTTTCACATAACAACGAAAAAGGATTCGTTCTTTTGATTGAAGGAGGAGCAATTGATTTTGCAAATCACGCACAAAACGCGGAGAAATCGGTTCTCGAACATGTTGGTTTTGCCAAAGCAATCGAAACTGTCATCGACTGGATTGAAACGAATAGCTCGTGGAACGAAACCCTTCTTATTGTTACTGCCGATCACGAAACAGGACAAATGTGGGGACCTGGAACATACACGGATCGAAATAATGATGGCATTTACAATAAGGCAAATGCACTTACTCCCGCCGAACCTTATTCAGGATTCAAACCGATCCAAAATCATGGAAAAGGATTTTTACCAAGTGTGCAATATGCCAGCAAATCGCACAGCAATGCTCTCGTTCCACTTTGGGCAAAAGGTATTGGCGCAGATCGCTTCCTGAAAAAAATCATCGGCAAAGACCCAATATATGGTGATTATATTGATAATACAGATATTTTCGACGTGATGAAATCAGTTCTAAAATAGACAGCCAAGTGATTATAGACACGTTCGAGCTGGCCCACTTTTTTTCACTCGAACGAACGCAAAGAGAACGCCCAAAAACGCCCAGGAGAGTTTGGAGCCGGAATTTTTGATTAAACTCACTTCTATCGCGTTTAATTAAAACGCCGTTCGGGAATCAGAACGGCGAATAACCGGACG
>JBOFGF010000294.1:0-11901 GCA_051649005.1 Thermoguttaceae bacterium | reverse complement strand
CGGGCACTTTATGGCACAGTATTATTATTTCAACGAGAGTGGCGAGAAAGTCGGTCCGGTGCGTGGGCGGGATATCCAATCGCTTGCGGCGCAAGGAGTCATCACGCCGGAAACGATGATTGAATTGCCCGATGGTACATCCTTTCCTGCTCGAAAAGTGAAGAGGTTGACGTTTTCTCCAGCGAACGCACCGCCGCAATCCGCCATACCGACGATGGTGCCGCCTCCATTTCCATTCACGCCTCTGAATTCAACCGACAATCCCTTTTCGTTGCCGATCCCATCCGACAATCCCTTCACTTTACAGGCATCGCACAAAGTGGCACCCGATACACCTGCACCTGTGCCGGGGACGCATGGGTCTCGCGGTGGAATCCCAAAACCGCTGCTGATAGGTGGTATTGCTGTTTGCTTGCTGGTAATTGTCGTTTCGTTCTCTGTGTTCTCTGTATGGATGAAAGCAAAGCCACAACAAGAGGAGGAAATTGAACTATCAGGTTTGGTTGGTCTACTTAGGGCGGAACGAAAGGGGACAGTGGTAGAAAAAAAGGCAAGAAGCGTTGTCGTGACAATCGATACCTTTACAAATGATCGCCGCTCCGCACATGGTGCAATATATGAAGTATTGGTAAATGGCGAAAAAGTCGCTTCAAAGCACTCTACGGATGGATTCGCTGTGTTTAGTGTTAGTGTTCCTACGAATAATTGGGTTAGAATTGAAGGGAAGGTACTCTACAAAAATGGCTACGGTAGTGTTATGAATGAACGCACCGTTAGCAGTTTACTAGAAAAAGATCAGAGTAGCGTCGAACTTGTTCTCCCTTAGCCCAGTCAGCAAACAAGTTTCACGAAAATGGTTTGGCATGGGATTTCACAACAAAAGCCGGAAAGGAGCGCAGCGTATTGACGGTCTCTTTTCATCGGCGAACCGCCGAACAAATGCCTGTGCTTACGCACCGGCTCGAAGCGCACCGGCATTGTAGTTGCGTAGCAACGACCGGATTATAGCCCTGTGCAAGATGTACTCATCGCAGCACTGGGTTTGGTGGTGACAAAAAAAATTCAAAGCCCCATCGGGGCGACCTAATGATGTTGAAAAAATTAGGTCGCAACTACGCAGCTCCCTGTTTTGTTGGGCGACATTATCGACAATTTAATTTTTGCTGGCGATGTCACGAAGACACAAAACAATTGGGCTTTTACTGTCGGTTTGACCTATTCTTTTGGCACGAGCAAAACGCGGCGACCCGTGACTTACTGGCCATATACACCAAGTGCTGGATCGAAATGGTGATCCTTTCAACACCGCCAATAAAGTCACGTTTTCAAAGTCCTGAATTCCGTCGGGATTCAATTATGGTAGAAACACGAACATCAAAAACGTCAGATCGGGGTTCAATATCGGTGACCATAATTCAACACCTGACGGAGTTGTGTGGTTTTGTGGGCAATTCGTTTCTACCATAATTGAACACCTCTGGTGTTCGGGAACATTGAATGTCTCGGCGTTCAGGAACGAATCCTGTCGGTTTCCGACGCGGCGAAAATTCCGGTGCTCACGCACCGGCTCGAAAGGCACCGGCTCGAAAGGCGTTGTCGTTTCTATCTATTTTCTGGATGTCCTAGTTGAATGTATTGTAAAATAGCATAAAATAACAGCAGGATTGGTTTCGCTTTCTGTTACTTCCTCCGTTTTTGTCCAAAATCCACTTAGCTGCCACCAAATCATGTCAGATGAAAATGCCCCCAAAACGATGTTCCAGAAAATCTGGGATTCCCATGTTGTTCATCAGGAACCAGATGGAGACACATTGTTATACATTGATCTTCAACTCTGTCACGAAGTAACATCGCCGCAGGCATTTGAAGGTCTGCGACTTGCACGCCGGACAGTGCGGCAACCAAATCGCACTTTCGCCGTCCAAGATCACAATGTTCCGACCATCGATAGATCACTTCCTATTCAGGACCCAATTGCTAAAAAGCAAATGGAAGCTCTCGAAAAAAATTGTGCTCAATTTGGAATTAGGTTATATGGACTGCATGACCCGAATCAAGGAGTGGTGCATGTTGTTGGACCCGAACGTGGTTTGACGCGTCCGGGAATGACCATTGTCTGCGGCGACAGTCACACGGCGACACACGGTGCTTTTGGTGCGCTTGCTTTCGGAATTGGAACCAGCGAGGTCGAACATGTTTTGGCGACTCAGACGCTTCGACAGAAAAAACCGCGAACTTTTCGTATTCATGGCGAAAATGCGCTCCCGAAAGGTTGTTCCGCAAAAGACATGATACTTTATATCATCGGACGGCTCTCGACTTCCGGTGGTGCTGGATACATTGTTGAATTTACTGGACAGCCTTTTGTGCAGCTTTCGATGGAAGGACGTATGACGGTCTGTAATATGGCCATTGAAATGGGCGCACGCGGCGGATTGATCGCTCCTGATAATAAAACGTATGAATTCCTGCTCGGACGTGAATATGCACCAGACCGCAATTTTTGGGACACCGCCGTGAAACAATGGAAATTGCTTCCAAGTGATGTGGGAGCTATTTTCGACCATTCGTGGACATTCGATGCTTCAAAAATTGAACCGATGGTCACTTGGGGAACAAATCCATCGCAAGTCGCTCCAATCAGTGGGGCGATTCCTTCACTCGATTCGTTTTCAAATCCAGACGACCTCAAAATGGCAGAATCTGCCCTCAATTACATGGGGCTGAAACCTGGAACGCCGATCAAAGACATTGCAATTCAGCGAGTTTTTATCGGTTCTTGCACAAATGGACGAATCGAAGATTTGCGAGAAGCGGCCCAAATTGTGAAAGGAAAAAGGATCGCCTCTGGTGTGCGTGGAATGGTCGTGCCAGGAAGTGGGCCTGTCAAACGACAAGCGGAATTAGAAGGACTCCACAAAATTTTCATCTCGGCTGGTTTTGAATGGAGAGAGCCTGGATGTAGTATGTGTTTGGCAATGAATGCCGATCAGCTAAAACCGGGTGAACATTGTGCCTCGACAAGTAACCGAAACTTTGAAGGGCGACAAGGAAAAGGGAGCTGTACTCATCTCGTTTCTCCTGCGATGGCCGCCGCTGCTGGAATTACTGGACATTTTGTCGATGTCCGTGATTTGTGATTCATCTTCGTGGTTAATATTCGTGACTCATATTTGTGACTCGTTTTCGTGATTCATCTTTGTGGTTCGTCCCAAACGCATTCTAAAAAATGGGGAAAAACCCCTTTTTGCTGCCATCCACTGTATAAGTGCCATGACAAAACCGACCGACATTTGTATTATTGACTCGAAATCGTGGGCGGAGTATTTTCCATATCGAAGCCCCGCAAAATTTGGTGGTCGTGTTGTCACCGATGTCGTTCTGCTAAATGTCGAAGTGCGTGTTCGGAATAGAAAAGGGGAGGAGGCAATTGGACGCGGTTCTATGTCGATGGGAAATATTTGGGCATGGCCGAGCAAGACACTTTCGACTGAACAAACACTCGAAATAATGACTGCTTTCGGCGAAAAAGTGGCATCCGCCGCCATCGATACTTCCACATGGGGACATCCACTTGAACTGACTTATGACTATGCGAAAAAATATGATATGTTTGCCGAAACTATCACGAAATCACGCCAAGTCGAATCAATGGGAAAATTGGCACAGCTTGTCGCTGCAAGTCCATTTGAAGCCGCCGTTTTTGATGCGTTTGGACGTATTATGAACGAAAATGTTTACCAATTATTATCTGAAAAGTATTGCAGCCGCGATTTGTCCTATTATCTCGGCGATGAATTTCGGGGTGAATATCTTGATCAATACACACTCCGAAAGCCGAAAGCAAGAATGCCGATTTATCACCTCGTCGGTGCTCTCGATCCACTCGACAAAGGTGATGTGAGCAGCCCAGTCGGGGATGGTTTGCCTGAAACTCTGGCAGAATGGATTCCATATAATGGACTCACGCATCTGAAAATCAAATTAAATGGCGATGATATTGACTGGGACGTGGAACGAGTTTGCCGCATTGATCGTATTGCCGAAACAATCCAGTTGCAGCGCGGTGTCCGGCACTGGTTCTACTCCGCTGATTTTAACGAAAAATGCCAGCACGTTAATTATGTCCTCGAATTTTTGGAACGGATTCAGAAGCAGCGTCCGAATGTCATGGAACGTCTTCAATATATCGAGCAACCGACTCATCGACATTTGAGGGATTTTCCTGAAAATCGGATGCACGAAGCCGCGAAAATCAAACCTGTCGTAATTGACGAATCACTCGTTGATTTTCAGGCACTGCTGGACAGCCGCGAAATGGGATATTCTGGTGTCGCACTGAAAGCCTGCAAAGGACACGCAGAAGCCCTGTTAATGGGAGCGGCGGCACAAAAGTACAAAATGTTCCTTTGTGTTCAAGATTTGACGTGTCCCGGGGCTTCATTTTTGCACTCCGCGACTCTTTCTGCTCACATTCCCACTGTCGCCGCCATCGAAGGAAATGGACGGCAATACTGTCCTCTGGCAAATACTGAATGGGAAAAAAAATATCCAGGAATGTTTCAAATTCACGATGGCACAGTCGAAACTGCATTGCTCAGCGAAGTGGGACTCGGTTTTTCGTGGAACGACAATGATTCGATTGTTACAAGTTGAAAGGCAACAAAAGAGCACATCTATTTATTCATGTTTTTGTGATTTCCAAACGCAAAAACCCCGTAAATTATTGTGTCTGTGTTTTTGAAAAATGGATTATAAGATGTGCCCAAAATACATGATTCCTTTCCCTTTGGTAGAAACTGGTTGGTTCATAAATAAGATAACTGGAAAATAACTTGACTTTCTATCTTGTTCTGCTTAGAATCATCCGGTGTTTGGCTTTTTATTTTTTATCGATTTATATTTATTTGGAGGATTTCTTATGTCTCACAAAAATGATCGACGTGAATTTTTGAAAAAAAGTGGTGTATTGGCAGGTGCGACGATTCTTGTTGCCACATCATCTCGGCATGTTCATGCGGCGGGAGATGATAAAATAAAAATTGCCATTGTTGGTTGTGGCGGTCGTGGAAGTGGAGCGGTGCGACAAGCACTCGCCGCAGACCCAAATGTCGTACTCTGGGCAATTGCTGATACTTTTCCAGACAAAGCAAAAGCCTGTGCGGAAGGTGTCCGAAATGACATGGAAAAAGCAGGCACACCAGAAAAATTTAATGTTGCTGATGAACGAGTGTTTGTCGGATTTGATGCTTATAAAAAAGCAATCGACTCACTGAGTCCAGGCGATGTCGTACTTCTTTGCACGCCTCCTGGATTTCGACCACTTCATTTTGAATATGCCGTCGAAAAAGGTGTCAACATTTTTGCTGAAAAACCACTTGCAGTCGATATTCCGGGTCTGAAACGTCTTAAAGAGGCGAATAAAAAAGCAGTTGAAAAGGGACTAAAAGTCGGTGTCGGTTTGAACAATCGCCATTATGACCGCACAACGGAAACTGTCAAAGCGATTCAAGACGGCGGAATCGGAGATGTTGTGTCGCTCCTTGTTTATCGAATGCATCCGCCGCATCGACTCGGTGATGTTTCTGGACGCTCGCCGCTGGAAGTGCAATTACGACACATTTTCAATTTCAATTGGACAACTGGCGGATTCATCGTCGATGCACTTATTCACAATCTCGATATTGCTTGCTCGACAATCAATCAACTTCCTGTTGCTGCGCAGGGACAAGGCGGTCGTGTCGTTCGAAAAGACAAAGACCAATTGCTCGATCACTCTGCTGTTGATTATCGTTTTGCTGATGGCCGACGTTTGAATATGTACACACAAACCATCGACAATACATGGCATAGTTTCGAAGCAATCGTTCACGGAACAAAGGGGAGTGCTGCTCTCGGAGAAGGAGTCGCAGAACCGAAATTTTTCAAGGATTACAATGCCACTCGAATGAATAAACAGAATGTCATTTGGACGGCGCAGTCTCCGAGTAACAATTCGTATCAGACTGAGCATGATCGTCTTTTCAAAGCGATTCGTGACAACCAAAAGTGGAACGAAATGGAGACTGGAATCAATGCGACATTTATTCCGATTCTTGGTCGAATGGCTGTTGAAACCGGTCAGATGGTCACTGCCGAAGATGCGTGGAACTCGACTGTCGAACTTGTGCCGAATGTCGAAAAATTGGCGTTTGACGATCCATCGACATTCCCACTTGTTCCTGATGCAAATGGCGATTATCCATTCGGTATTCCTGGAACAACCAAATGTTAATCGGCATATTATGATCCTTTTCCATTTAGCCCGTTTTCCCAGAAAGCGGGCGTTTTATGAAACAACCAAACCGCGCAGCATTTCAGCCTCCCATCATGGCCCTCTAATTGCCTGAAATTACCACGACTTCCGAGGTTTTTATCGCCGACATGTTGTCGAACGAAAATAATCAAGATTCTGGCTGAAAGAAAAATACCATCAATATGAACATGTTTTTTGTAACTTTTTTTGTGCCTGTGTTTGTGTTTTGTGTCCTTCCACCGATGATATTTTTTATCATCTTTTTTGGCGAAAAATGGCGTGCTGACTATTTACGTCAATGTCCAAAAATTCCTCTCCCCATCGATCCATCGGGTGTTTATCGAGAATCGCAAAATCCATTGTGGCCGTATATTTTGTTGTTGGCAATATGTCTCGCATGTTCTGTTGTCCCGGCTGGGTCGATTTTGTCATTGAACGAGCCAGCACTTCATTTAGACGTTTTGTTTTTCATTTTGATCATGCCATTTCTAATTTTGTCAATTGGCCTGTTATTCGGTTTTTTCGTTGATGTGTGCGATGAAAAATTGGTGGTGCGAATGGGATTTTTTCGCATTAAAGTTCTGACAGTAATTCTCGCCGATATTCAGTCGATAGAAATTGTGACATTTCGTCCTATTAGAGATTTTGGCGGATGGGGAATCCGATTTGGCCGTGATAATGTTTTGGCGTATTTTATGAGTGGCACTCAGGGTGTTAAAATCATCACCAAGAAGACATTTACGAAAAAATACTTAATTGGATCCGACACTCCGAATCGACTTGAAGAAGTGCTTTTGGAAAAATGCCAGTTCCTGAACAAGCAAACAGATTAATTACCTGTGCGAAAATAACATTTATAACTTTGTGTTTGATGTGCCGTGAAAACAAACTCTTTTTACGATAATATGTCCAAATTATTTTGGCACGACTCCAAACTGACGGTTTTCCAAAAATAATCAATACAACCATAAATTACAGCCATAAATATCCATAATACAATGCAATGAATACACTTCGGTGAAAAATTTTCAATATTCGTGTTCCCTTCCACTCCTGCTTCCTGATTCAAAAATATGATTTCTCATTTTTTCATAGATCGTCCGATTTTTGCGTGTGTCGTTTGTCTAATTATTACACTTTTGGGAGCGGTCTCGATTCCGTCTTTGCCGATAGAACAATTTCCTGAAATTGCGCCGCCGACGATTACAGTGACCGCCCAGTATCCGGGAGCAAGTGCAGAAGATGTTGTGAATGCGGTCGCCATTCCACTGGAGCAGCAGATCAATGGAGTCGATGACATGATTTATATGTCAACTTCTTGCACCAGTGATGGCAGCATGACAATCACGATTTCTTTTGAAGTCGGCACGAACCCTGATATTGCGAGTGTTCTTGTGCAAAACCGCGTCAAAATGGCGGAGCCGAAACTGCCAGAAGACGTGCGCAGATACGGAGTTGCCGTCGAAAAGCGAGCGACGAACTTTATTTGTTTTATGAGTCTTTTCCAGAAGCATAATGAAGATGCCAAAAATGAACGAGATGGGAAAGTCAACGAAAATGAACCCAAAGATGCCACCAATTCAAAACAATCTTCTGATGTCAATACACACGGAGTCGGTATTTCAGGCGCACTGGCAAAAGCGGAGGCAGAACACGAAGCAGAAAAAGAAGCAGAAAAAAATGATTCCAACAACTCCACAAATGGTAGTCATGCAGACAAAGACAGTGCAAAAAGTGGTCAATATCTCGCAAATTATGCTTCATTGTATCTGAAAGACCGACTTGCACGAGTCAAAGGAGTCGGACAGGTAATGATGTTTGACACCCGCGATTTTAGTATGCGAATCTGGCTCGATGAAGATGCGATGGCTGCCCGCGAAGTCTCGGTGCAAGAAGTGCATCAGGCGATTCGAGAGCAAAACATGCAGGTCGCCGCCGGAAGAATTGGTGTCTCGCCTGTTCCAGAAGGAATTCAAACGAATCTCGCCATTGTTACTCTCGGACGGCTCGCTGATGTTACTCAATTTGAAAATATTATTTTGCGTGTCGATAATGCTGGACGCTCGCTGAGACTGAAAGATATTGCTGTCATTGAACTCGGTGCTGCCAGTTATACAATGGAATGTAGATATGCAGGACAAATGGCGACCGCTCTCGGTGTCTCCATGAGATCAGGAGCAAATGCTCTCGATGTTGCCGACAGGACACTTGCTCTAATGGCCGAGATGAAGGAGTCGATCAATAGAAGTGGTCTCGAATATGCAATTACTTACAATGCCACTGATTTCATCAAAGCGACCGTTTTAGAATTTGTTGAAACACTCGTTTTATGCGTCCTTTTTGTGGTGCTGACTGTTTATATTTTCTTACAAGACTGGCGAGCGGCTCTTATTCCGACTTTGACTATTCCTGTCTCGATTGTCGGCACATTCTTTTTGATGAGTGTGTTCGACTTTTCAATCAACACGATGAGTCTTTTTGGGTTAATTCTCGTGATAGGAATTGTCGTCGATGATGCAATTGTCGTCGTCGAAAATACTCAGCGAATTATCGACGAAGAACATTTGGACGGTCATTCAGCGGCAAAAAAATCGATGAACGAAGTGATCGGCCCTGTAATTGCAACTGTTCTCGTCATGATGGCCGTTTTTCTCCCGACAGCAATGATGCAGGGAATTATCGGGACTTTGTACAAACAATTCGCACTAACTATTGCAGGAGCTGTCGCCATTTCTGGGATTTGCGGTGTTGTTCTTGCACCCGCTCTGTGTGCCATTCTTCTTCGGCCTTCGATCCCCGCCAACAAAAAATTTATCGGATTTCGTATCTTCAACTTCTTTTTCGATGGTTTCGGATGGATATATTTGAAGACGGTCAAAACTATGATTTTCTTTGCTCCACTCATCCTTATTCTTTGGTTCGTCTTGGTCGGTGGACTCGTTTTAGCTATGAAATTTCTCCCTTCTGGATTTTTGCCAAACGAAGATCAAGGTGTAATTTTTTGCGAACTTCGACTGCCAGAAGGTGCGTCGCAAGAAAGAACTGCCGCCGTGCTCGATCATATTGAAACGATTTTCGAATACGAAAAAACTATTCGACACAATGAAAAAGGGGAAATTATCAGCGGTGGTATCAAAAGCGGCCTTTTCATAAATGGGTTTTCGTTCATGTCGGGACAGGCTTCTAATCTCGCTTTGTGCATCATTCCGCTAAAACCCTGGAAAGAGCGAAAAGAAAAAGCTCTGAAACCACAAGCAATCATTGAACGATTGAAGCTGAAATTCAATTCCGTCGTTGAAGGAGAAATACAAATGTTCACTCCGCCGCCAATAATGGGGCTCGGAATGGCAACTGGTGTTTCGTATGAACTATTGGATGAAAGAGATGCTGGTCCATATGTTCTCGCACAAGTTATGGCTGATCTGAAAAACAAAGCGACTGCTCCTGATGGGGACGGAATTCCTGTTGGAACAATCGTTTTTGCAATCACTCCGTTCAATCCAAACGCACCACGTTTGTATCTCGACATTGACCGCGACAAAGCAAAAAGAATGGGACTTTCGTTCAATGAAGTTTCCGCCGCTTTGCAAACAAACTTGGCGACCGCATATATCAATGACTTCAACAAATTTGGACGCACCTTTCGTGTGAACGCACAAGCAAAAGGGGAATATCGCGCCTCGATTGAAAATGTTCTGATGATGAAAGTAAAGAACAAACAAGGAACAATGGTCCCACTCTCTGCATTTGTAAAAATGCACGAAATATCTGGCCCGCAACTTTTGACTCGATTTAACTTGTTTCCAAGTGCGTCATTCACTGGAATTGTCAGAGGTGACAAAAGCACCGGACAAGCAATGGAGAAACTAAAAGAAGTGAGCAAAACGCTCCCGGATGGTTTTGGGTTCGACTGGAGCGGAATGTCTTTTCAGCAAAATCGCGTCGGAAATCAAATGACGACGATCTTTTTTCTCTCAATTGCTTTTGCATTTTTGATTTTGGCCGCCCAGTATGAAAGTTGGTCAACACCACTTATTATTATGATGGCAGTTCCACTCGGAGTTGCTGGCGCGATTTCTGCCGTTGTTCTTTTTGCCATCTTTGGAGGCAGTTTAATGGAAGTCAACATTTACACACAAATCGGCCTTCTATTGATTGTCGGACTTTCTGCAAAAAACGCCATTTTGATTACGGAATTTGCGAAAGAGAAGCGAGATCATGGAATGCCTCTCGTTCAGGCGGCCTATGAAGCGGGCCGACTGAGGCTTCGTCCAATTTTTATGACTTCATTCGCCTTCATTTTGGGCGTCGTTCCACTTGTCGTTGCAAACGGAGCCGGTGCGAATAGTCGAAACGCAATTGGAAACTGCGTGTTCGGAGGACTTTTTATGGAAACAATGGTCGGTGTTTATGTCACTCCTGTTCTGTTCGTCTTGATTCAAGGAAGTGCTGAAATGATTTCAAAACGTATAAATGCTGCTCTCGCTCATAGTCGAGAAAAAGCAAAACGACATGCCGAAATCGAGGAAGTGAATTTGAGACATGGTGATTGATGGCACAATCCTCATAAATGTTCCGATTTTTGCCTGCATATTTTGCGCAATCAGAGCAACCGGGCCATTGCTGCGACGAAAAAACCTAATTTTTGCTTTGTAGTGATTTTCAGAGTCAATTTTAGTAGTCCGATTATTCGATGTATAAGAACACTGGGAACGGATTTCCAGTAATGCACTCTCGGATTCTCAACTATGGAGGGGGAGATTGATGACTGTGCATCACTGATACGAATTGTGGCAACACAAAACGTGTCAGATCGTCATACCAAATCAACCTGCAAAGAGACGGGATATGCTTCATTCCGAAAAACTGGGTTTTTTTCTTTGTGGATTCCCTTTTGGTTTTGTACGGCGATCAATTTTGCGGTGAACGGCTGCTGTGACCGAGGTGTACGACAGGATGTCAAGCAACTCGATTGTGATGGTTCGCCTGACATGGCACATAAAAGGATGTGTGGCAAGAGGCTGCACATCCTTTTTTTACATGATTATGCCGTTTAATGAATAAGGGAATCAATGAATCAAACGGGTTCTTCGTATCCATAATTTTCGACGACATAATCGAGGTCTTTGTCGCCTCGGCCACTGCAATTGACTAGAATTGAACCGGTCCCTTTTGCTTTCGCCCACTTCATAGCAAAAGCGATGGCGTGCGCACTTTCGAGTGCAGGAATAATTCCTTCCAGTCGAGACAATGCGAAAAAGGCATGAACTGCTTCTTTGTCACTGACCGAATCGTATTCGACTCGCCCCAAATCTTTGAGAAAGGCGTGTTCAGGCCCGACAGATGGATAATCGAGTCCACTTGCAATTGAATAAACCGGGGCAGGTTCGCCATTTTCGTCCTGTAAAAGATAACTGTTGAATCCGTGCAAAATTCCCGGCTGTCCGAAAGTCATGGACGCGGCGTGTTCTCCCATTTTGGTTCCACATCCCATCGGTTCGACTCCAATCAGATCGACGGGATCGTTCAAAAAAGGAACGAAAAGTCCAATGGCATTGCTCCCACCGCCGACACACGCTGTTACTGCATCAGGAAGATGTCCTGTC
>JBOFGF010000293.1:0-25293 GCA_051649005.1 Thermoguttaceae bacterium | reverse complement strand
AATTTCAATCGGAAGCACCGAAAATTCATACGGACTTTCCGGGTAATACAGCCCTTTGATAATCGGCGAAAGCACTTTGTCATCGACGGCAATTTTGAAAAGCCAGTCTTCTTGACGAAAAAGTCCGGCGTTGTATTTTGCATCCGCCGCCACAAATAATTTTTGTAACTGCAAATAAACGCCCTGTTTTTTGGCGGCTTCGAGAAGATTTTCGTAACGTTCAATGCGTCGGTCTTCGGCAATTCGCAAGAAAAGAATTCGGTCAACAATCCGCTGAACCGCTGTGTTCAAGTGGAACGAATCAAGTTCAGGATTTTGTTTCGCAATGTTTTTTGCAAGTGTGAGCCGCCATTCTTCCACGAGCGCAAGCAGTTCGGTGTCTACTTCGCTGGTCCCCTTTTTGTTCTTGTTTTCCTGAATGTACCGGTCGAAGCTGCCACGATTTATGGCTTCTTTGGAGAAGGTGTCATGAAGAAAATCGAACTTTTCGAGATACTCGGTGTACTTGCAGTAGAAGATTCTCGCAACTGACGCTTTGTCGGTGTGATGCGGCTTAATTCTTGTATCATAAACTGCAAATTCTTCAAAGTCGGTGAGTATCGAGAGTGGCAATTTTACCGTATATCCGTATCTTCGCACTTGAAAAGCCGGAACAATATCGTCGTGAATGTTGACGGACGGTTTCTTGGCTTCGACGAAAAATTTTCGATGCCCGCCGATTCGGAATGCGTAGTCGGGAGCCTTTGGACGGTTATCGATTTTCACGGAATCCTCGCGGATCACGTCTCGGTATTGTTCGGAATAACCGGCGGTATTTCGTACATCCCAGCCGAGCAGCTCGAAGAATTTGTCGATAAAATCGGTGCGAGTATTCGCTTCGTCGTAGTTTTGGCTTTTGTACTGGACGATATTGTTACGAAATAAATTGACGAGTTCGGTAAGTTTGGTGAGTTCGGCAAGTTTTTCCGTGATTTGTGGGGAAACGGGCAGGTTCATGGCGAGTGGTGCGGCAGATATTTGCGGTCAGAATCTTTGCTAACACAATTTACAGATGTTTTCCGGGTGAGACGATTCCAAGAGCCCAAAAAACATATACAACAGGTGCGGCCATCAAAAGTGAATCAAACAAATCTAATACACCTCCAAAACCTGGAACGCTGTGTCCTGAATCTTTCATGTAGCTGTCTCGTTTTATCAGCGATCCTGCCAAATCCCCGATCATTCCAGCCAGTGCGACACAAATGCCGAAAAGTAGCCACGCATAGATCGGAGTCGGATTCGCCGCTTCTCGCAGTTTCCAGTGATCGCCCAGTGGAAGCATAATATCGAACCAAAACCATGCGCCGATACAAGCGAAGAACAAACCACCGACCGCTCCTTCAATCGTTTTTCCGGGGCTTATTCCAGGTGTCAATTTCGTTCGTCCGAACAATTTTCCGATAGTAAACGCTCCAGTATCAGACAGTTTGGTGACCAGAGCGAGTGACAATGTCGCCCAAATTTCATAAGCCATGTGAAGCTGAATAATAAAACACGAAAGGAGTCCCAAATAACAAATAGCAAAAACGGACCCAGCAAGATTGATCGTGACACCGCCGGGATGGGAATAACGACGCATTTCCGCAAAAAAAGAAAGCATCACTCCGACCGCGACAGCCAAAAGTGCAACGAAACTGGCAGTCGATGCCCACTGCCAGCCACCTTTCGATGTCGTTTCGTTCAAAATGTCGAGTTTGTATTGTTGGAAAACATTGGCCAGCCAGCAACTGATTGCAATGAGCAGGTTTCCGAGATAAACGGTCCAGGCGAGTGGATGTAGACCAGATGCGTTCAGAATACGCAAAACTTCTCGTGTCAAAAAAACCAGACAAGCACAGTAGATTGGAAACAAAACGATGCCGCGTGGAAGCCAGACGATCTCTTTCATGTATCCGTACTGAGACAGTCGAACATCCCAGTATGAAAAAAATAGGATGGCGGCGCAAATAAAGAATCCAACTAGAAGGCGACGTGACAACATGTCAGTAATTTTCTCGAATTTTGGTCAACTTGTCAATAGACTGGTTAAATAGCGAAACAACCGCTTTCTACGAAAGCGGGCTAAACATCGAAACCCGCCAACTTACGTTGGCGGCTCGCTGAACGTGCTTATGAATTTTGCATTATATTTAGCAACTTAAACGCATTTGGAATTTCGCCCAATATCGATGTTGCTGCAACAGAATAGATGCCGTTTTTATTTGCTGCCAGATCGCCGGCCAGTCCATGTATGAAAACCCCTGTTCGGGCGGCATCGTAAACCGAAAACAGCTTTCGATCTACTCCGGCAACAATTCCAGCGATCAAACCTGTCAGCACATCGCCGCTCCCGCCAGTTGCCATGCCAGGATTTCCAGATGAATTAACTGCGACATCAATTCCATTTGTGATAATCGTGTGATGCCCTTTTAGTACCAAAATAAGATGATGATTCTGCGCAAATTCTTTGGCAACTATAATGCGGCGGTCCATTTCATGCTCACTTGGAGTAACCAGACCTGATATACGAGCAAATTCGCCTGAATGAGGAGTCAAAATCATATTTTGGAGCATCGTATTTTCGTGCGAGCTAGTTCGATTTGCTTCTGCAAATGATTTGCTTTTGACGAAAAATGATTCTCGATGAAGTGCATTTAGGCCATCAGCATCAATTAAAATCGGTTTTTGAGACAGTTTTTGAGGCAGTTTGTTGCATGAATTTTGGCATGATTTCTGGCACGATTTTCGATTTTGGCAGTGATTCAAAATTTCGACAACGAATCTATCAAGCGATCCCGATTGTCCGAGTCCAGGTCCGATGAATAATGAAGTTGCATTTTCGGCACATTGACGAATTGTGTCGATTGCTCGAAAAGAAAATCGACCATTTTTATCAGCGAGACACGAAATTGTGGTGTAAGATGGGCAAAAAGAGGCGACTGTCTGCTGAATTACATTTGGAACAGCGAGTCGCACCAGTCCGGCTCCGGCCAATAATGCGGATTGACCGGCAAGTGAAATAGCCCCGGACATTCCGAGCGAACCGCCGATTCCGAGCACGGCACCAAAATCGCCTTTGTGTGCGAGTAAATCACGGCGAGGCAAAACTGGCAGTGTTTTTGAGTATTCGTACAAAATATCGTGATTCGGAAGTTTCATTGGATTTTCCATAATTTGTAATCGTTCACTGTTATCGGGCCGCCAACGTAAGTTGGCGGGTTTATTGGGCGGTTATTTTGGCGTTTTATTGGGCGAGTCCCCGGCGCGGCGAGCCGCCAGCGTAAGTTGGCGGGTTTATTGGGCAGTTATTTTGGCATTTTTTGGGTGGGTTTATTGGGCTTTCTTTCAAGAGAACGAATATGGTGAGTGGAACCACTTGATTGGATCGTGTTCCAAACAACTTGCAAAACAATCAACTGAGGGAAATTGTTGTTGTAACAATTTTGCCATAGTTTCCATGGCAAACCGTTCGGACGCATAATGTCCCATCAAAATAAGTGCAATTCCAAGTGCATCCGCTTCGAGACACGCATGAAAGCGTGATTCGCCCAGCAGAAGGAGATCGGCGTTTTTTGCCGCTGAAATTGAAATAAAATCATCCGCCGCACCACATCCAATTGCGATGCGACGAATCACTTTGGTTTCATTCCCAATATACTGACATGGGCCAAATTGGTTTGATATAATTGAAACAATATCAATTAGTGTTCGTGAGGATTGTAATGTTTGATTTTTTGCCAAAGAATCAGTTGCGGAAAGAAGGGCGGATGTGGAAACCGACTGAGTGGGACAAGTCCCCAGTCTTCCTGATCCATTTTCATTGAGCGGCTCGATATTTTCGAGTTGCAGAATGGCAGCGAGCTGTTCATTGACACCATTTGGAGCTGAATCGTGCGCCGTGTGTGGACTATAAACAGCAATACGATTTTCCAGAAGACGCAGTAAAAGAGTGCCTGAAACTGTTTCCGTCGTCATTTTTTTCATGGGACGAAACGGAAATGGATGATGCGAAACAATTACATCGACTTTTTTGCTCACTGCTTCATCACAAACAGCCGGAGTGATCGTCAAACAGGTCATCATTCGTTCGACATTTTTGTCGGTGTTGCCGAGGAGGAGTCCAACATTATCCCATTCTTCCGCCATTTTGGGGGCATATTGGCAATCAAGCCATTTGACAATTTCACGAAGCGAAAGTGGGAATGTAGTCATTTGATTGAAGTGGCTTTCGCCAGTAAGTTTTATGGAATTGTTTCACCTTTTTTAATCAAATCGGCTGACTCTTTCGCTCGTTCCTGTTCGGCGAGTCTGCGAAATTCTTGTCTTAGAAAAAACACAGAAATCAGAAACGCTCCGCAATCAGAAACAGGAATGGCAAACCAAACGCCATCGAGTCCAGAAAATCCATTGATTTGATGAAACAAACTTGGCATAATCAGCATCGCAGGAATTAAAATGAATATCTGCCTGACTAAAGTCAGTGCGATGGCCTTTTTTGGCATCCCATTTGCCTGAAAATATCCGGCTGCAAGTACTGCAAATCCCGCCGCTGGGAGCATTAGTACAAAAATTCGGATGACATACGAACCGAGTGCGATCATCGCCGGTGATGCAGGCGAGTCCGATTGTAAATACTGTCTCAAAAGGAGTTCAGGAAGACAAAAAAGAATAGTGGCGCAAAAAATTGTAAAAATGAGTTCGCAGTAAATTGCCAGTTTCAAGACATCTGCGACGCGACGAAATTTGCGTGCTCCGATGTTGTATCCGACAATCGGCTGCACTCCTTGATTTAGACCGAGCAGCGGAAAAAAGACCCCCATCGAAATGACAAAGAGAACGCCAATCATCCAGACAGCCAAGTCACCTCCGTTTTCGATCCCCTCATTTTGTCCATACAAATTTCCATAATACATTAGCAGATTCATCTGAATAATCTGCACCAAGCAACTGAGCGATTGCATGATCAGTGGTGGGAGACCGAGCAGGAATACTTGCCGAGAGAGTTGACGATCCCAGATAATGTATTTGAGTCGCCATCGCAGCAAGGTTTTCCCACTGATGTAGTGCCAGATGACCCAAATTGAGGAGACAATTTGTGCTAAAATTGTTGCCACTGCCGCGCCCCAAATACCTGTTTTGAAAACGTACAAAAAGAGCCAATCGAAAATAATGTTCAGAATAGCAGCGATGATAATTGTCACCATTGCAAGTCGCGGTTTGCCTTCACTGCGCAAAAAGCTATTGACTCCGAAGGAAAGCTGGTGAAAAAAACAGCCACACACCAAAATCGTGGCATATTCTTTTGCAAAAGGCAAAACACGTTCACTCGTTCCGAAAAGTCGCAAAAGTTGATTTAGCAGCGGCAATCCGGCGATAATAAAAAACAACGAAAGCATGAGAAACAGAAAGAGCGATTGACCAACAATTCGTTCTGCTTCGTCATATCGTTTTTCACCAAGTCGAATGGCAATGAGTGTATTTGAACCGATTCCGACGGTCATTCCTGCTGCCATCATTATTGTTGCAAGTGGCAGAGACAGAGTAATGGCGGCGATTCCAATATCGCCGTGTGTTTGTCCAATAAAATGTCGGTCGACAATTTGATACGAAGCGTTCAGAATCATCGCCGTGACAGCGGGGATCGAATATTCCCAAAGAAGTCGTCCGACTGGTCTTTCCTCCAAACGCAGAGTCGTTTCAACGTGATTCATTGGAAATTGAGAAAAAAACGACCAAAACAGAACAGAAAATGAAGCTGCAACTGAAAAATATGGTAATCGTTCACGTTTGGCGAGTATATTAGGCGAGCCGCCGGCGTAAGTCGGCGGTTGTTAGTCGGCGGTGTATTAGGCGAGTAATACCAATACACGATTCCCATGTGTGGTCGAAACGCATCAGCCCGTTTTTGGCAATTTTTCGTCTGCTTCGGGAAAAATAGCGAGCACCGGCTGGAAAGGAACGGAGTGCAATTCCGGCTGATATTCAGAAATCAAATTTTGTAGTTCCGTTCGAATCACAGTATCAGGCGAGCGAACCATCTCAAAAAGTTTGACCAACTGGCTTTCAACCAAGTGCCACTCAAAACGACGATGCGACGCACATCTGAGTTTCGGATGCGATGTCCGAATCGCCTTTTCCGACTCGAAATAAAGCTCTTCATACAATTTTTCGCCCGGCCTCATTCCTGTTTCTCTGATTTCAATTGCATTTTCGGAAAGTCCACTGAGCCGAATCATATCTTTCGCCAAGTCTAAAATTCGGACCGGTTCTCCCATATCTAAAACGAAGATTTCGCCGCCAATTCCCATCGCGGAGGCCTGCAAAACGAGCTGTGATGCCTCTGGAATCGTCATAAAATATCGAGTCATTCGACGATCTGTGATCGTGATTGGTCCACCTGCGGCAATCTGTTTTTTGAAAATTGGAACGACACTCCCAGCCGAACCGAGGACGTTTCCGAATCGAGTAACGATAAATTTCGTCTTAGAACGCCCAGCGAGAGAATGTACATATCGTTCAGCAAGATGTTTGGTGGCTCCCATCACACTCGTCGGATTGACCGCTTTGTCGGTCGAAACAAGCACAAATGTTGATGCCGAAAATTTATTAGCTAAATCGGAGACTATTTTGGTTCCTTTGATATTGTTTATGATGGCCTCTCCAACATTCGATTCCATGAGTGGGACGTGTTTGTGCGCCGCAGCATGAAAAATATTTTCTGGCCGATATTTTTGGAAAATTTGTTCCATTCGCCATTCGTTTGTGACATCGCAAATTAGTGGAATCAATGTTCCTGCAAAACCACTCCGTTTCAATTCTTGTTCGAGAAAGAAAATACGATTCTCACCTCGTCCCAGAATCAGGAGCTTCTCTGGTCCAAAACGGATAATTTGGCGACAAATTTCAGAACCAATGCTTCCTCCTGCGCCCGTGACAAGAACTGTTTTTTCGCTGAGCATGTTCTCAATAATCGAGTCGTCCAATTTCACTGGTGCTCGCTTTAATAAATCTTCGATCCGAATATCTCGCATCGGAATCGAGGCATTTCCAAGTTGTGTTTCAATGGCGGGGATGATTCGTAGTCGAACCTTTTGTTTTTGGCACTGGTCCATGACATTTCGCACTAGATCACCAGTCAAAATTCCGGGCAAAATCAGAACATCTTGAATACTATGGCGACGAATAACCGATTCCATTTCCCCAATCAGTCCGACGACTGGAATTTGGCCGATTTGCTGACCGATTTTCCACTCATGAACACTTAGAAAACCAACGACTTTGTATTCGAGTTCGGGATGATCGGCAATGTCTTGTGCGAGGAGCAAGCCATCGTGATTCGCACCGATAATCAACACTCGCCGACGATGTTGCCAAGTAAACCGAGACACTATTTCTTGTCGAATTAGCCGCCATGACATTCGCACCATTCCAATCAGACAGATAGTAATTACACAATCTTGAAAGATGATCGAACGCGGAATGGGAATTTGCGTAAAAAAGTTAAGAAAAATCAACACAGCAGCAGATGCAAAAATGGAGCTTTTTACTATTGCTTTGCCATCTTTGAATGTCGCATACAAACCACAGCAGTGGAAGTGCCGATGATAAAAGAAAACCGCTGTTTTGATTGCCAGCACCCACCCAATTGTCCCATAAATCCGATTCCAGCCAGGATTATCCGTATCAAAATCGAAACGAAATCCATAAGCAAACCAATATGACAGAGCAAACATGGCGATGTAAACCACCATGACCAGCGGTCGTACAACAAACCAGTGGGACAATATACTATGTTTTTTTACAGAATCCATTGCTGATGCCAAATAATCCTTTCATTTGGATAATAACACACGGATTCATAAAAGAACATTTCGATCTGCTTCCGGTTTATCCAAAACTCGGCAAATGTTCACTCGATTTCCGTGCATGTGCGGACGTGCATGTACGGATAATAACAAAAATCGAAATTGGGTGCAAGTGCATTTTTGTAAAGTGCTGCGACTGGTCAATATGGTTTTGAATACACGTCTCGTTGTAATCAACGAATAATACGAAAAGTTGCGTTGGGTATCATGCGCGAAGGAAAGCAGTCCGATAACAAGTTTTCTATTTTGCTGAAATTGACAAAATAGGAGCCGGAAAGGAGCGACCAAAGGGAGCGTATTGACGGTTTTTATTATCGCAAAACTAAACTTGTTAGTGGACTGCGAAGGAAAGGAGGCAGGTTCACGCTGAGATTGACAAATGCCCCCAGCAATGGTAAAATTTTTGGAGGCCGTCGAAATTATCAGGACAGGAGAACTCATCATGACAGAACTTGAAATAGCGATTCAGCGGCTGGCTGAAGAAAACCGAAAATTCGCCAAATTCATGCGGCTTTCGGGGAGAAGACAGGAAAAACTAGAGAAAAAACGCGCAGAAGACCAGCGGATTTCCGAAGAAAAATGGCGTATTATCGAGGAAAAACGCGTCGAAGACCAGCGGATTTCTGAAGAAAAATGGCGACTTTTCGAGGAAAAACGTGCCGAAGACCAGCGGATTTCTGAAGAAAAATGGCGTATTATTGATGAAAAACGTGCCGAAGAACGTCGTCTCGCCGAGGAAAAACGTGCCGAAGAACGTCGTCTCGCCGAGGAAAAACGCGCCGAAGACCAGCGGATTTCTGAAGAAAAATGGCGACTTTTCGAGGAAAAACGTGCCGAAGAACGCCGTCTCGCCGATGAAAAACGTGCCGAAGAACGTCGTCTCGCCGAGGAAAAACGTGCCGAAGAACGTCGTCTCGCCGAGGAAAAACGTGCCGAAGAACGCCGTCACACCGAAGAACAACGCGCCAAAGCGGAAGAACAACATGCCAAATTACGGGAACAAGACACCAAATTGCGGGAACAAGATTTAGCGGAGCAGCGGAAAATTGAAAAAAGTCTCCGTGATCGCATGCATAAACTCGACGACCAATGGGCGCGACTCGTGGAATCCTTGATCAACAACCAATTAGTCCCGCTGCTAAACGCAGCTGGAATCCCTGTCAATGACACACTCGTTCGGCGGAAAGGGATACGAAACGGTCAGCGATATGAGTTTGACATCGTCGCAATCAATGGCGACACCATCGTTGTCGCTGAGGTGAAATCGACCCTTCGGCCCGATGATGTCAAGGATTTCGTCGGGAAATTGCCGCAAGTCCGCACGTTCATGCCAGAGTATTCGGACAAACAGGTGGTCGGCGCACTGGCATATATCAGTGTTGCTGCGGCGGCCGATCTTTATGCGCAGCGAGAGGGTTTGTTCACGATTTTGGCGACCGGCGAAGGTGCGACGATGACTAATCCTCCCGGTTTCAAGGCCAAGAAGTTTTGACCCCGCCCGGAACATGCCGCGAGAGACAAAAGGGCACCTCTAATAATTCCTTTTTCAAAAACGCAGACTCCGTAATTTGCCGGGATTTTATGTTCAAAAGTTGGCAATTGGTGAATAAATGGTGAATAAATTGATGTGCTCAAAAGAAGTTTATGGCAAATGTTGATAAGACTAAAATTCGCCGTGCGAAGTAGATTTGCTCGCACCCGTTGTTCGTTGTTTTGTGTAGATAATTCACATCTTGCAAAAACAGAATAACGTGATAGAATGGGAACAAGTCACGCAGAGTTTATTCTGCCTGCTAAATTTTGTTTGGCATTTCAAAACGTGTTTTGGTATGTCATCTTCCGTTTATTCACTTTCTTTTTTATTTGAGTACAAATGACAATTGCCAAATCCGAATTACCTTATAAGATTGCCGACATGAGTCTCGCCGAGTGGGGACGCAAAGAAATTACTCTCGCAGAACATGAGATGCCAGGTTTGATGGCACTTCGTAAAAGATATGCCGCGACCAAACCACTCAAAGGAGCCAAAATTGCGGGATGTCTGCACATGACAATTCAGACGGCAGTCCTCATCGAGACGTTGATCGAACTCGGAGCGGAAGTTACATGGAGTAGCTGCAACAAATTTTCGACGCAGGACCACGCCGCCGCAGCAATGGCCGCCGCAGGTGTCCCAGTTTATGCTTGGAAAGGAATGACGGATGCTGAATTTGATTGGTGCATCGAACAAACCGTCATTTTTCCAGACGGCAAACCACTCAATATGATTCTCGATGACGGCGGCGACTTGACATTTTTGCTTCACAAACCGGAATACTCTGAAATAATGAAGGGTGTTCGTGGTATTTCTGAAGAAACAACAACGGGAGTGCATCGTTTGTATCAGATGTTTGAAAAAGGGACATTAAAAGTTCCAGCGATCAATGTGAATGACTCTGTTACAAAAAGCAAATTCGACAATTTGTATGGATGCCGCGAATCGCTCGCAGATGGCATTAAACGTGCAACTGATGTCATGGTGGCAGGAAAAGTCGTTGTTATTTGCGGATATGGCGATGTCGGAAAAGGATGTGCACACTCGATGAAGAGTTATGGAGCGAGAACAATTGTTACAGAAATCGATCCAATCTGTGCCCTGCAAGCTGCGATGGAAGGATATCAAGTGATGACAATGGACGAGGCAGCTTCTATTGGAAACATTTTTGTTACGACGACTGGATGCTGCGACATTGTGATGGCCTCTCACATGGCAAAAATGAAAAACGATGCAATCGTCTGCAATATAGGGCACTTCGATGTCGAAATTGATGTTGCTGGTCTGGAAAGTTTTCCTGGAATCAAAAAAGATCAGATTAAACCGCTCGTGGATCGATATACATTTCCAGATGGGCATTCGATTATTCTTCTCGCAGAAGGTCGTCTCGTCAATCTTGGATGTGCAACTGGGCATCCTTCGTTCGTGATGTCAAATTCGTTTACAAACCAAACACTCGCACAATTGGCTCTTTGGAATGAAACGGACAAGTATCCAATTGGTGTTCATGTACTTCCAAAGCGTCTCGACGAAGAAGTTGCCCGACTGCATCTCGAACAGATCGGCGTGCATCTGACGACGTTGACAAAAAAACAGGCCGATTATCTTGGAATTCCTGTCGAAGGTCCATACAAACCAGAAATTTATCGATACTAGAAATAGTATAGTCAATACCGCGAATAAAGTCACGTTTTCAAAGACCTGAATCCCGTCGGGATTCAATAATGGTAGAAACACGAACATCAAAAACGCAGAACCCCATTCGGGGTTCAATAACGGGGACCATAATTCAACTCCTGACGGAGTTGTGTGGTTTTGTGGGCAAATTCGTTTCTACCATAATTGAACACCTCTGGTGTTCGGGAACATTGAATGCTTCTGGTTTCAGGAACGAATCCCGTCGGTTTCCGACGCGGTATAAATGCCGGTGTTCACGCACCGGCTCGATAAACAAAATCCGTGAAAGGATACAAAATGTGTTTCGCAATTTCAAATTGCAATTGTAACTCTTTTTTATGTTGATGCCGCTTTTATGAAAGGTATTGCAATGAATTTTACTCGTCTTGTGTCGATTTCGGTTTTGTTGTTTCTCTTTCTGTCTTCTTCTTTTCTTTTTGCTTCTCTCGGCATGCTCGGCGGCATGTCTCGATTATCGTCGCCTGATGGGAGCCAAGAAGTAATCATTGAAGTGCTTCCGAGCAATCAAGTGATTTACAGTATCGTTTATCGAAACAATGAAGTTATCAAAAAAGGTTGTCTGGGACTTAAATTGGACGATGGCACCGTTTTGCCGGATCAGTTAAAATGCGATGTTGTGATTTCGGCAAATCAAGAACATCGTGGGACGTGGAAACCGGTTTATGGAGAGCGGAGCGAGATTCCCGACAATTACAATGAACGCACTATCACATGGAACGGTTCAGATTTCACATTCTCGATCATTTTTCGTGCATATAATGAAGGAATCGCTTTTAGATACCAAATTACTTCTGGAAGCGGAAACGTGGTCGTTCAAGACGATCTCACCGAATTTGCCTTTGTCGGAGATTTTCCCTGCTGGACAACTTATGCAGCGCAGGGAGCACATGTCCGTGTTCCTCTTTCGCAGGTGAAACCCGACTGTGAACGTCCACTGCTGGTCGAAATGCCATCTGTTGCCGTCTCAATTGGAGAAGCAGGTTTGGTCGATTTTTCCCGAATGCGTCTGAAACCATTGCCGGAGCCGATTCGATCACAAAAACCCCATTCACTTACAGCGCATCTTGCTGCGTCAGCAAGAATTGAAAAAGCCGGATTTTCGTCGCCATGGCGTTTTGTCATGGCAGCTGATAGACCCGGCCAACTAGTTGAACGTAATTATCTGCTTCAAAATTTGAATGAGCCAAATGCGCTGCAAGATACTTCGTGGATCAAACCTGGAAAAGTCATTCGAGAAACAACACTTACAACTGATGGCGGCAAAGCCTGCATTGATTTTGCAGTTGCTCAAAATTTGCAATATATCGAGTTCGATGCCGGTTGGTATGGATTTGAATATGATGACAATCAAGATGCCACTACAATCACGATTGATCCAAAACGCTCAAAAGGTCCACTCGATCTCGAAGAAGTGATTAGATATGGAAAAGAAAAAGGAATCGGTGTTTGGGTTTATGTGAACAATCGTCATCTGAAAAAACAGCTCGATCAAATACTGCCATTGTACAAGAAATGGGGAATTGTCGGTATAAAATATGGCTTCGTCGATGTCGGCAATCAGGATGCAACAAAACGTCTGCATGATGCGATTAGTAAAACGGCAGAATATCAACTCATGGTCGATGTTCATGATGAATATCGCATGACCGGCTGGGAGCGGACATATCCAAACTTTCTCACGTCAGAAGGAATTCGTGGTAATGAGGAGATGCCATCTCCTGAGCAGAATTGTATGACCGCTCTTCTGCGCACTCTTTGTGGAGCGGGCGATTACACACATTGTTGGTATGCGATGAATCGTTTGAAAACGACGCACGCACATCAGCTCGCCTCGGTCGTGGTGATGTATTCACCGCTTCAATTTTTGTATTGGTATGATCGTCCAATTGCGTTTAAGAATGAGCCAGAACTCGATTTTTGGCGGACGATTCCAACTGTCTGGGATGACACGAAAGTTATTCACGACAAAGTCGGAGAGTATGCCACGTTTGCACGGCGAACCGGAAAAGACTGGTATATTGGGACACTGAATGCGGTCCAGCGACGTGAACTGGTAATTACACTCGATTTTTTGGAACCGAATAAAACTTATTTGGCCACAATTTATACCGATGCCGCCCCGAACGGCGAGAATCCTTTTCAAGTGAGTATTCAAGAGAAAAAAGTTCAAAAAGGGGACGTGATCAATGTTGATATGGCGGCAAATGGCGGAGCGGCAATTAGGTTAATTGCCCAGTAATGAAGGCACTGCTGCGAAACAATTCGTATCCATTCACGAGTGTTTTATGTCAGTCCACTAACAAGTTTAGTTTTGCGAAAACGGTTCGATAACAAAAACCGTCAATACGCTCCCTGTGGTCGCTCCTTTCCGGCTCCTATTTTGTCAATTTCAACAAAATAGAAAACTTGTTATCGGACTGTTTTATGCCATTACTCGAACAAATTCTGTATTTATGACAAAACGATCTTGTTTATTATTTGTGTCGTTATTTTTTGGATTTTTGACACTTCTGTTTTCGGCTTCCACACTTTTTGCCGATTTGCCGCGAGTTGTTCCCGTGATTGTTTCCGCGGACAGTGAGAATGCGGGATATGAGGCGTTTCGTGCAATGGACGGCGATGCCAAAACAATGTGGCACACACAATTCAGCAGTCCCGCAGTTGCATCGAATGATTTTCCGTTTTCGATTCGCTGTGGATACAATTATTCGTGTGGATACGACCATCCGAAACCGGCAACTCCTGCTGTGGAATCAACGAACAATCTTCCCGCCCCACAAACGTCGTGTCTTTGGGGAAATGTGGTGCAAACGAACAATTCGCCCTGTCCACATGAACTTCGCATTGATCTTGGTGATGCTTTCGATCTCACTGGATTGGTTCTCATCAATCGCACGGACAATCGAAATGGGGTATTTAAGGAATATGAAATTTACATGTCCGCCGACTCACAAAAACCTGGTGAGATGGGAGAGCCGGTCGCAAAAGGAATTTTTGAAACTTTTGAGCCATCTTGTCGAATCACGTTTGAAAAACCTTTTCGTGCAAGATATGTCAAATTGGTTGAATTGTCAGAACAACAGGGAAATGCTTTTGGTTCCATTGCCGAACTCGAATTGCTTTGTGAAGGAATCGTTTTTCGTGGGCAACCAAATCTTCCAGAAAATGCCAAAATGATTCCACGCATCGCAAACACTCCCGATGATCCGATGAATCAGGAGCGAGTGAATGAGTGGAATCTTCTTGCCGAACGATTCAAAACGCCTCAGTATTGGAATGCCATCGAATCGGAAGTTGCCGACAAAGCCTCTTTGATTTTGCCGAAAGATAATGATCCGGTCGATGTCCTCCTGCGTCGCACTGGGGCGATGATTCGAGATTTGCAGAACAAAGAGAGTGAAAAAAAGTTGCAAGAACTGGCCGAGCAATCGAAACAGATTTCTGTAACTGAAACGCAAAAACGCTTTGAACTTTTTGTTTCCATTTGCAATTTGCGTCGGCAGATCATGCTCAATTCGCCGGAAAGTCCTCTGAATGAGAAAAATGCTGGATTTGATACTATTCTTTTTGCTAAACGACATCGTTCGACTTATGGTCACTTGGTTGATCAGTTTTATGGAAGGACACAAAGACCCGGCGGCAGTGGACTGTTTGCCATTTCAGTAAAGGATGCCATCTCATCTGGGCCATTTTCGAGTGAATCAAAATTACAAAACATTTTAGAAAACAGCGTCGTTCAATCGGGGCGACTTGCAGGAAAGAAGCTCGAAGGCGGGGCATTTCTTTCTCCCGATGTTTCTTTCGATGGGACAAAACTGACATTTGCTTATGTCGAAGGGACAGAATCCCCCGAATTTATTGACACACTCGATGTCACTCGTGGACACTGGAATCGCGGCCAATGTTTTCATATTTTCACTTGCAATGTCGATGGAACAAATTTGCGTCAAATCACCGACGGGACTTGGAACGACTTTGATCCATGTTTTTTGCCGAATGGACGCATCGCTTTCATTTCCGAACGTCGAAATGGTTTTTTGCGATGTGGCAGGCAATGTCCGACATACACGCTTTTCGATATGAATGAAGATGGCTCTCAAATGCGTTGTTTGAGCTATCACGAAACGAATGAGTGGAATCCGAGTGTGACAAATGACGGCAAAATTTTGTACACAAGATGGGACTATGTGGACAGATTTGGCTGCGTCGTCCATCATCCGTGGACGACCACTCTCGATGGACGAGACCCACGAGAAGTGCATGGCAATTATTCGCACCGACATCGACGTGCTGATGCTGAATTTGATTGCCGATCCATTCCCGATTCGCAGAAAATGATCGCAACTGGCGGCCCGCATCATGGACAATCATTCGGCTCGATTGTCGTAATTGATCCGGCTATTCCCGATGACGATGCGATGGGACCGGCTCGGCGAGCGACTCCAGATGTTGGTTTTCCAGAATCACAGGGGGGCGGCGAGGTTTTTGGAACTCCGTGGCCACTGAACGATAAATACTTTTTGTGCGTCGCCGACTTCTCATTTCAGCCAGGTGGAATGATTCCTGGTGTTGAACATGGACGCGGCAATGACGGCATTTATTTATGTGATATTTTTGGGAACCGAGAATTGATTTATCGAGATGCGACGATTTCGTCGATTTCTCCGATGCCACTTTCCGCACGAAAAGTCCCGCACTTTTTGCCGTCACTGGCAGACACGGCGGCAATTGAGGAACAATTATTTGTCGGTCTGCGAAAAGGGAGTCGAAATGACAAACAAGAAACGGAGAGCAACATTTCCGATTCGTCGGAATTGGCGAAAGGAACAATGTCGCTGGTGAATGTTTATGACTCACTGCGTCCTTTTCCAGATGGTGCCAAAATTAAAGAGCTTCGTATCATTCAGCTTCTGCCAATGACTGTTCCTTCCAGTGGCACGGCTCATCATCCTGGAATCCAAGAAGCATCCAGTCTCGATTCGTTCAATTTGGCGCGGTGTGTTCTCGGAACAGTGCCAGTCGAGGAAGATGGCAGTGCGCATTTTGAAATGCCGGCTCAAATCGAGTTCCAATTTCAGGCACTCGACGAAAATGGGTGCGCCGTGCAATCAATGCGAAGTTCGTCGTACTTGCAGCCGGGCGAACATCTTTCGTGTAATGGATGCCATGAATCGAAAACATCGGCTCCGAGTCGTCCGAAAGTGCAGCCGAAAGCATTCAGCAGAGCCGCTTCGCAAATCAAACCGGAAACAGTGCCGGGCGCATATCCATTTAGTTATCCGATTTTGGTGCAGCCAATACTGGATAAAAATTGTGTCGAATGTCACGAAAAACCGGAATCGAAGACTTTCAGTCTGAAAAAAGAGCCGATTTCTAATCGATTTTATGCCTCGTACAATAATTTGGCGAAGAAGTATGGATTCACAAATTATGGCGATCCGCTCCGCACCACGCCGGGCAAATTCGGTGCGATTGCTTCGCCTCTTTACAAATTGCTGAAAGATGGACACCACGAAGTCAAACTCTCCAATGAGGAAATGCACCGGATCATTTTGTGGCTCGATTGTCTCTCGAATTTTTATGGTGTTTATGAAAAAGACGGCGGCGAAGCGCAGTTGCGAGGTGAAATCGTCTTTCCGACATTGGAATGACGGCGCGTCAGAAATGTTCCAGCGAGTTTGGCGACATTGTTCACTAAATATATCAGTTTTGCGACAATTTGTAGTATAAATAAAACCGGAGTTTTTTGATAACAAGGCTATTTTGTAAGAAATATGACACGTTTTCTTGTCACTGGCGGAGCTGGATTCATTGGGTCTGAATTAGTCCGATATATTTTGAGCGATTTCGTCGATTCCGAAGTCGTCAATGTGGACAAGTTGACTTATGCAGGAAATCTTGATTCACTGCGCGGTGTGTGCGATTTGCCTCAATATCGTTTTGTGAATTCTGACATCGGAAACGCTCCAATTTTGAATGACGTTTTTGCCAAATATCGTCCCGAAGTCGTCATCAATTTGGCCGCTGAAACACACGTTGATCGTTCCATCGCTTCTCCGGCAGAATTTATCGAAACAAATATACTCTCGACTTTTCGTTTTTTAGAAGTGATTCGTAATTATTTCGAGGCACTCCCTGATTCGCGGCGAGATTCGTTTCGATTGTTGCACGTTTCGACAGATGAGGTATATGGAACTCTCGGACCAAAAGGCGCATTTTCAGAAAAGTCCCCATATAAACCACGAAATCCGTATTCAGCAAGCAAAGCCAGCGCGGACCATTTAGTGAAAGCATGGCATTCGACTTATGGAATTCCCGCTCTCATATCAAATAGCTCCAATAATTTTGGCCCATTTCAATTTCCCGAAAAACTGATTCCGCAGACAATTCTCTTTTTCTTGCATGATAAAAACGCCCAAATTCATGGAGATGGTCTCCAAGTGCGCGACTGGCTCCATGTTTCGGACCACGTTCGGGGACTTCGCACTATTTGGGAATGCGGCGAAGTTGGAGCGACTTACATGCTCGGTGGTGAAAATCAGGTCTCCGTTTTTGATGTCATCCAGCAAATCGCACTCCTTTTAGACGAAATGCGACCTGACACGAAAGGAAGTTACAAAAAAAGAATCGAATACTGCCCCGAACGCCAAGGAAATGACCGCCGATATTCTGTCGATGCAACTCTTATCCAGTCACTCGGATGGACTCGTAATTTCTCATTCGAATCGGGACTCCGCCAAACAGTTGCTTGGTATCTGGCCAACGAATCATGGTGGAAACCCATTTGGGAAAAACAATATACTGCGAATCGTCATCAATTAGATGTTTAACCTGCTTTCGTAGCTGTTTAACCCGCTTTCGTAGAAAGTGGTTGTTTCGCAAAACAAAGCAAATTTCTAAAAAAATGACACTAACAAAAGTATCGTTTTATGCCGGTGCGCAGTATAGAAAGTTAAAATGTTCCCGTTTCTCGCGCATAACAATTATATGTACCATGATCGGTATTGAATCGAAGTACAATCATGTCAGGAGAATCAATTCCTTCTGGGAAATACTTGATGAAATCATCTCGCCAAATCTTTTTTCGGGACGCAGAATCTGAAAGCAGATCGACATTTCCGAATAAACGAAAATCTTGCATCGCTTCACAATTATAGCCGTAAATTACCGCTTTCGGATTTGATTTGAGTTCTGCAACTTTTGTTGATGCGACCGATGTGGCAATCCACAAAGTTTCGACTCCATCATAAGCAGCAACAAGGAGTGCGCGGACATTTGGCCACTCATTGGGTCCACATGTTCCGAAAGAAATGACAGGAGTTTTTTCAAGAAGAGCCAGAATACGCGATTTGGTGGTCTGGACATCTAAGACAGTGGGATTCATGGCATTCTCCGAGTTGGTGGAATAATCAAAAGGTGAAAAAACACGATTTATTCTGTCGCCATTAACAAACGATTGTTTTTTATGACGAAAACATACAATTCAAAGCGAACTACAGTATCTGCACTTTTTCAAAAATAACAGTACAAAAAAAATTAAATGACCAGACTTGCCGGACAGTAAGAAACAGTAAGAAATAACCTTCAAACAGGCATCCCACTTTTAATGAGGGATGTTCACTGGGCGGTGAAAGCATCACATCGTCTCATCTCATATCACCCATTGTATTGTAAATGCAAGTTAAATCAATATGACCTGCATGAACTTTTTTCTGCATGAGTTTTTTGAGTTTGTGAAAACCACCGCTTTCTGCGAGAGCGGAATAAACCGGAATGAAAATCAAGTATCCATGAACGCATACTACAACATAAAATGGATCATTATTTACTTTGTAAATTCACTTTGTAAATTTCCCGCATCATTTGCATCAATTCGACCACAATAATTCGGCCACAATTTCTTGGCATCGATTTGCGACGTTGTTCACGTCCCACCGATCATCGGGTTTGACAAAAAGTTCTATTTGCTTTTGTGGTGGAATTTCTGTTTCGATTTGTTTCAAAAACCATTCGGACGTGATGACGGCTGATTCTGCGATAAAAACACGATTTTCGTCTGTCAAAAATTTTTCATCCGAATCGTTTTTCGAGCTAAAACCAAATGTCCTGTGAATTTGTTTAGATTCAGATGAAGCCAGATGAATCTGTTGGTGACCGGTTTCTGTTTCACCGGAAATAATGCGGCCCAGTCGAGAATTGATGGACGAAATGAAAAATTCGTTCAAGTCGCTCGAATTTATTAGAACCGAGCTGCGAATCGGTGCGACGATTTTTTGCGGCCAGCAAATCAAAAGCGGCAAATGAATACTTTCGCTGTAAAAACGATTATCGCATCCAATAATATCGTGTTCTCCGAGTGCGAATCCACGAGTTGAAACAAAAATTAAGCAAGTATTATCTCGCCATCTGTCGTTGTCGAGATAATCACACAGACCTGCCATCGCTTCATCGAGAACAGAAACGCCGCCAGAATATGCTTCAAAGACAGACTGAATTCGGTCTGGATCGAAAGGTTCAAATTTTTCAGCACGAAAAAACGGAGGCGTGGTTCCTAAATACGGCACTGGGTCTTCTTCGCCGCGATGTTTTTGCCGATATTCGAGCGGGAAGTCCCACTTGTCTCGAAAACCGCCCAAATGCGTCCAGAGAAAAAGAGACTGCGAAGTGCGATGCGATTCCAATAAGTCGATAGTACACGCAATTCCTTTGCAAAAAGCGGTTTCTTCAAAACTATTGGCAATTTCAGATTCTGGCGGCGCGAGATAATGCCGCTCCGAAAAGTCCGCCGCTTTTTCGTGCAAAAAAACGTCGCTCTGATCTGTTAATAAGACCGAGCGAAAACCATGTGATGCAAGATGCGACAATAGATGATTTTTCGTCCAGAAATTATTGAAAATAGATTTTAGATCGAGCGATTCAGTGTAATATCGATCCAGCACGAGTCCATGTGCGGCAATGTCATCTAATTCAGGCGTTTGAATCCATGTATTTCCGAGCGCACCAATCATGCCAGAGTGGAGGCCATCAATTGAAATAACAAGAAAATTCATGAATTAGAAACCGTTCATCAAAAAATATGGCAGTTAGAAACAGTAAAAAATCATATCCGTTCACGGAGATTATTGTTTTTTCCGTAAATTTCCATAAAAACTGCCAAAATATGATTGCCCTGAAAGGGCATTTCCGAACGCCGTCGGCGTTCTGGAACGAATCCCGATGGGGACGGGAATGGGCGACATTTCATTTGCAATCATTATTGTTGAAACAATAACACACGGCGACTCAATTATTTATTGAAACCTTTGTTTTACAGCGTGAACGCAAATTGCCCCCCCTCATTTTAACATTTTGGGCGTGTTTTACAATAAAATTCGTCTCCATTTTCAAGTCCCTTTGTGAAAAATTTGGAAAAACTAAATAATAATCCGCCGAACAAATGCCGGTGCTCACGCGCCGGCCCGAAACACCGGCGACTCGCCAAATTATGCAGGGAGCTCGCCAAACACACCGCTTTCTACGAAAACAGGTTAAACCGATTACAATCCCATTGCAGCAAGTGGCATTTCGTCATCGAACAAGAGTCTATTGGCATCCAGTATGATTTTCACATCATCACCGACTTTGCCGAGTCCACGAATGTACGGAGCACACTGACCGGTTCCACTTTTCGGCGGCGGCGAGACATTCATGTCATCAATGGAACGCACTTCGTTCACCGTATCAACGACGAGTCCGACTTGAACTTGTCCATTTCGTAAATTGATCACGACAATGCAAGTCCGTTCATCATATTCGCGTCCCATCATGTTGAAGCGGAGTCGCATGTCAATAACCGGAATTACCTGCCCGCGCAAATTCACGACTCCTTTCACATAATGCGGCATGTCGGGAACCTCAGTCACTTTTTGAATACCGACAATTTCGGTGACATGGCGAATTTCAAGACAGTAGTCTTCATCTCCGAGACGGAACGAAAGATACATATCTTTCAAGGTGTCTTCTGAGTCGCTCGACAGCATTTCATCGACTTGTGATTTAACCATTTTTTCCATTGAATCAGACATGAGTGGGTCGGTTTGTTAAGGATTTAGAAAGATTTGAATTAGAAAAATTTGAAATGTATAGTGAAAATTATTAGAAAATAAGTACGAACCGTAAAACGGCAAAAAACATTTTTTCAATTATAAACGAAAAAATTAACTTTGGCAATTCCGCTTGATTTGCAATTTATTTGCTGGTTATATCAGCACCAGAAAGTATCATTTGGGCAATTCGTATATCTGATTTTGTAGTAATTTTGAGACCGCTGTTCGTGCCAAGAACAATCGAAACAGAAATACCCAGTTTTTCGACAATTTCCGCGTCATCTGTCGGAGCGTTTCCAGTTACAAATAGTTTTTTTCTTTGCGAATATGCCTTTTCAAGCAATTCTCGCCGAAAAACTTGTGGCGTGTGCGCCTCCCATAAATTATCACGAGAAATCGTTTCAACAATGCTTCGTTCTTCAGTTATTTTGTCATCGTTTGTTTCCGATGCAATTTCGTCATTTTGTTTATTTTTGGCGTTCAGCTTGGTTCGCTTTATTGTACCACGAATCGGCGAAGCTAAAATAGCTGCTCCAGCCTTTTGTGCAGTAAGAAAAACGGCATCAATTTCATCAGTAGTTACACAGGGTCTGGCTGCATCATGAATGGCGACATACTCAGAGGTGACACCATTCAAAGCATTTTGAACCGAATCGACCCTCTCCGCACCACCAGCGACAACGGAAAGATAGTATTGGTCGATTTTTTCGGAGTACAAATCACAAAACCAATCCATGTCATCGGGGGCAATAACAAGAATCACTTTTTTCACATCAGATCGATTCGCAAATTTTTCAACAGAGTGGAGCCAAATAGGTTTGCCGCAAATCGAGACAAATGGTTTTTTCAGTGGATCATCCGATTTCAGCGATTTAGGCGACGAACTCGACTGGAGCGAATTAAGAAAGCGCACGCTCCGCCCCGCTGCTGCCACGATCACAGAAAAAATAGGCTCAGTAGAAAGATTTTGCTGCGAGTCGTTCATTCCATCGAATCCTGAGGCGCAAATGGTTTATAACCCGATTTCACATAAAATCGGAATCTGTAAATCAACGGATATTTGGCACCAAATAATCTGTCAAGAACCAGAAAGTAAATATGACAAAATGATTTGACAAAACAATGGGTGTTCATGTTTTCTGGTGCATCCGAACCATCCCGCCTCAAAAAGTAGGGGAATTATTGGATATTTTTTTACTATTTCTGAACGAAATGATCAATTAGACACCGACCATTTCGCGGCGACAACTTCCGACTAAACCACACATTTTTTTGTAGTCCAAAACGCCAAGTGCCAGTGCATCATGCAATGCAATCACATTGTCCCAGTCAGATTCGTCGTCAATTTCAAACTTGAAATGACAGTTATCTGTAATTTCAGGAATTGGCAGAAGTTCGACATGAAACTTGTCTTGATAATCGAGAAAATAGGTTCCAGGCAAATTGCAATAAACCTCGTCCGGTTCAGCCAGTAGTTGAAATTCTTTGGCAATTTTGCGAAGTGTCTCTGTTTTATACCATTCAGGAAAAAGTCCATAAGGACGACCAGTCGAGAAAATCTCGTTCATCGACTTGTATGCCGCATAATCACACAGTGGTTCTGATTCTGCTGCAAAAACAAGTTGATCGATAATTGTTGGGTCGATAAATGGCCAGTCAGAACCGATAAACACGGCGGCATCTGCTGCAAAATTTTCAAAAACGTGATTCAAGAGGGCAATCGTACTTTGCCGGGCGGATGAAAAAACCGGGGCATCAACCGGTGCCAATTTTCTCACCACATCACCTTTCGGACCTTCTTCGGCGATGACGACGACCCCTGAAAGTGATTCGCAGTCGGTCATCTGGCGAACGACCCATTCGAGTACTGACATTCCATTCAGTCGCCGAGCGAGTTGATGGCTCTGTTTGTCAGTAAGTAAAGCTCCTTTGACAATTCCAATTGTTCTTGACATGGCACCAGTCCTTTTTCAGAAACAAATCTTCGTGAAATAAAACGATAACAAAACGCAGCTAAACAGAAATACGAAACTATGTCGCTCCTGATTATACCGCTTTTATACGAAAATGCAAACAAATTGTCATAATTTTTTCAAAAATTTTTTTATCTGTTCACGGTTTTAGATTTTTGCAATGCAAAATTCGCGTCCATGTTTGGCGAGTTCCCTGCGTTTCGAGCCGGTGAGTCAGCACCGGCATTTGTTCAGCGGGGTTTTTTTGGCGGGTGTTCTTTGGCGGGTTTGTTGGCAACAATCGTCAAAAACATACAACAGTCCCGGAGGGATTCAATATCGGTGACCATTATTCAACTCCGAACGGAGTTGTGTTGTGTGTTTTTTTGGCAATTCGTTTCTACCATTATTGAACGCCGCCGGTGTTCAGGGACGAATTCCGATGCCAAACAAAACCCGCCGACTTACGTTGGCGGCTCGCCTAACAACCGCCGACTTACGCCGGCGGCTCGCCAAAACAAAACCCGCCGACTTACGTTGGCGGCTCGCCAAACAACCGCCAAATTGCGGTTGAACCGAAAATCTTGGCCTGTATTACTGGTCAGTATTATATCGATGACGCAATTAAAGAAAACAGTTCCAAAAAAACGCCTTCTTTTTTTGCTGGCCCCTCTTTTTTGTCAGAAAAGAATATGTGATAATGTGAGACATATTGTGAACAGGATGGAAAACACGAAGAACGACAAATGGAAAATACTCAAACAAATCATATTTTTCGACTCATTCTCAAGTTGTTCACGTTTTCCTCCTCAGTTTCCCGGCACACGTTTCCAGCATCATTTTAATCAATTAGTGCAATCACATGAGTTCAGCGATTCAATCAGTCGAAGAAGCGGTCAAACGAATACTCCAAAATTATCCGAATGCAGGGCGAGACGCTCTGATTCCGATTTTACAGGAGATTCAGGAAAAACAGGGATTTTTATCTCGAGAAGCGGTTGTTTCTGTCGGAAAATTTCTCAAATTGCCTGCGAGTAAAATTTATGGAGTTGCCACGTTTTACAATCAGTTTCGCTTTTCGCCACAAGGACGTTTTCACGTTCAGGTTTGCCGAGGAACGGCCTGCCATGTGAAAGGTTCTGCGGCGGTTTTAGACGCTTTGAAGCGAGAACTGAAAGTCGAAGCGGGAGAAACGACCAGAGATGGTATTTTCAGTCTCGAAGTCGTCGCCTGCATCGGTGCGTGTGGACTCGCGCCAGTCATAAACATTGATGGCAATTTTCACGCCAATTTGACGACTCAGGCAATTCCTGGTATTTTGAACCAGTATCGAAAAAAAGCGGTGCCAGCATAAAAATGTGCCAGTCCCAGAAATAGCAAACAATTGGGTACATCTATTTATTTATTCGCCTATTTATTCGCCTATTTATTCGCCGATTGCCAAATTTTGAACACAAAAAACCCGTAAATTACGGAGTCTGTGTTTTTGAAAATAAATTATTAGATGTGCCCAATTGAAAATCCACAAATAACCGCATCTGCGCCTCATCGAAAAGAGATGGAAAAGATGATGTGTTGTTTGGGGACAATTGGTGTACTGGACTAAATATGACATTTGGCATATAATTGAGGGAGAGTTCGACTATTTCACTCCCATTTTTCCCACACACCAATGACCTTATTGGATCGATACATTTTGAAAAGTTTCTTTTTCAATTTACTGTCGTGGTGTGTCTGCCTCGTCGGGATATTTATTGTGTTCGACATATTCACGAACTTGGATACTTTGCTGGAAATTGGAAAAGCATCCGGCAATACTCTTAAAGTATTGGGAACTTATTATTTTTTCAAATCAATTCCGATTTTAATGATGGTGAGTTCGGTGCTCGGACTCCTCGCCGCCATGATTACAATGGCAATGATGATGCGGAACAACGAAATCGTACCAATTCAGGCAGCGGGAATTTCAACGATTCGAATCATTCGGCCTCTCCTGCTCGCTGTTGTTTGTCTTGCAATCACCGCCACTGTTGTTCGAGAATTTGTCCTCCCCCATTTTTTAGATGAATTGGTGATGGAATCAGGAGATTTGTTGAAAAAAAATGGCTCCCTCGTCAATATGACAATCGATAATACGACTG
>JBOFGF010000292.1:0-23215 GCA_051649005.1 Thermoguttaceae bacterium | reverse complement strand
ATCGACTTTTTGGAGCACATCATTATAATACATTCCGACATAAACATTGTTTCCAACTGCGGCAATTGGTCTGGCCCCTTTTCCGGTCAGTCTAACTCGTTTTTTCATTCCGACGAGAAAAGCCAAGTCATTTGGGACATCTGCGCCAAGATTGGAAGCCGAACTTCCATACTGGCCTCCCCATTCGACACCACGAACCGGCACATCGCCAGTCGGGACGGTTTCCAATTTTTTGTGCATTGCTTCGGCATCAACAATCATCATTTCGTCCGTTCCAGAAATGGCAATGTAAATTTGTTTGCCATCTGCGGAAGTAGTAATTCCCCAGGGATTTGCAGCACCGAGATCAACATCATCCAAAAGAACGGTGTTCACAAATCCTCCGCGCAAATTGTCGATCTGTGTCGTGTCGATAATTCCAATTCCATTTGTATTGATCCATCCACGTTCAACCTGCGTCGTCGGAATTTGGAATCGAGCAAGAACGGCAGTCAGATAGATATATCGACCATCGGGCGAGATACAAATGCCGTGCAAACTCGAACTTCCATTTGGAAGCCGAATGTTTTTGGTTGCTCCAGTGGCGACGTTAATAGAAGTGACTTCGGATGCCACATCAATCATCGCATCAGGATTTTCTGGGATATTATTCGGATCATCTGGGAGAAAATTAATCACGAAAATGTTGCTGCTATCTTTCATTGAGACGGCTCCGCGTGGTTCCCGAATGACAGGAATGCGGCGAGCTAATTTCATCTCGGGGAGTTCATATTGAGAAACGTCATTACTAAAGCGATTGCACACAAAAAGCCACTTTCCATCAGGAGTAACCGCTCCGCCGCTGGGAGTGTGTCCGGCGGGCACTTCTTTGACGACTTTATTCGATTCGAGATCAATTGCCTGCACTATTCCTCGTGCATCGCCGCAAGTTGCATACAATACTTTTCCATCGTGACTGAGAATCAGGCCATTTGGTTCTTTGGCGACAGGAATTGTTCCAGAAATTTGATTTTCTGCGACACTAAAAATACCGACTTCCGCCGAGTCCAAGAAAGCAATGAAAAGTTTGCTCCCATCCTGCGATGTTACAATAGTGGACGGCCCTTTCAAGTCGGCGGCCTGCAATATCGAAGCTGAGAACAAAACAACAAACAAAAACAAAAACGGAAACGATTTCATGAAAAACTCCTATTAGAAGTGTGGTAAATGGCGAATGGCAATGTAAAAATGGTTCTGCAAATCAGTCTAAAATAGCTTAAATGGCCCCAATTCGCGTGTTTTTTCGACAATTTCGGTGATAAATTTTTGGAACTTCCCTCCTTCGGCGGCGGAAATCCAAGAAAAATTGATGCGGCGCGAGTCAATTCCGAGCGTTTCAAGTAATTCACGGAAAAGCATCCAACGTCTTCGAGCATGATAATTACCGCTTGTATAGTGGCAATCACCGGGATGACATCCACTCACAAGAACAGAGTCGGCCCCATTTTCAAATGCTTTGATAATCAAATTAAAGTCGATCCGACCAGTACAAGGAAGTCGAATGATTCGCAAATTGACCGGATATTCCAGACGGCTGGTTCCTGCCAAGTCGGCCCCGAGATAAGTACACCAATTGCAAACAAACGCAATAACTTTTGGCTCAAAATGTTCTTGAAATGTTTCGGAAATCATAAAAACAGATAAAAATCGGCATTGAAAAATATAAAAGGTACTCTCGTATCAAGTCAACCAGATAACAAATTGAAACGCTGAAAAACAGGTGGATTTTTCATATTCCACACGACAATAATCGATAAGTTTATATCTTTTTATTAGTCGCGTCAATATAAATGGGCCAAAATTTTGACTCATCTGAAAATTTTTATCAATTATATTAGAATCGTATTAGAATTATATTAGAACTTTTCGTAAACTTGCGAGACTAAAACACGACCGAGTCAGTGGAGAATTGTGAAAAAAAAATGTCTGTTCATATTCCACCACTCCCATTCACGCAATCGAAAAGTCGTGTATCATATAATATCACGCTTCAAACTTCTGGAAATTATAGAAAATTTGAGGCAATTTTGCGTGGCAAAGCGATTTGTGTCGCCCTTTTTCGCCTGCATTGATTTAATGAGGATGTTTTCACCAACAAAAACAAATATCCTCAGAATAAAACTCTTTTTTATTTTATGACATCAACAAATCTCAAAAATCTTCGCAATATAGGTATTTCGGCGCACATTGATTCAGGAAAAACAACACTAAGTGAGCGAATTCTCTTTTATACCGGAAAGTCACACCGCATTGGAGAAACACATGATGGCAGTGCGACAATGGATCACATGGAATTGGAACAGGAACGCGGCATCACCATCACCAGCGCGGCAACAAATGTGCAGTGGAATGAATTTGAAATCAATCTCATTGACACCCCTGGACACGTCGATTTCACGGTCGAAGTAGAACGAAGTCTTCGCGTTCTCGATGGAGCAGTGCTCGTCCTCTGTTCCGTCGGAGGAGTGCAGGCGCAGTCGATCACTATTGACAGGCAAATGCGTCGTTATCAAATTCCGCGACTCGCGCTGATAAACAAAATGGACCGCGTTGGTGCCGACCCAGAACGTGTTGTCAAACAACTCAAAGAAAAACTCGATTGTGATGCCGTTCTAATGCAGCTTCCTATTGGAAAAGAAGTTAATTTTCTGGGAGTCGTCGATCTCGTTGAACAAAAAGCCATCTATTTTGATGGCGAACAGGGCGAAAAATTGCGATATGAATCGATTCCTGCTGAAATGCTGGATGCCTGCAAAGTGGCGAGACACCATCTGCTCGAAGCACTTTCGATGTTCAGCGACGAACTTATGGAAATGCTCCTCGAAGAACGAGAACCTGAACCGACTCTGGTTCATCATGTCGTCCGACAAGCAGTTTGGGCACGCCAATTGACCCCCGTTTTTCTGGCGACCGCATACAAAAATAAAGGTGTTCAGCCGCTCTTAGATGCAGTGGGAAAATATCTTCCTTCGCCACTGGACAGTAACTGTGTCGCAATGACACACGACTCGCATCGAAAAGTCGATATTGAAGATGCTTCTGTGCGGATTCAGTTGAAGCCCGATCCCGATTTGCTCTTTGTTGCAATGGCATTTAAGATCGTGGAAGATGCTTATGGAACACTCACATTCCTGCGAATTTATCAGGGAACACTGAAAAAAGGGGGAACCTATTACAATCAAAGGTCTGGTGACAAGGAGCGAATAAGTCGCATTTTCAGAATGCACGCAAATAGTCGTGAGGAAGTCGAAGTAGGAGTGGCCGGCGACATTGTTGCCGTCATTGGACTCGATTGTAACAGCGGCGACACATTTTGTGAAGAACGCAATTACTGCACTCTCGAATCTATGTATGTCCCGGAGCCTGTTATTCAAATTGCCATCAAATCAAAGGCAACAAAAGATGCAGACCGACTCAGCAAAGCTCTTTATAGATTTAGAAAGGAAGACCCGACTCTCCGTATTTCCACCGATTCCGAAAGTGCTGAAACGCTAATTGCTGGAATGGGTGAATTGCATTTGGACGTTTATGTCGAACGAATCAGACGAGAATACAAAGTAGATGTCGAAACTTCGCCGCCAAAAGTCAATTACCGAGAAGCTCCAACTGTTTCGGTCGAATTCGATGTTCGTCACAAAAAACAATCAGGCGGAAGTGGTCAATTTGCCCACATTGTCGGAACAATGTCGCCGATTCCTGATGATGATGAAAGTGGTGAAACATTTTTATTCCATGAAAAAATCGTCGGAGGAACAATTCCGCAGCAATACATTCCCGCCATTGAAAAAGGATTTCGTGGCTCGTTGGAAAAGGGCCCCGTCGCTGGTTTTCCAGTCGTCAATTTGAGTATTTTGGTCAATGATGGCTCTTTTCATACAGTGGACAGCTCAGATATTGCGTTTCGCATTTGTGCTCAGACTGCACTTCGAGAAACATTTCCTCGTATGAAACCAACGATTTTGGAGCCGATTATGCAGTTAGAAATCGAGTGTCCGAGTCAGTTTCAAGGAAACGTTGTCGGCGACGTAAATTCGCGGCGTGGATTAATCAATTGCACGGAAACAGTTGGCGGCACTACTCGAATAGAAGGAGAAATCCCGCTCGCTGAAACCTTTGGTTATTCGACAACTCTGCGAAGTATGACACAGGGACAAGGAACCTTTTCTATGGAATTTTTGAAATACAAAAAGGTGCCCAGCTCGATTCAAGAAACGATTATTCGAGACCGGCAAAAAGAACGCCAACACTAATTGATTTATATCCGTTATTGGAATAATTATTCCGCATTATTCTGCCGAAAAGTTTTGCCGACAAACTCAGGAAGCCGTCGATGTTAATCGGCGGATAGTTTACGTTTTCATCGCAAAAAAATCAGTGAACTAACATCCCCGGCTCGCTGGGATGTCTCTCCTTGTAATCTAATTGGTATTCGTTATACTTTTATCAATAAAGAAATACCAATTGAGGATATTCCATCATGTCTGTTGTTTCCACAATATCAGAACCAAAAACATTTTCGATCCCGAGTGTCCAACGTCTTCCTGTTTATCTTAGATTTTTGGAAGAGCGTCGTAAAAATGGAGAAACAGTGGTCTCGTGTACTAGAATTGCTGAAGAATTTGGACAGCTCAGTGTTCAAGTTCGGAAAGATTTGGCAATTACAGGGGCGATTGGGCGTCCCAAAGTTGGATATCAAGTGGATGACCTGATTGATGCCATCGAAATTTTTCTGGGATGGGATCGCTCCATTACTGCTTTTCTCGTCGGAACAGGCAGTCTCGGAAGTGCCATTTTGGGATATGATGGTTTCACCGCACATGGACTTAAAATCGTCGCCGCTTTCGATGTCGATCCAACCAAAATCGGTCAAACGATTCGACATTGCCCCGTTTTTTCATTGGGCCGCCTTCCAGAAATGGCCGAAAAACATGCCGTTAAAATCGGAATTATCACCGTTCCTGCCGAGGCGGCACAAAATGTCGCGGAACGACTAACCGACATCGGCATCAAAGGAATCTGGAATTACACGCCTGCTCGACTCGAACTTCCGCCCGATGTGGTTTGTGAGGATGTAAAACTGTCCGCAAGTCTTGCCGTCCTGACAAACCGACTCAAAAACGTACTCTGAATAGATATTCGTATTCCGTCTTGTTCTGACGTGTTCGGTCTTATTCTGACACCATTCACAAAATGCTGCTGTCTAATAATGAAAGCATACAATTTGATTCAAACTACAGTGTTGTTGCAACTGCGTCATTATGAAGCACGTTTCGGAATCACCTGAAACGGCAACAACACACAGTCCATTTCATTTGTTTGTTGTGAAACCGCGAAAGACTCCAGTTCATCTCGCAATATCGGCATATCTACTGGTGCCTCAATTCCGAAACGGACACGATCTGTTCCTGTGTGAATCACGGAAATGAAAATATCTTTTCCAATTCGGATTCGCTCACCTTCTTTGCGAGATAATACAAGCATATTATTGAATATAAAATATAAGAGGACAACTGTAAAAAAACAAATTTATTCCTGATTCGGATACAATACTGGCGACTTATCGAAAAATCGCGGCATTTACGTCTCACTATTCAACTTGTTCATCAAGCACAACTTGTGAATATCTTTTGCCATCTGGACCATAAAAAAGGATGCGATTGCTCTGCTTCTCCCAAATGGCACCAAATTTCACTGATCTTGGACCGTGCAAACAAAACATAATTCCACATGATTCTATTTCCCCATCCGATTCGGATTGTTTGCGTTTAATGACCGATTCTGATGTGCGAAAAGCGTCACAAAGGAGTTCATGGTCGTGGCAAAGTGTTTGGTAAACAAATGATTTTAATTCAGGCAACGAACGAATCGAGGTGGTCGTTGTTTGATTCATTAGTATTTTGATACTTTGTATGGCAACAAATTGGGACACATTGCTCGGCTTCGTAGAAAGCTGATAGTACGAAAGGCCAAATCTTTGTCAAAAACAGCGAACAACCAACGTCAATTCGCACTGCAAAGAGACCAATTTATTTCCATGTGTTGTATAATTGAGGCAAATCAAAAACTGAAAACGTCAATAATTTTTAATTTAGGCATTATAGGTTATTGGCGTAAAATGCATATCGACAAATTATTTTTCATTTCTTTTGTTAATACTAGAAAATAAGCAAAATAGGCAGTTTTGGCAAAACAGGAAAAGATGCAGTTCAAATGTCGTTCAAAAGTCAGAGATTTTGATTATTTCAAATTCTCCCTTCAAATTTTCCCTTCAAATTTTCCCGATGCGCGGTTTTACTCCAAAATTCTTTTGGTGAAAAATCTTTTTGTAAAAAAATGAAATAGCGGCTTTTTTATTTCGTATTTATCTGATATAATGGCAAACACATAGTCGCCACATTGCCATTGTGGGTGGTTTAGTATGTTTTCGGTGTCGGATTTTTTGGTTGGTCTTATATGATTCCTCTTTTTTATATTATTTATCATGGCACATATCACACGACGACGTTTTCTCGAAGATTCTTTGATCGCCTCCTTTTCATTGAGTGCTGCTGCGGCAGTATTTGAAACAGGAAGTTCGAACGCATTTGCCCAGTCCCCCGCCGCAGGTGCAAATGACATATTGGGGGTGCTTTCTATCGGAGCGGGAGGACGCAGTACGGAACATTTGAACTTCTTTTCAAAGGACCCACGCACAAAAGTTTTGTACGTTTGCGATCCCGACTTGAAACGAGCAGAGCAAAAATGCCAGCAAATCGAAGAAAAGACGGGGCATCGCCCAAAAGCTATTGCCGATTTTCGCAAAGCACTCGAAGACAAATCGGTCGATATTGTGACCAGTGCTTCGCCAAATCATTGGCATGTTCTGGCCGCCATTTGGTCGTTACAAGCAGGAAAACATTGTTATATTGAGAAACCTCTCTCTTATAACATCCACGAAGGCAAAGCCATCGTGGCCGCAGTGAAAAAATATGGTCGTATTTTGCAAACAGGAACGCAGTGTCGCTCCGCTAAAAACGTAAAAGAAGTCGCAAAATTCATCCACGACGGAGGAATCGGCGATGTCAAATTTGCTCGCGGCCTCTGTTATAAACGTCGTAAATCCATCGGACCACTCGGCGAATATCCAATTCCAGAGGGAGTCGATTATGATCTGTGGAGCGGTCCAGCTGAATTGAAGCCGCTGACTCGTCGCAATTTTCATTATGACTGGCACTGGCAGCGTCACTATGGAAACGGCGACCTCGGAAACCAAGGACCGCATCAGACCGACATTGCCCGATTATTTTTGGGAGTTGAACGTTTTCCAAAATCGGTAATTTCGTATGGAGGCCGACTTGGTTATGATGTCGAAACGAAAAATCCTGATTTTGTCGATGCAGGTGATGTCGCAAATACGGAAGTCTCCATTTACGATTATGGCGACAAGTGCATCGTATTTGAAACTCGTGGTTTGGAAACGCCAAATACGAATATCCCAGTTGGTGAAAATCTCGGCACTCAAGTCGGCGTGATTGCTTATGGAACAAAAGGATATGCAATTCAGGGAAGTGCAAAAGGGCAGTCTTATGGTTATTCTGTCGCTTATGACCTCGAAGGAAATATGATGAAAGAGTTCAATGGCGGCGACGATCACTATTCCAACTTCATTGAAGCGGTGCAAAAAAACGACCCAGCTATTTTGACGGCCGATGCAAGATGTGGAGCACTGTCCGCCGCCGTCAGTCATCTCGGCAACATTTCGTATTATGCAGGCGAAAAGAACAAAGTTTCGGTCGCTGATATTCAGTCCGCACTGGAAAAGGTGAAATCACTCGACGACAATGGTGAAACACTGGCCAGAACTGTGCATCACCTCGAAGCGAACGGTGTTGATCTGAAGCGAACTCCAATGTCACTCGGTCCTTTCCTTTCCATTGATGTCGAAAATGAAGTCTTCATCGGAAACGATGAGGCAAATGCCATGTTGACACGAAATTATCGAAAAGGATATGTCGTTCCCGATCCAAAGGACGTTTGAAATAAAAAAGCGAAAGCGACTGATGAATCCACAGCGAGCCGGAATCGACAAAAATAAGGAATTAGCAGCGAGCCGGGGATGTAAGTCCCCGGATTGTTCGCTGTATAAATAGACAGAGATTAGTCCGCCAATTAACTAACATTGGCAAACCATTTTTACATATCACACACAGCATTTAACATTGAAATTCCATTGACACGACGCACATTAAAAGCCGCCGAGGCGATTCGACAAGTTGTCGGAATGAGTTTATTGACCGACATACAAGACCCACGCGTCCGTGATGTGACCGTGATTAGAGTCGAAGTAACAGGCGACATGCGACTGGCCAAAGTTCACGTTTCTGTCATGGGAGACGAAACAAAGCAAAATTTATGTTTGCGCGGACTCAAATCATGTGCAGGCTTTTTGCAGTCCAAAATTTCTAAACGAATCGACACACGATATACGCCCCAGCTCGAATTTATTCTCGATCAAGGAATAAAAAATCAGCTCCTAATTTCCAAAATTCTTTCTGACGTATTACCAAACGACGTATCAACGAACAACGTATCAACGAACGACGTATCAACGAACGACGTATCACAAACCAATATTTTACCTGACGACGCACATGACAGCACTGTCCAAGACTAAAAAATTTGAAAGTCTCATAAAACTGATTCACAAGCAGTGTAAAAATGTGTCGTTGCCGCCGGACAGGCCGGTTTTGTCACATATAATTTATGCCGCTCTGCTCGAAAACGCATCAGTCGATTTAGCTGATTTAGCTTTTGCGGTGCTCGAAGACTATTTCATCGACTGGAATGAAATCCGCGTTTCGTCAGTTTTTGAATTAGCCGACACGATTCCGATGCTCCCTGATCCGCAGAAAGCTGGCGAACGAGTGCGAACGGCTCTGCGCGGTATTTTTGAGCGAACTTATCAGTTTGACCTCGAAGATTTGCGCAAAAAGGGAAAGAATTTGAGTCAATCAATCGAGTTTTTGGAATCGACGAGAGCGTGTTCACGGTTTATGATTGATTATGCGTCCCAAGTGGCACTGGGCGGGCATCAAATTCCACTCGACGAAGCCACGCTGAGAGTATTTCGATTGCTCGGCATGACTCATGTCAACGAAGAAGGGACGAAAGAGGAAGTCCCAGGTTTGGAGCGAGCCGTTCCAAAGAAGGAAGCACTTTCTTTTTCAATATGTTTGCATCAGTTTTCGGCAACATTTTTCAGTGATCCTGAATCTGCGGCACTTCGCAAGTTGCTCAAAACGATTGATCCCGAAGTCATTTCGCGCAATTGTACTCCGCCGATTCTCGTCGCACCAAAAATTGCTCCGCCTCCGACTCGAAAACCAGATTTGAGCACACCTCGTTTTTCAACTCCACTCGCTTTTGTGGAACATGACGACGATCTCGATGACGAGGCCCCCATCATCGAACCGGAATTTATCCCGGAAGAAGAGGTGATTCCCGGTTTGAAAATTGACGCAGCTCGCTCCAAGTCAGATTCTTCTTCAAAGAAGGCGAGTAAGTTGTCAAAAAAGGCAAATACATTTGACAGTTTTGATGGCTCGGATGACTCGGACAGTGCGGACAAATCCGACATCGAAAAATCGGTTTCAAAACGAGCATACAAATTAAAAACGAAACAGCCCATCGTCGCCGAGGAATCGTCAAAAAACGACGCAAAAACTGCAAAAAGTCTAAAAAAAAGTGAAAAAGACAAGTCGGCCCCCAAATCTTTGAGTTCAGTCCCTGAGAAGCAAAATCTCAAAAAACATTCCACGCCATCAACGACTGATTCTGAGAAGAAGGTGAAATCGGATGCACAAAAGTTGTCGAAAAATACGACACAAAAAGAAGTAATAAAAATGTCCGACAAAAAGAATAAATCAAAACCCAAATCAATTGATGCCTCGGAATCGAAAACGAAGAAGTCGGCAACTCGACAATTACAAGGCAAAAAGCCGAAATAATCGACGAAATTCGTACTCATTAGATTTTTGAAACAGTAAAATAATCGATTTGGCAAAATAGACATAAAATTTCATAACATAACAAAGAGGATCACAAGAGGAGATAGAAATATGGCAGGACATTCCCACTGGGCCGGAATCAAACACAAAAAAGCACTCGTAGATGCCAAACGCGGAAAATTGTGGAGTAAATTAGCGAAAGCAATAATTATTGCAGCAAAATTAGGAGGGGGCGATCCCAGTGCGAACATCCGACTCCGGGCCGCAATTGACGAAGCCAAAGCGGTCAGTCTTCCCAAAGAAAACATTGCCCGTGCAATCAAACGTGGAACAGGCGAACTCGCATCTGAACAACTGGATGAACTCGTTTATGAAGGATATGGGCCAAATGGTGTCGCCGTTTTGGCCGAAGCTGTGACCGACAATCGTAATAGAACAGCACCAGAAATCAAGAAAATTTTTGAAGTGTGCGGCGGAAAACTTGGAACGACCGGCTGTGTTGCATGGAATTTTGAGAAAAAAGGACTATTTGTTGTCCCCAAAATCATTCCAGCACCAACGGGAAAAAAAGGAGAGAAGCCGAAGGAATTGACAGAGGACTTTCTGATGGAAATTCTTCTCGAAGCGGGAGTCGATGACGTTTTTGAACTAGATGGCAGCTTCGAAATTACATGTCCACCCGATTCATATCAAGCCATTTCGAACGCATTACAGGGGGCCGAAATAGAACCGGAGGAATCACAAATAGGTCTCGTTCCACGCGACAAAGCAGAAGTGAATGACGTGGAAATTGCCGCCAAAATTATAAAATTGATGGAACTTCTCGATGACCACGAAGATATCCAAAAAGTGTCGTCAAACGTCAGCATTTCCGATGAGATCATGGCACAACTCGAAAACTAAGAAATGCTCAATAAATATACTGCGCATCGTCATCAATTAGATGTTTAACTCGCTTTCATAGAAAGCTGTTGTTTCATACAAACAGCCCATTTCTGCGAAATCGACAGAAAAAACTTTCCCGCCGTTTATGAATCGCCTTAATTTTTTGCTACTTCTTCTCGGAGCAATTTTTTACTGGGCGGCGGGATTTCCACTCGGTTTGTGGTTTCTCGTTTTTTTGGTCCCTTTTGTCTGGACTCCGCTCCATTTGTCCATATCACCACCGAAATGGTGGATGATTTATGGAGTCGCTTTCACTTTTTGGATCGCTTCAATTTGGTGGATCGCATGTCCACATCCGGCAACCAGTCTCGGATTGATCGCTCTTTCGGCATATCTGGCGATCTACTGGCCGATATTTTTTGCCGCAACTCGCTCGGCTGTTTTCCGTTTTCGGATTCCAATTCTACTTGCCGCCCCCATTTGCTGGATTGGATGCGAGTCGCTTCGTAATTTCATTCTTGGTGGATTTTCTTTTTGTGCGATGGAACACACTCTCGTATTTTGCACGCCGCTCATTCAAATTGCGGACATTGCTGGGGGCGTTTTCGTCGGCGGAATGATCGTTTTTGTCGGAACTGGATGCGGCGTTTCATTCACGGCGTGCATTGATTCGCATTTCTTTGGGAAAAATTGCCAATCAATTGAACACAGTGAAAATGCCAAACCGACTCCAACTCGATTTCTCGTTCCCTCTTTTCGGACTGCAATAGTTTCCTCCATTTTGTCATTCTGCGCACTCACCGCTGTTCTTTTATATGGAATCTGTCCGAACACCGTCAATCACGAGAATGGAAATGAAACACTGCGCGGAGAGACAGGCGACGAACGGGATGATTCTGTGCAAGTGACGCTTTTGCAGGGAAATATCCAGATCAGTCTGGCATCGGGACCTGAAAAGGTGGAACAAACATTCGAGCAGTTTATGTCATTGATGCTGGACGCAAATCAAACGGAAATTGCTTCCTCGCAGTTAATTGTGTGGCCTGAAACAACGTGTCCGATTTCTGTTTTGGAATTTTCTGGAAAAACAACACCAAACGATCTTCAAATGTCAGATTCGGACGCAGCAATGTGGAAATATCAGTTACGACAAATAGCTGCTCGCACCGGCGTTCCAATTTTATTTGGTCTTTCGACATTCAGATTCGGCGATGATATTCAACCAGACCGGCTCAATTCCGCATTGTATGTCTCTCCGAATCCCGATGTGCCAATTGGACCACGATATGACAAAGTTCATCTTGTCATGTTTGGAGAATATATTCCATTTTCATCTCTGCTGCCAAATGATTTTTTCTTGAAATCGCTCTGTCAGGAAGCAAAGGCCGGAACTGAACCAGTCGCAATTCCCATCACAAAAAGAAGTGCCGCATTTCACAGTGAAACCGAAAAGACGATTTGGGGAGCTGTCAATATTTGCTTCGAGAGTTCGTCCTCGCATTTGATTCGCCATCAAATTTTATCACTTGAGAAAAAGGGGATGAATCCAAGTATTTTAATCAACTTGTCAAACGATGGCTGGTTCCATTGTTCCCAGCAGATAGATCAACATTTTGCGACTCATGTTTTTCGTGCAGTGGAAAATCGTCTTCCTTATATTACCGCAACAAATGGCGGATTTGCCGCCATTATTAATTCATGCGGTCAAATCGTGGCACGCGGAAAACGCGGAGAGGCCGCCGCTGTAACAGGAACTGTCGTCTTATCGAACCAGACACCGATTTATCACAAAGTTGGATCAATTCCGGCGGGATTCTGTGCAGCAATAACCATTTTTCTCCTATTCAGCCAGCGAAAAACTGTTTGAAATGAAAAAAGACTGCAATCAATCTGTTGTATTTATTCAAAGAAAGAGTAGAATTGTGTCCTATTGTGTTGTAAACGGCAACAAATTGGTTGTTTCATTAAAACAACCGATTATTCACAAAATTTGGATGCTCCAAAAGTGATGCTTTGTCTTCGTTTACTGCATACGAAAATTGTCTCGTTACTTGGGAGGATCAAAACACATGGGAATCAGGTTTTATTGTCCAAATGGACATAAATTGAATGTTAAAACAAATTTGGCCGGAAAAACAGGTTTTTGCCCTGAATGTGGTGTCCGATTAACCATTCCTCATGAAAGTACGCGTCAAAGTAGCAAATCGTCAAAATCAGATGTCGGAGAACCAACTGCAAATGGACTCTTTAGTTTGACACCTTCTTCTTTTTTTGCTGAGGAGTCGAATTCACCCAATTCCTTTTCGATGGAAAGTGCAGAACAAAATGACCTTCCACCGATTTTACGAGATACATCTGTTGTTTGGTATATTCAGGTTCCAAATGGCCCTCAATATGGACCAGCAACAGGAGAAGTCGTGAACACTTGGCTGCAAGAACAAAGAATTGGGCCGAACATGCTCGTTTGGAGAGAAGGCTGGGAAAACTGGCTCGAAGCAAAAAATGTATTCACCGATTTGGAATGATGGCAAAATACCACATTCTGTGTAACTCATTTTCGTAGAACTGGGTTTCCGAAATACGACTCATTAAATATCAGCCGGAAGAGAAACAGCACTCCGTCGAAATGACGGTTTTTTTGAGTGAAATTTCAAAAAATGGTCTGTTCAGGCAAAGAAACTGTCAATGCGCTGCGTCCATTTCCGGCTGTCATAAAAAGCCGCATTTGAAAATGATTGTCTGACCACCCCGCCATTTCGAGCACTCCTCATTAAAAAGACGAGGTGTTTGTTGAAAAACAACCTCGTCTTTCGGACTCGTCTTCTTGAAAATGAGGAGTGTTTCAGTCCGTGAACGCATATCTAAATTTAGACAACATGCACCGCACTAATTATGCTCTTCTCGATTTTGGGACAGGCCGAAAACTGGAACAATTTGGTCCCGTGATTTTGGACCGTCCTGCCCCAGCAGCAAAAGGACGAATTGCCGCCCCCCATCTCTGGAAATTGGCTGATGCCAAATTTATTGAAAAATCGGAAAAAGGACATCAAAACGACGATTGTCGCGGCGATTGGATTCCTCAAACAGAGCGTGGATTCAACTATTTTCCCAAAACAGTCGAAATTGCCCCATCGGAAAAATCATTCTGGGCAATTGCATTTGACAATTTTGTCCTCGATTTGAAAGGCACGCCATTCGGGCATCTCGGCATTTTTCCAGAACAACAAAATAATTGGAGACGAATAACAAAACTACTGAATATGATTGGAGATAAAACGGATCGTCCCATTCGTGTACTCAATTTGTTTGCATACACAGGCGGAAGTACGATGGCCGCTGCTTGTACTTCTGCGAATATTGAAGTAACACATCTCGATGCTTCCAAAAGTGTCGTCGAATGGGCAAAACGAAATGCCGCCGCAAATCAGATCGGAGTCGGTCCGCATCGTGGTCGCATTCGATGGATTATTGAAGATGCTCTCCAATTTGTCAAACGAGAGAAACGTCGCCAAAATAAATATGATGCGGTGATACTCGATCCGCCCAGTTATGGACATGGACATGGACACGATGGAAAACGCTGGGAATTCGGAAAACATTTGCCAATTCTCCTCTCTGAACTTGCTCATTTATGGAGTGATCGACCGATTTTTTCCCTGCTCACTGCTCATACTCCTTTGTTTTATGCTAAAAATCTCCATGATTTGACGAGAGAAGCTGGATGGCCGCGACTTGCCAAAATCACGGAAGAAACCCTCTTTTTGACAGATGAGACTGGTCGCTCTTTGGAATCCGGCCAATGTGTCTGGGGTGAATCGACATCTTTTCCCGATTAGTTGTGAACACATTTCTGTCGCCCTTCTTATTTTACTCTCTTATTTTGCGGTCTCCTTATGAATCACCTTGTTCCAATACGTTTCAAAATCGAAATGAGGTGAATTGTCGCCGTCGTGACATTCAATGCAGCGTTTTTTGGCCGCGCCGTTTTCCACTGTCAATCGAGCGGCTCTTCTAAATTCTTCTTGCAATTTCTTGTCGCTCCCCTGTTCGGCTTTGACGTGATTTTCGCCCGGTCCATGACACGATTCGCATCCAACATTACTTAAATGCGGTGTCGTTGTAATGTCCAAAAAGCCATGTTGATATGGCAGTAAATCTCGAACGCTCCAACCATCCACGTGACACGCAATACATTCGGGATCATTCGTTCTCGATGGAATTGAAATGTCAGAAAGCGATTTCCACGCATCGGAATGTGGCGACTTTTTCCATGTTTTATACGATTCTTCGTGGCAATCAGCGCATGTTTTCGAGCCGACAAATTTTCCTAATGTGTGCGAACGGGAGTCGGGAATCGGTTTGATTCCAAGTCCACTTAAACCAATTTGAGCAAGTTGCTCTTGATATAATTGCATCATTACATCAATTTCTTTCGAGTTGTCAAAACGATTATCAATGGGAATTCGCAAATAACGAATTGGCATTTTGGCATCATCAAAGATACCAATTGCGACTGCGAATCGTCCTTTTTCTCCCACTTCAACGAGCAGCGTCTCTCCCTTTTTTTCTGGATGAATTGGTGGTTCGGCGGGAGTATTACTCGGCAAAATAAAATCAAACGATTTTGAGAATGTGTTGATCAGATTTTCGATTTCGGAATCATTTCCATGAATGATGAGCACTCGATAATCCGCCTTTTGCATTGCTTCATCTTCAAGAACGGCTTTCAATTTCGATTCAGCTTCGTCGTGCTGAATGTCATTGTTATTCAGATTTGCAAGAAGTGACGGAGCAATTACTGATGTGACACCAATTGAAACTCCGTTCTGCTCCAAAATACGAAATGGCATCGTGCAACTAGGATCGAAATCGAGAATGGCGACATTCGCAGATGTATATCGCTGTGGATTTCCTGGAACATCGACTGTGTACAACAGAAGCTCGTCCGTCGGAAGCAATAGTTCGTGGTCACCGATTCCCACAGCTTTGTAATCCATGAGACGGAGTGCCTCGTCGATGACTAAATTGAATTTTATTTCTTCTTGGCGTCCGAAACCTTTATTGAGATTTCCCGCATCAATTGCGAGAACGGGCCAATTTTTTTTCGCCAATTGCTTAAAAAATGTGTGACGACGACTCAGACCGCCTTTCATATTTTCGAGACCAGCGCATCCACACGGTTCGACATATCCTTTCAGAAATCCGGTAAAAAGAAGCAAAACTTTCAATTTATCTTCCGGCCAGTCGGCAAATAGTTCCTCACTATTTTGGGTATTTTGGGAAAGATTTGTTGCTGTGTCACTCCAGAGAAAATGCGTCGTAAATAAAAAAAGAAGCGAGCAAATAACAAAATATCTAAACATGATTGATGAGAAAAAAGTAGTAAAAATTCCAAAATTTCGTCAAACAAATGAAGTAAAATAACACTAACAAAGAGTCGGAGACAAAAGTGGTACTCCGACTGGAGTCACCAAAAGTAAAACAAAATATCATTAACGAACAATTTGCATTTCTTTCACATTAAAATTTCATTCGCATTATTTTATTCACATTAAAACAGAAAAGTTATTTTTCAAAACTCCATTCTACCATTTTGGGGCATTTATGTCAAAAATTGTTTTATAATTTTCTCGAAAGATTGACGGGGCGGTTTTCTCTTATCTCTTTTTATCATATAATAAACAAGTCGTTGTTGTTATTATTTTTCCTCCTATTATTATTCGTTCTTTTTTTGTCAGTTCCATGTACTTTTCGTTGATTGACCGCATTGTCTCCGTCGAACCGGGGAAACATATTGTTGCCACCAAATCTCTTTCACTTGCAGAGGAGTATTTGCAGGATCACTTTCCGAATTTTCCGGTGATGCCAGGCGTTTTAATGCTCGAAGCTCTGACACAGGCATCAGCATGGTTGGTCCGATTATCGGAAAATTTTGCACACAGTGTGATTCTCCTGAAAGAGGCGAAAAATGTGAAATATGCACGTTTTGTTCAGCCGGGCCAGACACTGGTGATTACTTCAACAATTACGAAGATAGATGGCAATCTCATCACGCTTAAAGCGGAAGGGACGGTCGATGACCAATCAAACTTGAAAGCCCAACTTGTTTTGTGCCGTTATAATCACGCCCAAACCAATCCTTCTGATGCGTTTGTCGATGAAAAAATGATACAAAACTTAAAAGAGCGACTTCGAATCATTTATCGAAACGAAGACGTTTGACTTGGTTTTACAGAAACACAAACAATAAAATGAGGAAAACAAATTCATGTCATCTTCAGTAGATGACATGATCGAATCTACTGCGTGGTTTATTGCAGATTTTGATTCGAGCCGCTTTTCCAAAATTTTACCTGACTGGGAAATTAAACCATGAAAAATCTTTTGACTGCCTTGTTGTGCTGCATTTATCTCGCTCTCACTCATACTTTTTGTTTTGACGGCAAACTTCCGGCGCAGACATCGAAGCTCAATCGAATTACTTCTCCGACTATTTCTGAGTTGCGCAGCAGCTTTCAATCGCCCGGACGTGATTTCAGCACCGGACCGCTCTGGACTTGGAATGACCGTCTCACTGATGAGCAAATTCGTGGAACACTTCGTGATTTGGCATCACAAAATGTCAAACAAGTCTGGGTGCATCCACGTCCGGGGCTCATGACTCCATATCTTTCAGAAGAATGGTTCAAAATGTGGAAAATCGCGCTCGATGAATCTGAAAAACTTGATATGAATGTCTGGATTTATGACGAAAATTCATATCCGAGCGGTTTTGCTGGCGGTTTTGTCCCCGAAGCTCTTCCCGATTCACGCGGAGCAGGACTCTTGTTTGATGATGTCATTTCTCTCGACTCTTTGGACGACTCGATTTTGTACATCTACGAACCGCGCCCAGACGGATCATTTGCGAATATCACCGAATCCGCCAAATCCGCCGGAAAGCTAATTCCGCTCGCAGAAGAACGAAAGTATCTGCTCGGTCGTATTCGTTTTACTCCGAGCAATGGATGGTTTGCCGGAAAATGGTATGTCGATCTGCTGAAAAAAGGTGTGACTGAAAAATTTATCGAAATCACGTTTGATGCGTATAAAAATGTTCCTGAAATAGCAAAAGAATTTGGAAATCGTGTTCCTGGAATTTTCACTGATGAGCCGCATCCAGCCGGTCCATATATTGGAACTTGGGTCTCATGGAACGACGAAATTCCTGAATTATTCCAAAATCGTTTCGGATATTCGCTCGTTGATGCTGCGCCGTCGCTTGTTCGTCCCGTCGGTGACTGGAAAAAAGTCAGATACGATTATCATCGCCTAATTCTTGAATTATTCGTTGATCGATGGGCAAAACCATGTTTCCAGTGGTGCGAATCTAACAATCTCCAATTCACTGGTCATTACTGGGAGCATGGATGGCCCAACACATCACATGGCCCCGATAATATGGCCATGTATATTTGGCATCAGAGACCTGCCATTGATTTGTTAATGAATAATTATAACGATAAATCACCAAATGCGCAATTTGGAAATATCCGCTCCGTGAAAGAACTCGCATCAATAGCAAATCAAATGGGCCGCAGTCGAACACTCTCGGAAAACTATGGAGCAGGTGGATGGGACCTCCGATTTGAAGATATAAAACGACTCGGTGACTGGTCATTCGCACTCGGTGTCAACACAAACAACGAGCATCTGTCATACATTACAATAAAAGGAGCCAGAAAACGGGATCATCCACAGTCATTTTCTTATCACGCAAATTGGTTCGAAGCATATCATGTTATTGCCGACTATTTCACTCGACTTTCTTATGTCCTTTCACAGGGAAAACAAGTCAATCGCGTCGTTGTCATCGAACCGACCACAACTGCGTGGATGTATCAGGGCGAATCAAAAAAAATAAGTGAAATTGGTCAATCATTCACCGATTTGGTCAATTTATTTGAGCGAAATCATGCCGAATATGATTTGGCTTCTGAAGACACGATTTTGCGTTTCGGAAAAGTGGAAAATAATAATTTTTCTATCGGAGAATGTCAATACGACATCGTGATTTTTCCTCCAAACATGGAAAATGTCAATAAGCGAACTGTCGAACTTCTCGCACAGTATGTGAAAAATGGCGGCACTCTTTTGTGTGTCGGGGACTGGCCGGAACGAGTCGAAGGAAATATCCCCACTGGAGTCGAAGCCATGTGGTTAAAACTCTTGATCGATTTACCGAATGCAAAACAAGTCTCACTTGAAGACGCTGCAAAAACAGCACAAAATCGCACGGCGGAAGATGGTTTGTTCATCGAATCAAAAGGTTCGGAAACCGTCTTTCATCATCGTCGCCGTTTGAATGACGGCGAAGTCCTCTTTTTATGTAACAGCAGTCCAACAGAATCAGCTTTGTGCGAAATTACAACAAAGAAAAAGGCAATTCAATGGAATCTGAAATCTGGAACAACTGAAACAACTGAAGGAACAATCGAATTGGCAGGCCAGCACGATAAAAATGAGACTCCGGTCCAAAACGAGTGTCCAAATCGGCAAACTATCACTTTGCCTCCGTGTGAAAGTGTTTTACTGGTCATGTCAAACAACGCGACTAATCCCCCGAATGACCCAACTGATTCAATTTCACACGCCGCTGTTACAAAAATTGCAGAAACAGCCAAAATTGCTAAAACAATCGAACCAGCAAAAATATCAGAAACAGACAAAACAACTAGAACAGCCGAAATTGCAGAAATATCAGGATCGCAAACGCAAATTCGATGTCTCGATCAGAATGTTTTAACTCTCGATTTTGTCGATGTCAAAGTCGGAGATGAAGTGCGAAACGACATGTACACATGGAAAGCAAATCGATGGATTTTTGAAAAACATGGAATGTCAGGAAATCCGTGGGACACCAGTGTCCAGTTCAAAGACGAACTAATTACAAAAACTTTTCCAGAAGGCAGTGGTTTTTCAGCAAGTTATCGTTTCATTATCGAAAAGAAAGTTCCTGAATCCATTTTTATCGTAATTGAATCGCCCGAACTTTATTCTATTACTTGCAACGAAAATGCCATCAAACCGGAGCCGGGTGCATGGTGGCTCGACAAAGCATTTGGAAAAATCGAAATCACCAAATATGCGAAAATTGGGGAAAATGTTGTAACAATTACATCCTCGCCAATGACTATTTTAAGTGAAGTCGAACCGGCATATCTTCTCGGTGATTTTTCGCTGCGTGAATCGAACAAGGGTTTTGTTATCATTCCTCCGATTGCACTTTCATTTCAAACAAATCAGACGCAGCAGTTACTTAAACACAGCGATGAATTGGAGCATGTTTCATGGCTTTCTGCTGGCATCGGATTCCGGCCAAATCGTTCTGACTTGCACGATCCTGCTCCAACACTCGAGTTTGATTTCGGAAAAAAAGAACCAATTGCAGCAATTCGAGTTTGGAATTACAACGAACGAAATCTTATTCGTCGCGGTGTCGCTGATATGGACATTTCTGGTGTGGGACAAGTGAAATTTCCGCCGGGGTCATTCGGTGCATTCGATATCGTTACTGATTCAAACAAACCAGTGCAAACTGTTTCAATGAAAATTCTGTCGAATCACGCAGGAACTACATATCCAATTCAAGCCGATCAAAAGCCGAACGACTCAGGATTTGTAGGACTGTCGGAAGTGCAATTTCTCGTTCGAGCTGATTCAGGTGAACTCGTTCCTCTCTCAAATGTTTCGGTGAAAGCATCCAGTGAACTCGTCGTCGATGGTCATGATCGTCGTGCTAAATACTTGATCGACACAAGTGGTCTCATGGAAAATAAAATCGAAAATGGATGGAATCGACAAGGAATGCCATTTTACTGTGGAAAAGTCGAATACTCTCGGCAATTTTCTATTCCGAAAGTCGAATCAGACAAAACATATTTTGTTCAGCTTCCTGGCACAGTGCTTCCTGACACAACACTTTCAGATACAACACCTCCTGACACGACACTTTCTGATGCGACACATCTAAGTAGTCAGCGTGGATGGAATGGTGCGACGGCTGAAATCATGGTGAATGGTAAATCCGCCGGTTTTCTGATGTCTCCTTTGTCTATTGATGTTACAAAATTGCTCCAAAATGGTGAAAATACCATCTCCGTGATTATTTATGGAACTCCCAAAAATCTTCTTGGACCACATCATGCTGGAAAATTGCGCGGCAGTGCATGGCCTGGATCATTCCAAAAAGGCCCAAATTCACAGCCACACGGAGCAAATTATGACACCATCGAATATGGTCTTTTTGAGCCATTCTCACTAATATGTAAATAGTCAGGCTTTCACTTAAAAGAAAAACACCTGAAATGGAACGCATTTTTGATGGATTGGTTTTCGCCCTCTAATAATCCTGATTTTACATGAAAATAGCTCACTTCTTCATTGACAGACCCGTTTTTGCATGTGTTATCGCATTCCTCATTACTCTTGCTGGAGCGGTAACTTATTTTATGCTTCCTGTCGAACAATTTCCGAACATTATTCCACCGACAGTCAATGTATCCGCATCATATCCAGGCGCGAATGCGGAAACCGTCGTCGATACTGTCGCAATTCCCATCGAAAAGCGGATTAATGGTGTCGACAAAATGCTTTATATGACCACATCATGTACCAGCGATGGAAACATGAACATTACTGTCACTTTCGAGGTCGGAACCGATCCCGACATGGCCACTGTTTTGGTACAAAATCGCGTCAAAATCGCCGAAGCATCGCTCCCAGAAGAAGTGAGAAGACTCGGTGTTACTGTCGCAAAAAAATCGCCAAACATGGTTCTCGTACTCAATTTCTTTAATCCGAAAGATTTGGATGATTATAAAAATGGGAAACGAATGACTGAATCGGAAATGGATGAACGTCTCCTTTATTTGGTCAATTTTGTCTCAGTAAAAATTAAAGACCAGCTGGCCCGCGTAAAAGGAGTCGGAGATGTAACTATTTTCAACTCAAAAGATTTTAGTATGAGGGTTTGGCTGAATCCAGAAGTACTGGCCGCCCGAAATATCTCCGTGGACGAAATCACAAACGCGCTTCAATCCCAAAATGTACAAGTTGCCTCTGGACGACTCGGTGCGCCGCCCGCTCCAATCGGTGTCACCGAAAATCTCGTGCTGCTGACGAAAGGACGTTTGGAAACCACCGAGGAATTTGGCAGTATTATTCTCCGCACCGGAAAAGATGGGAGCATTTTGCGCCTCCGTGATGTGGCAACTATCGAACTCGGAGCAAGCAATTATGCGTCTACTTCAACATTTCAAGGTGTTCCGACTTGTACTGTCGCCGTCTTTCAAAATCCGGGAGCAAATTCACTCGAAGTGGCCGACAATGTGTACAAATCGCTCGAAGATATGCAGAATGTGCAGCGACTTTTTGGAAATGAAGTTTCTTATGCAGTCGGATACAATGCCACTGACTATGTTCGTGTTTCTCTCGAAGAAGTGCAACAAACTCTTCTCGAAGCCGTTTTGATTGTGATTCTCATCGTTTTTTTATTCTTGCAAGATTGGCGGGCTGCTCTCATTCCGACACTCACTGTTCCCGTCTCGTTGGTCGGATGCTTTTTTATCATGTGGAACATCAATTTCAGCGTCAATTCCCTCACTTTGTTCGGTCTCATTCTCGTCATTGGAATTGTTGTCGATGATGCGATTATTGTCGTCGAAAATACACAGCGACTTATGGACGAAGAAGGACTCGACTCACGCGCAGCTGTTAAAAAAGCCATGAACGAAGTGACTGGCCCGATTATTGCCACGACTTTCGTTCTTATGTCGATTTTCATTCCAACATCAATGGTTCCCGGAATTGTCGGAGAAATATATCGGCAATTCGCCCTCACTATTGCAGGAGCCGTTTGTATCTCGGCGATCTGCGCACTCACTTTTGCTCCCGCACTGGCCGCAATTCTACTCCGAAAAGGAAAACCGGAAGAAACAAAGTTTTTCTTTTTCCGCTGGTTTAATATAGCTTTTAATGGATATGCCAATTTCTATCTCGGCACTGTGAAAGGTATCATCGCAGGACGATGGATCGTTTTCGCCCTCTGGTTTTTGCTCTTATATGGCATTTACTTCGCCTTCACTGTTCTGCCGACAGGTTTTATTCCAAACGAAGATCAGGGCGTTTTGTTCGTCGATGTCAAATTGCCAGAAGGTGCTTCGCTCGAACGGACACAAAAAGTCATGCGAAAATTGCAGGGAATGCTCGATAATGATTTGGCCGGGATTCAGGCGACCATTTTGATTGACGGCTATTCATTTTTA
>JBOFGF010000291.1:0-2726 GCA_051649005.1 Thermoguttaceae bacterium | reverse complement strand
ATTTAACTAAAATTTGTGAAAAAATGCTTTTTGCACTTGACTTTTAACACAGTCGCTACGGCGTTGAGGACGAAAAATTTTTTGTAGTTGTAGCGTACATAAATTATTAAAACGCTCTAACCCTGCGCTGGGCAACGTGCGCGAGTACGCCACATCCCCTGTCTCTTTTTGGGAGTTTTTTCTCGACCAGTAGAAAAAAACTCCTCTTGACACCGTTGGCCGTTTTGGTGTAGACTTCCACAAGTGGTTTTGAAATCGGTTACGCAGAATGGTATTTTTTCACTTCGGAAAATACAGCATACATTTATTTTTATTATCCCTATCATATCCCACTTGTGGTACATTTTATGAACGACAGAAAGCCAATCCATCTTTTCAACGTCCATAGCCATATCACTTATTTAATGGCCTGTGCTGTGATGCGGCATCGCCACATCGAACTGAGTGATGCTGTTTTTTTGACTGGTGGCGGGTATGCACTGCCCGAAAATTCGGTTGCCGTGAAGATGCAGGTGATTCCCGATGCCTATTTTCTCCTCGATTTCTACTACGGATGGAACTATCGGGCGGTCAGAAAAAACATGTCAGAATTTGCCGATTTTGTCAACCACGCAACAGAAGGTCGTGAGTATATCTGGTATCCTCCACACACAAGTCTTCCCTACCAAAAAGTAATTGCATCTTATGATAAATGCCTGAACTACTGTGTAATAGAGGAAGGGATTAGTCCTCACGACAATATAAACAATCTCACCTATCCGCTTCCCCCGCACAATAAAAAACTAATGAAATTGTGTAACGAAAATCGTCTGTTTTTTTTAGATGACCACTATGTGTGTACGAACAATCCGAAATACGATTGCATGTTTGTGTCACTCGATGCGAATTTCGCTGAGATCGACAATCGTGTCGTGCTCCCAGATGTTTTCTCCAAGGAACGGAATATCCAATTCGAGTCTGCCGATGCCGTTTTGATGTTTGATAAACTCCCTAGGGTATTAAGGGGAGGCATCGAATCCTCAAAGAAAGTACTGGTGTGGTTGATTGAGAATCATTTTCGAAAGAACAAGTACAAAAAAGTTCTTTTTCGCTTGCGAATTCGCGGAAACATTCCTCAATCGGAAAAGTATATTTGGGAGGTTTTCAATCAATTTCCTGATATTGTCTTCGAACAGATTGACAATTCCGTTATTATGGAAAACATGATCTATTCCTATAATCTTCCCTATTATTTTTTGGTCACATCTCTCGGTTTTTACGCTGCGGCACTGGGGAGGAAATCCTATTCATATTCCCCGACTTTTTGGGCATTAGAGCCGAATTACAGAGACTTCTTAACAAGACTCGATGTATCTCACGATGGATTTCGACGTTTTGGCGTAGAACTGTTACCCGCAATCGAGGCAGATGGCTCCCCAATCTCTCCCGTGCGTGATACGCTAATAAAAACCTTAAAACGCGAAGGCATAAAGTACGCTAAAAAATACGTTCCACTCTCCATTCTGAAAGTGCTGCAAAAAATGAGACCGAATTTTTAATTTTTTAATCCACCAATATCTACGCCAACAGAGAAAACTTCAATGAAAGAAAACGAAATACGTCCCGACGAATACATGCCGCTGCTGGAAGAAGCCTGCGAGGCGGATATCAGTATTTTACTTGCCGATAAAGACAACTGGGTACGGGTTCGCTGTCCGGCCTGCGATGGAGATAACTTCGAACCGTTAGGTGAAAAAAAGTCCGTGGACTATGTGCTATGCCGGGCTTGCCGTACAGTTGCCGTTAATCCTCGGCCTTCGGAAGACCTGCTCCATAAAATGTATGCCAACTCAAAAGTGTACGAATTATGGAACACGAAGATATTTCCGGCTTCCGATGCAAAAAGACGTGAAGGAATCTACCGTCCCCGCGCGGACATGTTGATTGAGTATTGTCGCAAATGTGGAATTTCTGAAGGAGCCTCATTCCTTGAGGTAGGTGCCGGCTTCGGAAGTTTTTGCGATGTGATTCGTGAGCGAAACTATTTCGGAAGCATTACTGCGGTCGAGCCGACCCCCCAGATGGCCAAAGCGTGCCGGGCACTAGGTTTGAATGTCATCAACGATTTTGCCGAAAATGCCATCAGTGGTAATCGTTGCGACCTGTTTTGTTCCTTCGAGGTGATTGAGCACATTTACAATCCATTCCTGTTTCTTCAAAACGCTTGCAATGTGTTATCAGAACATGGATTGATTGTCTTGTCGAACCCTAATCCATTGGGTTTCGACGCAGCAATGCTGGGGTTGAAATTGGCGACATTTGATCACGAACATTTGAATTATTTCAACCCGAAATCCATGGAGATTCTCCTGAATCGTGCTGGATTTGAGGTTATTGAAATCGTTACACCGGGAAGGCTGGATGTCGACATTGTACGAAAGGCGGCACTTGATGGCACACTGGAAGTCAGCGGTAACCCGTTTTTCGAACAATTGCTGCTCGAATCAAGCGACTCGGTTCGGGAAGAATTTCAGGCATTCCTCGCCAAAAATGGCCTGTCGTCGCACATGCTGTCCGTTGCTAGAAAAAAATCGTCCTAATTATCCCACTTTAACAAAGTTTATCACAAGGAGTCTTTCATGAAATACTGTAAACAATGCCTTCAACCGGACACGCGTCCTGGAATTGTTTTTGATGCAAACCAAGTTTGTATGGCCTGTGTCTTCGAAGAACGTAAGAAAAAAATC
>JBOFGF010000290.1:0-8301 GCA_051649005.1 Thermoguttaceae bacterium | reverse complement strand
TATTCACCAGCTGGATGGATCACTTCGACTTTCGGCAAATCAGAGCCATTCATTTCGATGCGATATATTTCGCCGTTTCCAAAATTTCCAGAATACATAATTCCATTTGCATCGCAAGTGAGGCCATCGAAACCAGCATTTCCGCCGCCCGGAATCTTTTTCACTTGCTGAATCGTGATGCAGTGCGAGTCGTCTCCCATTTTCTTGATTGGATTGACTTTGACGGGGCCTTTTCCATCTTTGCCAGCAGCGAGAATTTCGTCTTTGCTGAATTTCCAGAGGCATCCGCTCCCAAAATCGCCGTCCAAATCGAGAAATGTGTCTGTGACGAACATGTTGTCGCCGTTCCACAAAATGGCATTTGCCAATTTAATGCCATCCACAACAACCTGCACTTCTCCGGTCGGTTTGTCGCCGTCCATGATCACACGGAGAACGCGTGACTTGTTGTTCGCGTCAAAAAAGTATTGATTGTCGCAGACATACAAGTTGCCATCTGGACCGAAGTCGATTCCCATCGGACCAATTTGCTTTGTATCAATTTGGATTCCTTCGACATCTTCAAAAGTAAGAATTTTTTCGGCGGAGCCATCTGGATTGAATTTTACAAGCGCACCCGGTTTTAGTTTCGGTCCAGAGTTATCAGTCCGCATACTAAAATTTGGGACGGCCAGAAACAACGTGCCAGTCGCGTCGCTGATTGTCATGCCATCTGGATTAAAAAGGTCTTCTGGGAGAGATACGAAAAGTTTCGGCTTTTGCGCAGCATTTTTGGCTGGATCAAAGGCACGTTTTTGTTTGAAACCAATAAGAACGTCCATGACTTCGTTTGATTTTCCTGTCAAATCACCAACGAGAGATTTAATATCGGCGGCAATATTCACAAATTCCGCATCTAATTTTTTTGGTGCATCAGTTTTGGCTGCATCAGCTGGACAACAACTTCCGCCTGGGTCGTGCTGCGGTTCTGACGTGGTGACACCGGGAGCTCGCTTTTTGGCATCCTTCATTGGACATCCCACAAAAATAATAATCGAAAGACAAAGGCACAAACCGACAAATTTTTTCATCTTGCATTCTCCAAAAGGGAAAGGAAATTCTTAGTAAGAAACAGAAAATAAGAAACGGTAAAACAGTAAGACCTGCAAAAAATACTCATCTGTTTTATAACACTTTTTATTTTACTGGTTCTAGTACAACACTGGTAATTATAACACGTTTTGTATAAAAAAAACGTATCCGTTCACGGAAATTGTTGTTTTTTCCATAAATTTCCGTAAATACAGCTGAAATTTGATTGGCGACCATTATTCAACTTCTCACAGATTTGTGTGTTTTTGTGGGCAATAAACCCGCCAACTTACGTTGGCGGCTCGCCAAACGCCAAATGTGGACGCGAATTTTGCACTGCAAAAAATCTAAAACGGTGAACGGAGACCAGAACATTTTGTCTACTCCGGCAAAGTATTCCGTTTGGGCAAAATAGACCGATTTAGTTAGTGTGATTGTAGCAATTCTATGTGTCGTGTCGATTAAATGGGGGGAGAGTGCCGAGTTGTTTGTGGTGAGAGGCGAGTTAAAAAATCGCATTAGAAACATGACTAATCAACGAACCACTGATCAACAACCAACTCTCACACCGGCCACTAAATCACTAATTACAGGCTCCTGACAGCTCTCCACTAACAACTTTTCTCCTCCCATGCTTCTTTTTGACTCGTTACACATGGCTTCTTCTGCGATGGGAGCGAGCCAGCTTGGAATACAAGTCGCGGGACAAAATTTTACGAACGCGAACACGCCCGGATATGTTCGAGAACAGCTTATTCTCGAAGCAGATGGGAATCGTCGTCTTGGAAATGGAGCGACCGTCGGAAATGGAGTCAATGTAAATGGTGTTGTTCAAGTTATCGACCGATTTCTTGAAGAGCGACTAAGAAATTCGACAAGTGATGCCATTTCTTCATCGACTCAATATCAGTATTACACGCAATTGGAAACCCTTTTGGGAGAGTTTGAATCGACTGATTTATCGACTTCAATTGAGGACTTTTTTAATTCGATTGACAATGTGCTAAATCAGCCGGAAAATGTGACTTATCGAAAAATGGCAGTCGATCAGGGGGAGAAATTGGCGGAAGGAATCAATCGAATTTCTCTTTCAATTGTTTCGATGCAGCGTGATCTGAACACATCGATTAACAGGTCAGGAGACGAAATAAATCGACTTTTGCGAGAAATTGACGAATTTAACACAAATATCACAAAAGTGGAGGCAGGAAACAATTCCGAAGCACTTGGTCTGCGAGATCAAAGACTCGTCGCACTTTCGGAACTGGCGACATATATCAACATCAAAACAGTCGAAGACCAGAGCACAGGAAAAGTGGCGATTTATTGTGGTTCCAATCTTCTGTTGTCAGATGGTGTACGAAATGAAGTCAGTGTCCTGGGATTTAAAAAGAATCCAGATGACGTTGTTATGTCGCGTCTTTGTGTCGGTGTGCCTCCGTCTCCACTCGATGTGCGCGGTGGAAAAGTGTTTGGATATTACGAAGCACACCAAAATATACTTGGGAAATTCGCCGTTCAATTAGATGATTTTGCGGCAGTTGTAATCCGCGAGTTCAATAAAGTTTATACATCTGGACAAGGACTTACTGGATATTCGAAGTTATCGTCGATAGCAAAATTTGAAGAGCCGAATGAACCGATTTCTAATGCCGGCCTCGACTGGCCTGTTGTCAATGGCGGATTCAATCTGCAAGTTTATAACAATAAGACAGGAACAACAACAGACCATTTTGTAAAGATCGAAGTGAATCCGGCGCCGCAGATTGACCCTTTTTCACTGAAACCGGCTCCACTTGCAACAGGAACAAGTATTGTTGATATTGCCACAAGTATTAATCAAATTTCTGGCATTTCGGCGGAAGTTGATTTGTATGGAAAACTTATGATCAACGCAGATAATGCGAATGTTTCATTTTCATTTGGTGATGACACAAGTGGCGCACTGGCAGCACTCGGATTGAACACTTTTTTTACTGGAAACACGGCGGCATCAATTGGTGTCAATGCCATTGTTATTGGAGACCCAAATACATTTGCAGTAAGTAAAAATGGTGTTGGAAAAGATACGAAAAATGGGGAAATTCTTGCGGCGATGGGAATGAAGGCGAATCCGAATATTGGAGGCATGTCTATTTCTGGTTACTATGAAGGAATCGTCGTCGAAACGATGCTCGCTGGTGGTACAATGAAATCAATTGCCAATTCAGATTTGATGTATCAAGATTCGCTGCAAGCACAACGAGATTCGATCAGTGGTGTCAATATTGACGAAGAAACAATTATGATGATGACATTTCAACGAATGTTTCAGGCCAATTCCAAACTCGTCGCCATGATCGATGAAATGCTAAGAACACTGGTTAATTTATAGGAAAGAGGCGAGTGGTGTGTCGTGAGCAACGAGAGACGAGAGAAAAATAATGTGAAAATGTATGCGTTCACGGCGACAAACACCCATCATTTTCATGGATGGGTGTCCGAAATGGCGGGCTGGTCCTATTTACCAAAACGATTAAACCAGAACAAAAATCGCGTAAACACTTGTTTTTACGAAACAACCGCTTTCTACGAAAACGGGATAAACAGCAACTCCCCACTCCTCCAATGACAATAGTACCACTTGGACTAAATCGAGTCAGTGTGCCACTTCAAGTGAATCGGGCATATTCTGGTCTCCGCAATTCGCAAAGTCAAGTTGCTTCGCTCGAACAGCAGCTTTTGACGCAGCATCAATTTCAATATGGGAGCGATTCTCCATATAATGCTTCTGCGACACTGAGCGTGCAATCACAAATTGAGCGGAAGTTACAAAATTCATCGAATTTGAAATCGTCATTGACCTTTTTGACAGCGACCGATTCGACATTGGCTCGTTTCAGTCCACTTACCGATGATGCGCGTGCGATGGGACTGGAGGCATTAAATACGACGACGAGTGCCACTCAGCGAAATGCGCTCGCCCAGACAATTAAACAATCGGTTCAACAAGTTTTCAATTTTAGTAACTATTCGTTTCAGGGACGTTATTTATTTGCCGGTGCTGACACAGCAAATATTCCATTTAAGTGGGGGGACGACTCATATACTATTCAATACACAGGAAGTCTCGTTGATTTGCAGTCATGGAGCGATTCGGATTTGCTTTCGCAGTCGAACATGAATGGCGGTGATGTATTTGGAGCGATTTCAAAACCGGTTCGCGGCAAAACCGATTTGAATCCATCTGTTTCAGAAATGACATTACTCCAAGATTTGAATGGCGGAAAAGGGGTCGAAAAAGGAGCCATTCGATTGACGTATACTTATGAAGACCGCTCAGCAACTTATGATGTCGATCTGAGTCAATGTGTCACACTTGCCGATGTCATGCGGACACTCGAAAATTACAAAAATCCCTCTTTTTCTTTGCAAACCAGTTTGACACGAGATGGATTATCGATAGTTCTTTCACCAGACACACCGGGAAGTGTGACAATTTCGAATATCGAAAAAGGACAAGTGGCGGGGCAACTTGGAATCCCTCTGAATGTCCCAGTCACACGCGAAAAACCACTAGTCGGACGGGACATCAATCCGATTTTAACAAATACGACAGAATTAAGTCAGATTTTGGGAGCAAAAGCTCGACTTACACTTCGTTTTGCTGGTCCAAATAATGACATCGTTGTTCAGGCGAGAAACAATGGCGACGCAGTTATCAATAAAGAAACAGGGGAAATTGACTGGCCACTAAATGGAGTTAATTTCAACATCCTTTCTGATACATCAATTACTCCGAGCGAAGAAGTGGTCGAATATGATTCCGAAACCAAAACAGTGCAGGTGCGTATTCATCCCGACAACACCAATGCCAATTATATTACTAATGCGATAAACAAAGCATCTGATGCGGGGACGATTCCACCGTTTCAGGCATCGCTCAGTGAAATTGATCAGCAGCGAACGGAATTGGCGGGGACAGGAATTGTCTCGCTTCTCCCTGGAATGTTGTTACAGGAAGGTGCGGCAATCGGTGGATTCGGTGTCGATTTTGATGCCACTGGAATTGAGCTGATCAACAATAACAAAACACAACTGATTTCATTTGAACAATGCCGGACAATCGGAGATATGCTGGCTGAATTGAATGATCCAATTTATGGACTTTATTCGACAATAAATGCGGCGGGAAATGGCATCGACATTCGCAGTCGAGTCAGTGGAGCCGATTTTTGTATTGGTGAAAATGGAGGAATCACTGCATCTCAACTCGGGGTGAGAACGACCGATTTGAACACGAAATTGCAAGAACTCGATTATGGACGAGGAGTTTCTGATTACACTGGACCAGGAACAGCGGCGACAGCTCGTTATTCAAATGTAACTCCAAATAGCAATCTCGTTTTAACTGCGAGAAATGAAGGAGAAGAATGGAATAATTACACCGTCAATTTTGTTCCGACAAATGATCCGCTCGGTCGTGTTGTTGTTTCAATGGATGACAATGCAAAAGAAATAACGATTGCAATAAATCCCGGTGTCACAACTGCATGTGATATTGTGGCTGCTTTTGAATCACAGCCAGGACCGAAACAATTTTTCAATTTGGAACTCGATTCGACTGGTGGTCCCAATAACGGCACTGGTGTCGTGTTTGACGGATTCACGAAAACCAGTGGCGGTGAAAATGGCGGCATTGATTTCACTATTACACGAAATGATGGCACGCTCCTTTCTGTTGATATTCACGGAGCAGAAACAATCGGAGATGTTCTGCGAATTATAAATGAAAATGCCAAAAATCAAGATGGCCTTCTTGTCGCCAAACTCTCGAAAAACGGAAATGGAATCGAACTTGTCGATTCGAGTTTCGGAAATTTTGTAACACGGGTGGATCGAACTCTCCTTTCAACCACTGCAATCGAACTAGGACTTGTCAATCTGGGAGAAGAATATCGCACAAAAACGACGGCGGGGACGGCGGCAAATGGAATCGCCAATTCTGATGTTCTAAATGGGGCAATTTTAGTTTCAGGAAAACAAGTTGGAACTTATGCAAATGATGTCAATGTTCAATTTGTTGCTGCACTGGGAGATCGCCCAGAATTTTTCTGGAACGCAGAAACCAAAACGATGCAATTTGCTGTCACTCCAGAAACAACAGCAAATGATGTAATAGCTCTCTTTCAAAATCAGGCTTCGGAATCTGTCCGAAACATGTTTGTCCTGCAAAATGGTCTAAATCCAAATGGATTGCCCAGTGACGGAACTGGGCTGATCGAACTGGGAACCACGACATTGAATGGGGGAAACAATGCCGAATTGAAAGGAAAAGACCCAAATCCACAAGAAACCGATTCGCTTTTCAATGCACTCATTCGACTTCAAGTGGCAATGGAAAAAAATGATACAAGAGAGATTGACCGAGCGATGTTCTTACTCGACAATTCAGTAGGAATACTAAATGATTCTCGTGCGACAATTGGTGTAATGCAAAATAGTCTCGATAACATCCAAATACGACTTGCAGAAGAAAACATTCAGCAAGAAGAGACACTAAATACGGTATTCCGCATTGATTATGCCGATGTATCACTCAATTATTATGCTCAAATGCTCTCGTATCAAGCCGCTCTTCAAATCAGCAGTTCCATCCTCCAAATGTCGCTGCTGAATTACATCTGAGAGACAGCAAAAAATTAAACTCTGCAAACATCTATCATTTCATCTCTTTTTTTTTCACATCTCCTCATTATTAATGATGGTGCTCCCGCAGAACGTGGTGGTTCGTGTGTATTAACTTGCACATTTTCCAAGAAACACCACAATTTTGGGGACAATGAAAAAATTGCGGGTATTTGAACTAATTATGCCGACTATTATCGACGAGCCGTCAAAAATTATCTAAAATTCAAAGAATTTCGATCAGTAGCTATTGCCAAGTGCTATTTTTTCTTTTACAATTGATGACATAAGTTGCAGTGGTTTGCTGCAACTTTGATGTTTTTTGACTAACCTCCCAAAAGTATTAAAAAGGAAAAACCATGAAAAAACTGATTGCTTTGACCGCACTGGTCGCCTGTGTCGCTCTTGTTTCGTTTGGATGTTCAGAAGCAAAAAAAGAAGCTCCAAAGACCCCCGCACCAGCTGCACACTCTCACACCGATGCACCCAAAGCTGATGAAGCGAAGCCAGAAGCCGCCGCTCCTGCCGCCGCCGCAGAAACCGAAAAGAAGGCCGAATAATTCGATATTCTCTTCTTGAATCAAAAAACCCAGTTCAAAATGAGAACTGGGTTTTTTATTACAAGTGATGCCGCGCAGGATTCTAAACTGCTGTCCGCACCAAGGAGCTGCGCGAAAAACGTAAATTAAACAGGGAAGTTATTTATGCGTGGACACTAAATTTTATGTTTTCGTGTAAAAAACAACATTTTGTGAATGGCGACACTATTTGAAGCCAGACTAAAAGCCTTTTCATTTCTCAATTTTCATGCCACACCACGAAGAATCTATTCTAATTCTCGATTTTGGTTCCCAGTATATTCAGTTAATTGCTCGCCGTGTTCGAGAAGCAGGGGTCTATTCGACAGTAGTTCCGTATACCATTTCCTCCGAGAATATCAAAAAACTCGCTCCAAAGGGAATCATTTTAAGTGGTGGTCCATCCAGTGTTTATCGAGATGAAGGCCGAATTGTCGATCCAGCAATTTTTGATCTTGGCATTCCCGTTTTGGGTATTTGTTATGGAATGCAGGTGATGGCACGACATTTTGGTGCATCCGTTCAGCGTGCTCCCGAAGCAGAATATGGACGGACAACAATGACATTAACCGAACAGGGACACCAGTCCGCGCTGCTCCAAAAAACGGCGGCATCGCAGCAAGTTTGGATGAGTCATGCCGACCATTTGACCGAAATTCCAGCCAATTTCGATTGTCTGGCCACGTCGCCCAACAGCCCCGTCTGTGCGATGCAGCATCGTCAATTGCCTCTGTTTGGCGTTCAATTTCATCCCGAAGTCGTCCATTCGCAGTTCGGACCGCAAATGTTTGCTCACTTCCTGCAAAATGTTTGTCACTGTCAGTGTGCATGGAACATGAAACGATTTGCTTCCGAATCCATAGAAAAATTCCGAAATGAAATCGGAGATGGAAAGGTGATTTGTGGCCTTTCTGGTGGTGTCGATTCAGCTGTTGTCGCGGCCATTCTCGCAAAAGCAATCGGAAAACAGCTCAAATGTATTTTG
>JBOFGF010000289.1:0-13224 GCA_051649005.1 Thermoguttaceae bacterium | reverse complement strand
AGTTTTGCAATAAAATTCGTCTTCATTTACAAGTTCCTTTGTGAAAAAATTGCCATGTTTAACCACGTTTTGTAGAAACGTGTTGTTTTTATGGCAGTCCACTAACAAGTTTTGTGAACTTCGGAATTTTTTACCACAGAGGGCACGGAGAACACGGAGAATACAAGACACTCTGTGAACTCTGTGTCTCTGTGGTGAAAACTTGTTCGCAGACTGGTTTTTATGGCACGACCGCATTTACAAAACAACACAATTGTCGTATTGTAAACAAATTATTAAAAAAAGCAAGAGAAAAAAATTTTTTTGTGCGGAAAGCAATCAGACCGGTAACAAGTTTCGTTTTGCGAAAACGGTTCGATAACAAAAACCGTCAATACGCTCCCTTTGGTCGCTCCTTTCCGGCTTCTATTTTGTCAATTTCAGATCAAACTATTTTGCTTCCCGATCAACAAGAAGAATGCGAATGTCGCAGACATTCGTTCCCGTCGCTCCTGTTTTTAGAAGTGTTCCAAATGGCTCAAAAAAATGATATGCGTCATTCCGTTTGAGAAAACCATTCGGATTGAAAACAGCCTCTGATTCGCAAGAAGAACTCAGACCGTTTTTTTCTTTCCACTGATTCCAAAAGAGTGGATCGATCCATGCACCTGCGGCATCAGTCGGGCCATCTTCGCCATCAGTTCCACCAGACAAGAGCGCGAAAGGGAACGGTTTTTTGGGGCAATCGAGTAAATTATTTTCCATCAGATAAGACAAGGCGGCCAGAACGAGTTGTTGATTTCGCCCCCCAGTGCCACGAATTTGTTCGCAGACCAGTTGTACGACGGGTTCTCCGCCGTGAATCAGGCAATCAGGGCCAGATTTAGTCATGTTGATTCCGATTTCTGCCAAATGTGATGCGACTTTTTCGGCGTTTTCTTCGCATTTGTGCGAAACGTGCATCGCCGGTGAATATCCACGTCGGAGTGCTTCTTCATTTGCGGCTTCGACTGCGACAGCATTGTTTCCGATAATCAGATTTCGCACTAATCCATGCTGTGTTTGAGTGTCAGATTCCGAATGATGTGGATTGGTCAACTTTTGAGACGTTGTTAATGATTTTTGTTCTTGAACACGATTTTCCAAAAATCTTAAAACATTGTGGATCGAAATGTTGTGGATCGAATCCATTTGATCGAGCATTTCGACGTTGTTTGCTTGGTTTTGCTCAAATCGTCTTATGAAATGCTGCAAAATGTGGAGTGCATCTTCTGGAGTTGTCGAATTATCGACAGTGGGGCCGGAAGCAATGACATCCAGTGGATCGCCGAGCACGTCGGACAAAATGAGAGAGACCAGTTTCCGATTTCGACAAAGTCGTTTGATTCCCCCTCCTTTGACACGACTGAGTTGTTTCCGAATGGTGTTCATTTCTTGGATATTCGCTCCCATTCCACTGAGAAATCGAGTCACTTCGATTTTATCTGCAAGTGAGATGGCAGTAACAGGAGCAGGGAGGAGTGCAGAGCCACCACCAGAAAGGAGGCAGATGCACAAATCGTTTGGTTTCAAGGTCGAAATAAGTTTCAGCATCGCATTTGTTCCGCGCACTCCGGCATCTCGTGGTTCATTCACTCCTGCCGGTCTGGCTCCGTTCAAAGTGATTTTGCGGAGCGATTTGACACAATCATCTGGCACATTTACGATTCCTGTCAGTTCGATTTGATCAAATATAGGTGCGAGAATTGATTCGAGTGTTTCGGCCATGCTTCCAGATGCTTTTCCGCCGCCGATGACGAGAATCCGATTGATTTCAGAGATGGGAAAGATGTCTTCCCCAATTTTGATGGCTGTTTGGAGAGCTGAATTTTTAATGAGACAGATGGTTTTTCGCATCAATGAATCGACTTGCACACCGGCAATACCGGCTTTCCATATTGCCAAAATGTCCTCTCGAAGTTGCAGGGAAGAGCGTGTCATATCAGGAAAATCCAAGAAAAGCAAAAAAAAGAAAAGCAAACAAAAGAAAAGCAATTTACTTTTTATTGAAAATACGTTATTATAGATTTGTGGTATTTTTCCAATATATTCTGTTGTCTGACTAAATGAACTATTCTGCTATTTTATCACAGAATCGCATTCATCAAGTGGTGATAACATGGGTTTTTTCCTGTTTTTCCCTGCTTTGGTTGGAAAATTTGATGACTGCGCAGGAAATTTTTGGCACTTCATCAAAAAAATTGCGACCAAGTCATCAGGAATCCGATTTGTCGGAACTCGATTTGGATGCACACAAACTACTGCGATCTGGTGATTTTTCAGGGGCACTTGCTGCTTTTCAAAAAGAACTGCGAAAAGATGCCACTGATACGTCACTACTAATGGAATATGAATTCCTCCGCTCAGTCATAGAACGCCGAAAACGACTTGATGAAGACATTGCTGATTCGGAATGGATGCTCCATGCGGAACGTCTTCGCACTTATTATGCCAAATATCAGATTCATTCAGAGCATGTTCGGATTGCTCAGCAAATATATCAAAGATCAAAGACCCCAGTCGCTCTGAATAATCTGAGCAGAGCATTTTTTGCCGCACAAAAATATGACGAAGCTCTGCTTTTTTTCGACGAAATTGATCCAATAGGCAAAAATATATCAATCCAACTTGAAAAAGCGGAGTTTCATTTGGCATCAGGAAATATGCCAGATGCCCGCGATGTAATCAAACGGATCGCCGAACATGTCTCCGCCCAAGAAGATTTGCTCCGTTTATCTCGCATTCAGGGAGCGGTCAGAATGTATGCTACTTCTATTAAAACACTAATTCGATGTTTTGAAGTTACACATCCCAAAAATTTGGATAAATTGAAACAAAAAGTTTTTGAATATGAGGAATTTCACACCATTCGTGCCACTCCCGAGTTTATTCTGGCAATGAAAACAGAATCGACGATTAAAGATCAATCAACTTCTTGTTCCACAAAATGGAATGGTACTTTATTTGACGAAAGTCCGTGGTATGAAAGGCCATTTATTGTGCATGGATTAGACTTGAATGATTGGAAAGTCGGCAAACCATCATTAAAAACTGAGTAAATGCAAGATTCATTAGTTGATTTTATTTTTTTACTGTTTTCTGAGGTTTTCGTGTCGCACCATTTCATTTGTACACCAATTACACACCAATTTATAACAAAGTCATCTTACAAAATAGCAAATAATCCATGATTGTTTTTTCGCTTTCTCGAACAAAATCAGAAGAAAATCGGCTTTTTCCAGACGAACTTGCTCACTATTTCGGTGAAACAGTTTGGGTAATTCCATCAATATACGACTTGCAGCCTTCTGGAGAGTCGATCAAAATTATCCGTGAAAGAGAGGAGCCGATGCTTTTATTGAGTGATTTGCCACTCCGCGCTGTTCGATGTCTCCTTCGGCAATCGAAAGTCGATTTGGATTCGCCGTCACTTTTGATTTTCGACTACACCGACACAAAAGCAAACCAATTACGAGAAAAAATCTCGCCAACTTGGCAAATTTGCACAAACGAAAGAGGCACAATCGAAAAAAATGAATCAGATGTATCAAAAGATTCATCTGAAAAGAAGCCTTCATTGTCTGGATGTGTTCACATCGTGCCAGAATCCGCTCTTCATCGCTGGTATCCGATTATCGATCCAGATAGATGCACTGGATGCCTCGAATGTGTAAATTTCTGTCTTTTCGGCGTTTACACGATTTCCGAGTCTGAACGTCCCCACGTCGAACAGCCGGGCGCATGTCGAAATGGATGTCCTGCTTGTAGTCGCGTTTGTCCTTCCGGTGCAATTATGTTTCCACTTTATGAAGACCCATATATTGCCGGATACTCGGATCGCATCCTCGATAATGTGGGCATTGAACAAAATGCTGAATCAGCCAAAACCGCGAAAAATGACGAGCTGGATGACTTGATTGACCAAATTGATCAATTTTGACTTCAAAAAACAGTAAAATAATAAATACGGCAAAATAGGGGAGTGTTTGCAGGCCAAACCACCCCCAGTCCGATAACAAGTTTTCTATTTTGTTGAAATTGACGAAATAGGAGCCGGAAAGGAGCGACCAAAGGGAGCGTATTGACGGTTTTTGTTATCTAACCGTTTTCGCAAAACTAAACTTGTTAGTGGACTGAAACCACCCCGCCATTTCTGACATTGCTACTTGAAAAGAAGCGGTGTTTGTCGTCGTGAACGCAGGCAGGCTTTTTTACTGTTTTTTATTGCCGGAGTTTTTGGAGTTCCGCTTCTATATTTCGACCAGATAGTTTGTATGCATACGCCATAATTTCAGCAAGTACAACGAGCTGATCAGGATCGGTCACCGATTCACCGACTCCGACCGTTTTGTAAAGCGATTGTGCCAGTGGCTTCTTTTCGATTATCGGAATAGCATGTTCGAGAGCAATTTTTCTGATTTGCAGTGCAAGATAATCGGCCCCTTTTGCGACGACTTGCGGCACATCCATTGTTTTTGGGTCGAATTTTAGAGCAATTGCCAAGTGTGTCGGGTTTGTGACGACCACATCTGCGTCCGGCGTTCCCTGCGCGCCTGTCCGCTGTTTTTGCGCCATTTCTCGTTGGATTTGGCGACGTTTGCTTATAATTTGCGGATCGCCGAGCATGTTTTTGATTTCTTCTCGCATTTCTTCTGTTGTCATTCGTAAATCTTGCTCGAATTTCCATTTTTGATACATGAAATCTAAAATGGCAATGACGACGAGTGCAAGTGTGACTTTCAGAGCAATCATCAGGAGCGTCCAGGGGAGATAACTTGCAATTTCTTGTTCGTCATTCCACGTCAAATTGAGAATCGCACCTATTTCATTATGAACGGCATAATAAGCAACAATTGAACAAATGACAATTTTAACGATTCCCATCGTGAGTCGCATGACACTTTGCAGCGAGAAAATTCGACCGAATCCTTTCATCGGATCGAGCCGCGAGAAATCGAAACCGAGTTTATCAGGAAGCCAAAGAAAGCCGGTCTGTCCGAGATTGGCCAGCACGGCGACAGCAAAAAGGCCGAGAAAAAAGCCACTCAGAGGCCACAAAAATCCCAAAACGGTCGAATGCCATTCTTGCAAAACAGATTGAAAAAGAGCATCAGGTGTCCGGTTTTCTGGAATAATAAAGAGCTGCACCGAAAGCATTTCGAGTGTATAATCGGCAAATTCCCCGGCAATAATTTTTCCGAATGTCATCAAAAACGAAACAGCCGCGAGCAAAACGAGTGCTGCTGCCAAATCCTGACTCCGTGCGACCTGTCCTTTTTCGCGGGCCTGTTCACGTCGTCTCGGTGTCGGATCATGACTTTTCTCGCCTCCATCTTCTGCCATGTGTGAATCAAGTCGAAGTTATAAATGAATTTTTTGCAGCACATTGCTCCATTTGTGTAGTTTACTCGAAATTCACATTTTTACAAAGGCCAATTTTTTCATTGTGGCAATTTTATACTGCAAACGGTGACAAAATGTCGCTTTTAATCGCAGTAATTTTGTTAATTCACCCGCCGATTGACATCGGCGGCTCGCTGAACGAAACGAGGCAAAAAATCCAATTCTGTGCCGTTTTGTGGTATTTTTATTTCATGCGAAAACCAAGAACAAAAAAGCGACTCAGCGACTCGGATCAACGCCTCCAAATGGGTCAAATGGATTCTCGTTTTCATTTGTTGTGCCCTTTTCCTCTGAAATGTCTTTCGCCGATGCGTCTTTTTGTATCTCTGATGAAACTTCTTGATTTGTGTTTATTTCTGACACAGTTGTGTCCGAAGTCGTTTTTTCGGAAGTCGTCGTTTTAGAATCTGCTGCTGTTTCGACTTTAGTCGGATCAGAATGGGGAATTTTATCTAAAATTGTCGAAGTTTTTTCCGGCACTGTCGGTGTTTTTTCTCGATTTTGCTCCGCAGTCGGTTCCAAATCCGGGACTGGCATCGGTTTATCAGACGGCGTGTTTTGATGTGCGGAATCTAAACAATCGAGACAATCCGCATCGTGAGTATTTTTATCGATCAGTTTTGCCGCTGTCAATCGAATTGCTTGATAATCGTCTTCGGAAATCAGATGATACCAATTGGCCAATTTATCCGCGAGTTCCTCGGCATGTTTTTTTCCTTGCTCAACTCGTTCTTCATATTTCGCAATTTCTCTGCGGTTTTCAATGTCGATTCTTTCGTTCTCTTCTTTTAGTCCATTTTTTTGTTCATCGGTCGCATTTTCAGGAATATCAATAAGTGGCTTCGTTGGTGGTTCCAAGAGACTCGATTCGTCAAATCGGACAGACACAAAGACATTTCTGCCAAATTTTGCCTGAGTTGTTTCAGCGTTTAGTTCTGTTTCATCTGTCGTTGCTTTATTCGTTTTGATGGTGTTTGAATTGCTTGTTTGTACATTTGAAATTTCACGACTTCTTCCGAAGTAGAATGTATATTTGACACCATCATTCATTCCTATTTCCATTTCGCCATCGAAAGCGAGCATTTGCGGCGTTTTGCTATTTTCCTTCTGATTATAGTTGTCAACCAAAAAGAAGCCCAGATCGCTCCAAATCGGATCAGAATTTTCCATTTCAAACGCTTGTTGTCGTCGCATTTGCTCTGCGAGAGACGGCGTTTTTTTCAGAACATTTTCAATTGCAAATTCGCCAATTTTTGCCATTGATTCATCGAGGAGAAATGAATTGATTCGTTCATCTGGTTTCAAAAACTGCTCAAAAGCCTCCAAGTTTCTTCCGCGATATGAAGTCCATTTTTTTAGCATCCATTTTTTATGTCCAAGTTCCAGCGAATTGTGTCGCAATTCAAACTCGGCAATCGGTTTTTTTGCGACAGAATATTTTTGCACTGGCTGATTGTCGATAATGACCGTTCGTGGCTCGACATTTAGTATGTAATCAAGTATTCGCGCACTTTTCACATCATTTGGACTGAAATCGAGAGGATTCGGCTGTGTCCAACTAGATAATTCCATTGAAAATCGAGATGGATCAATTTCGACGACATAGATCGGACTCTGTTCTGATATACGAACATATCTTTTTGTCCCGAGTTCATCGGGATCATCTTGATTTTTTTTCTCGGCGGCATCGACGGATTTTCCGATAATGAGATCGACGAGTGATTCTTCATCTTTTCCAATAACACGGATTTTTAGACCGACTCCTTTTCCGAGAATTGCCACCGTTTCATTCGGATCAACGACTCCATACATCGAGTGAATGGCGGCAACATCGCCTGTTGATTCTGCCACTGGAACGACTTCGAGTACTTGCAAATCAAGAAGTGCCTCTGCGACTTGCCCCATTTGATCAATAGAATCGGCTGGATAATTGCCGTGGGAAATAATTTGCCACTCCCCATTTTGCTCTCGAATCCGAATCTCCTGCGTCTCACTCGCTTTGTTCATCCGAGTAATATCAAGTTCCCTAATATCAAATGTACTCTGAAATTGCGGGAAAAGCGGTTTTCCGACTGCATCAGACAATCGCACATCTCGTGTTGGCGGTCTCATCCAAAATGCGAGCAACACACCCAAAATGGCGGCAGAAACCCAAATCGCCGTCTTTTGTAGATTGGTTTTATATTCTTTTTGTGCCATTCGTCCAAATCATTCTACTTTTTGAGGTGTACAAACCGTCAATACGCTCCCTCCGGTCGCTCCTTTCCGGCTTTTATTTTTGCCAATTTCATCAAAATGGCAAACTTGTTATCGGTCTGGGACAACTACGAAGTCGTCATTGTGAAAAATTTTTACATTTTTCTGACACCAAAGTGTTTTTTCAAATTATTCGTAATTTTCACTAAATTTCAAAACAAAAACTGATTTTGTTTATTTTGTACAAATCACCCAGTAAGAAATTTCGTGTTGTCTTACTCTTGTTTTTTCGTGTTTTGTCCTGCTCTTGTTTTGAAGTATAATTGGCATCTAATCGAGCAGGAAACTTTTGACAACTTCCGGCGGAGCGGGGCCGTATTTCAGTGGTTCCATAGAACTACTGGCTCGTCCCTGTGAAAGCCCGCGCATCGCCGACGTGTATCCGAACAAATTGGAAAGTGGTGCTTCGGCTTCGATCACAGACAAGTTGCCGCGTCCTTCTGTTTGTGTAACAATTCCACGTCGCTGCTGCAAGTCACTCACAATGTCTCCGACGTATTCTTCTGGAGTCGAAACTTCGAGTCGCATCAGTGGTTCCAAAAGAACAATGCCGGATTCCCTGAGTGCCCGGTGAAACGCATCGGAAACGGCAATACGAAAAGCGGTTTCTGTCGATTCCGAATCGCTCATCTCCACTTTCAGCAGTGTGATGCGAATGTTCATCAGCGGAAAACCGAGTTGCCCGCCTCCCTGACTTTCTTCCCGAATCGCTTCAAGAACAATTTGTTTGAATTGCTTGTCAAACAATTCATCTTTGTAATCACATGCTATTTCGATAGTTTGGTTATTGCCGTTTGAATCTCCTTGAATCGGTTCGAGACGGAGTGACAATTCGGCCCAATGTTTTTGACCGCCCAAATTCCGATTGCACAATCCATTTACTTCGACCGATTTTTGAACGGTTTCTCGGTAACTCACTCGCGGATTGTGGACTTTCACGTTTACTTTGTGTTCACGCAATAGACGATGTTTAATCACTTCGAGGTGCAATTCACCCATTCCACTGATGATCATTTGGCTCGTTTCTTGACTTTCATGCACACGGAAAGTCGGGTCCTGTCGCCGCATCATGTCGAGAACCAATTTCAGTTTTTTATATTCGTCCGCCGAATTGGGTTCAATCGCCATCGAAACGACAGTTTCAGGAAAAGAAATGGATTCGAGGAGAATTGGGAATTTGACATCGCAGAGAGTGTCGCCGGTCACACTGAATCGCAGACCGATTACTCCACAAATTTCGCCCGCACTGATTTCTTGAATCTGCTCTCGCCGATCTGCTTGAACACGCCACAATTGTGGCACGTTTTCCTTTTTGTCTTCGCGGGGATTCAGCACCCGACTGTTTTGTTTCAGCGTTCCTGAATAGACCCGAATGAAGTGCAAGTCACCATGTTTATCTGCCTGAATTTTGAAAATGAGGCCACAAAACGGCTCATTCGGATCGGCTTTTCGAGACAAACTCGGACAATCGGGCCGAGTTGGGTCTTGTCCCAGCACATCTGGAATGTCGCACGGAGACGGAAGATAATAATTTACTGCGTCCATGACTGGTTGAACGCCGATTCCATCGAGAGCAGAACCGCACAAAACCGGAACTGCCATGTCATGAATTGTCGCTGCTCGCAGAACACCTCGCATCATTTCGACACTGACTTCTTCTTCGGCTAAAAGCATTTCTGTCAATTCATCACTGTATAAACTCAAATCATCGAGTAACTGACTGCGCCATTCAATTGCTTCATCAAGCAATTCTTCTGGTATTTCTGATTCGGTGACAGTGAATCCATTGTCTTCGGTGGAAAAAGTCAACATTTTCATTGTCATCAGATCAATTGTCGCCCGAAATGCTTCGGGAATGTGCGGCGGTCCTGCGCCGACAGGAATTGACACAACAACAGGTTTTGCTCCGAGCCTCTGTTTTACTTGTCCGAGAGTTCGATAAAAATCGGCTCCTTCGCGGTCCATTTTATTGATGAATGCGATTCGCGGCACATGATATTTATTTGCTTGTCTCCAAACGGTTTCACTTTGTGCTTCGACTCCTTCGCGGGCACTGAAAACAACAACGCCGCCATCAAGAACGCGGAGTGATCGTTCAACTTCCGCCGTGAAATCGACGTGGCCGGGCGTGTCAATCAGATTAAAGCGATGATCTTTCCACTGAAAAGTGACAGCGGCGGCCTGAATCGTGATTCCACGTTCCTGTTCTTCGGGATCGAAATCAGTGACAGTTGTTCCCTGATCGACCATCCCCATTTTGTGAACGAAATCAGAATAGTATAACATTCGTTCGGTGACAGTCGTCTTGCCCGCATCAATGTGTGCAATTATCCCGATATTTCTTATTTCTGCAAGTTGATTGGACATGATGATAATAATACGATTTTTATAATTTCAGAGAAGAAACAACTATAAACGTGTCCTTATTTTCGCGTAAAATGTTTCGTTTGTCAAGTCGTAATTGTGTAAACGGAAACGAATTACGAATACTGGATAAATGTCGCATCTTGTCACGGTGCATATTTTATAGTACAATTGACGTGTCAGATTGTCTTAGACGTGAATGGGATCACAAAATTACTTGTGCCGATTGCACCTGAAAGTATTTTCATCCAATTGCATTGTTGTCAGAATTGAATTGTGTGTTTTTGTGCTAAAAAATGCAGTTTTTTGAATGACGACAGTATAAATTATGCACAACTTAAAATCATGCACAACTATTTCGCTTTTTTGGGTTTGCTGATTCTTCTTATTTGTTCAGGAGAAATTCTGTCTCAAACGCCGCCGATGGCGATGCCTGCTGTGCGAGTGCCGCCTGAATATCCCGGTGCTTCGTATCCTCCAAATTATCCTGGTCGTTATTATCCTCCCAATTCCATGCCTCCGCGTGGAATGACGTTTCCGGCCACGTCTTCAACAGAACGGGGAGCCGATCCTTCGTGGACGCAGCATTTGATCAAAAAGGAAGACCGCAATTTTGATTTCAAAACAGTTGCAAAAGGTGCGTCTGCCGAACATCAGTTCATTATTCGTAATAAATTTGAGCAATCTGTCCACATTGCAAGTGTTTCATCGAGTTGTACTTGCACCACTCCTTCTATTTTGGATGGGAAGAATGAATTACAAACTTATGAAGAGACCGCAATTGTTGCTCGATATAACACCGATTTTTTTGAAGGGCCAAAAAGTGCGACGATTACTGTCGTAATTGATAAACCTTATTATGCAGAAATCCAGTTAAATGTTCATGGCGACATTCGCAGTGATTTGACTATTTCGCCAAATAGTGCTCGTCTCGAAAACGTCAAAGAAGGGACGGAAACATCGCGTACTTTGAACATCATTTATATGGGAAATCGTCCGAATTGGAATATCGTCGATTTTATCTCTCCAAACGAACACATTAAAGCCGAAGTCCTTGAAACAGTTGCCAGACCGGGACAAATTGTCTCAAAAGTCAAAATAACACTCGATGATTTGGCTCCGCGTGGTGAATTGAATGAACGAATTGTTTTAATCAGTAATGACACCGAGGGTCGCCGCGAGATTCCGATTTTAGTCACCGGAACTGTCGGAACTGTCGTGAAAGTGACACCACAAACTGTTTTCCTTGGCTATTTACAGCCGGGGGAAATTTCGCCGGTCAAAAAAGTCGTGGTTCGTGGCTCGAAACCTTTCCGAATCACAAAATTGCTTTGCAACAATTCTGCCATTGAAATTGATTATACAACATCGCCCGATGCACCGCCGCGCCATGTGTATGTTCTTCCTATTCGATATACGAATCCCCAAGAAGGTCCGGCTTCGCCAAAAGAGGGAAAACTAAATGCCGCTGTTCGTATCGAAACTGATATTCCTGACACGAAAATCGCTTTCAATGTGACAATGCAGCTTTCTATTCTCGCACAATCATCCCTTATTTCGGAAAATTCAGTCGAAAAATCGACATCGAAGAAAAACGAAGAAAATGAAATGAAAAAAATTGAGAAAAAAGAAAATAGAAATGAAAATGAAGGCCCCGATTTATAGTGCATCGCAAATGCACATTCCAAATAGCGAGGATGCCCTCTCACCACGACTCACCTCATTTTAATGAGAAGTGCCCAGACATGGCGGAGTGGTTCTGCCTTAAAATCTGGCGAATTGATGCCGAGCAGCGGTTCTTTGAAAAGTGGTTGTTTTTGTAGAATATGAAAAATGGACAATGTAATTAAACAAGAAATTCCCCATCGGAATAAACCGATTTCGTTTCCTTCTGAAAACCTAATTTTGGTCGGTTATCGCGGCACTGGAAAAACAACAATCGCTCAAAAATGGGGAAGTCGATTTGACATTCCAATTTTAGACAGTGACCGCGAGATCGAACTTCGTGTCGGCAAAAACATTGCCACTATTTTTGCTGAAGACACCGAAGCTACTTTTCGTGATTTAGAAGAAAAAGTTATTGCTTCTCTCATTTTGGAATCTCGTGCTCCTTTTGTGCTTTCGACTGGCGGCGGAGCAATTTTGCGAGAATCGACACGAAATTTGCTCAGAGAATCTGGTTTGGTTGTGTGGCTTCAAGCGACTCCAGAAACGATTTGGCATCGTATTCAGAAAGACGAGCACTCGAAAACAATGCGTCCTCAACTGAGTAAACTTGCCCCTTTTCAGGAAATTGTGACGATTTTATCAAATCGCACTCATTTTTATTTTGAAACATCACACACAAATCTTTCGACTGAACATCTTACTCCTGATGAAATTATCAGTGCGATTGAATCTTTTATGTCGATTTCGACCACTTCGCAGTTGATATAATAATTTCATCAAGCACAATCGGAGAATTGCACACGGTCTTTTTTTCTGATAAAATTTCAGTCGTGGCGATGTGCGAGATTATTCGTTTTCCGTTTCAAAAGGAGAATTGTTGTGGACATCACTGAAATTCGGATAAAATTGATGGATGATTCGGGAGAACGCTTGTTGGCATTTTGCTCGATGACATTTGACGAATCGTTTGTTGTTCGTGATCTCAAAATTATCGATGGAATAAATGGTCCTTTTGTGGCGATGCCGAGTCGTCGTTTGACCATGCACTGTCCAGCATGTCGATATAAAAATCATTTGAAAGCACTTTATTGCAATCAGTGTGGCTCCAAGTTAGAAAATACGCCTGAATTGCGGGACGAATTTGGGCGAGTTCGTTTGTATGCGGACATCGCTCATCCAATTCGCTCCGAATGCCGTGAAAAAATCCAAGAAAAAGTGATTGCCGCTTTTCGAGAAGAACAAGAGAAGGCAAAACTACCAGGATATGTTTCTAATTATGAAGATTTTGATATTGCGGATGTTGTAATTTGTCCTATTCAGTGCAGTTCCATCACCGACTTTGAAAAGGCACAGGGTTTTGTCGGAGCTGGCCCACATTTTTTTCACTCGAACGAACGCAAAGAGAACGCCCAAAAACGCCCAGGAGAGTTTGGAGCCGGAATTTTTGATTAAACTCACTTCTATCGCGTTTAATTAAAACGCCGTTCGGGAATCAGAACGGCGAATAACCGGACG
>JBOFGF010000288.1:0-2510 GCA_051649005.1 Thermoguttaceae bacterium | reverse complement strand
TCATCTGTTTTATTGGTGTTATTGCGGCCATCGTCCAAATTTTAGAAATGGTACTCGACAGATTTTTTCCGCCGCTTTATAACGCACTGGGAATTTTTCTCCCGCTAATCACAGTCAACTGCGCGATTCTCGCCGGTTCGCTTTTTATGGTGGAACGAAGTTATAATCTCGCAGACAGTTTCGCTTATGGAATTTTTTCCGGATTCGGCTGGGCACTCGCCATTGTCATGCTCGCCGGAGTACGCGAAAAAATGACTTATAGCAATGTGCCGGCCGGCCTTCGTGGACTCGGAATCACTTTTATTACTGTCGGTCTGCTTGCTTTGGCGTTCATGTGTTTTTCAGGGATTCAGCTTTGAAGCGAAAGGAGTGAGAGGCAACTTTAAAACTGAAAACTGAAAGCTGAAAACAAATGTGGCGATGCCACAATTCCCTCGTTTGTCATGTCCACATTATCTATTTTGATTCCGGTTTATAATGAACAGACCTTTTTAGGAACTGTTATTGATCGGGTCATGGAATCGCCACTTCCTGATGGCATGGATAGACAAGTCGTTCTCGTTGATGATGCTTCGACCGATTCCACGCCGCTTATTATTGAAGCTATTTGTGAAAAATATCCTGAAATAATTGCCATTAGACAGCCTTTGAATCAAGGAAAAGGGGCCGCCATTAGACGTGGACTTTCAGAACTTTCAGGTGATTTTGTCATTATTCAAGATGCCGATCTCGAATACGATCCACGAGAATATGCCAAATTGCTTGCTCCGATGATCAGTGGAGAGGCTGATGTCGTTTATGGTTCCCGATTTGCTGGAAGATTAGACGGAGGTGCCAGACGTGTCCTCTCTGTTTATCACACAGCAGGAAATTATTTTTTGACACTCCTGTCAAATTTAGCAACAGGACTATATTTGAGCGACATGGAAACCTGTTACAAGGTTTTTCGACTTTCAACTCTAAAATCAATTCCTATTCGCTCCAATCGATTTGGTTTTGAGCCGGAAATCACAGCGAAAATCGCAAAAAGACGTTTGACGGTCTTCGAAGTTCCAATTGATTATCGAGGAAGAAAATTCAGCGAAGGAAAAAAAATCGGATGGAAAGATGGCATCAGTGCCATCTGGACAATACTAAAATTCTGTCTAATTAGTGATTGTGGCAAACAGGAACATCTCGAATAGTTCCACTTCTTTGGACCCACTTGATTAGAATATCGTGCGATATACAATCATTCTTGTGAGGTGATGCCGAGCAAAAAAATGCCAAATTCTCTTTCCGTGAAACTGCGCGAAATGTCATATTAGTGACGCACATTGTTTGCAAAAAAACAACAGAAAAAGGAAAAATTTCCCTCAAAATTGAACAGCTCATTCAGTTTCGTCATTTTGTATCGGTTGAAAAAAGCGATTATTCTGTTTTTAATGCGCTTTTACACGAAAAACAATCGCACATAAATCATATACAGAATTTTTATTTGATTTATGTCAGGTTCATAATTTATCAACTATATTGTCAGTAGATGGCTAAAAAATACTCGTTCACTTTGTTTTGGATTTCATGGTTTATACGAACCGCCCCGGTCCACTGGACCTGACTCCTTAAAAGAAGGGGTGTTTCTGGCTATAAACGGATTCAAAACCGTGAGTGTATAAATCATTTAACCAAAATATATTGTAATTTGCAGGGTTTATTTTAACAGATTGTTAATTCCATTCTTCCTCTTTTGTATGTTATGCAATCATGAGCTTATCTGAATCAATTAAACAAATCCAGTGTGATGAGTTGGCAACTCTGAAAAACGTCATTTCCAACACTGACAGACTCAGTGACATGGAAAGATTTCGGTGTCTAATGATATTCTCACCCGATTCATTTTTTGAGAATCAAAAACGGAAATCAGTTGAACCAAATCCCATCCGTGCAAAATCACCCAAAATAGCAAAAATACCAATAACTCCGACTCAAAATGAATTTAATGCAATCAATGCCGTATTTGAATTTTCAAAATTGGAGGCAGAAATACTTCAAAATAAACAGTCTCCATTTTCGCTTTTGGAAATTTTAGAGGAAGTCCGATCAAAAGTGAAACCGCGTCTCGATGAACGTCATATTGTATTAACAATTCACTCATCTAATTTTCAGACAGATCGTTTACTGGGAGCACCATGTCATCTACGACAGATACTTCTTGAGTTAGTCAATCATGCAATCAGTTCAACAGAGGAAGGGAGCATCCACATTCACGTTCAATCTGTTTTTTCCTGCGGGGACAAGATGGATGAAACATTGAATTCTCCTTATGCGACAGTCGATATTTTGGTCGGAGACACCGGAACAGGGTTTTCACATGAGGAAATGGATTCACTCTTTCAGCTTCCCAAAACATCGAACATTACTAAAGATCGTTCTGGTGGAAGGAGTGGTTTGGGAATCGCATTGGCGGAGCGGCTGGTTTCGTCTCTTGGTGGCTGCTTTTCGTTTAAGAGTATTTTGGGAGTCGGCTCCGT
>JBOFGF010000287.1:0-11905 GCA_051649005.1 Thermoguttaceae bacterium | reverse complement strand
GTTCTTTTTGCCACAGTTCACCTCTTTGTTTTGCTTGACAATAGGTGGATTGTGGTATATTTTACGTTTGATTGCTATACCAATTTTTCTATTTTCTCCAAATTCACTCGCCCCTTAATCCGGCATAATCAGGAAATTTTATTTGTGGTCTCCCTTTTCAGAGATGAGATACAAGAATATCATAGTTCTATCACTTTTTCTAGTCCTGCCAAAAAATTTGTATCCGTTCACAGAGATTGTGTGTTTTTTCAATTCCCATAAATACAGCAATAAACCCGCCGACTAACGTCGGCGGCTCGCCAAACGTGGAACGTCGGTGGCTCGCCAAACATGGCTCGCCAAACGCGAACGATTACATTTTTTGAAATTCTTTTGGTTCCAGTAACACTGCAAAACTATGAACAACACAAATTATGACGATATTTATGGTGTCTCTCCAGAACATTCTTCGACCAATCGTTCTGCATCAGCGGGGCCGATTCCTCCAAATGGACAGCCGACCGGACAACCGACTGGTTCGCCAATAGTTTATCATCAGTATTTCCAATCGAAACAAGCAGGATTCGGCTGTTTTGGAACACTTATTCAATTCATCATTTTTTTGGTTGTTGTTGCTGGCATCGGATTTGTAATGTTGATGTGTATGGCCGCAGGAATCGCAGCACTTGGAACGTCTCTGGAAGAACTCGACTTCCAAAACACACCACTGACGGAAAAACTTGTGCGAGGTCAATCTGATGCACAAAACAAAGTTGCCATTATTTCAATTGACGGAATGATTGTAGAATCACAAGATGGATTCATTCCGAAACAAATTCGACAAGTTTTGATGGACGAATCGGTCCGCGCCGTCGTTTTGCGAGTTGATTCTCCCGGTGGAACAGTTTCAGGAAGTGATTTTTATCTCCATTTATTGCGAGAAATGAAGGCAAAAAGGAGTATTCCAATTGTCGTGAGTATGGGATCAATGGCAACAAGTGGTGGATATTATGTATCAATGGCTTCGAACAAAATTATTGCCGAACCGACGACAATTACCGGTTCCATTGGAGTCATCGTCGCACTGGTCAATGGCACGGAACTCTGTGAAAAGATCGGTGTGAAAATGAACACAATTACAAGTGGTCCATATAAAGCGATGGGAAGTTTTTCAAAACCGATGTCTGAAGACGAAGAGAAAATTTGGCAGGGACTTGTCGATAACTTCTTTGCACGATTCAAGGAAATCATTTGTGATGGCCGCAAAAATTTTGCTGATGCCCCAGAAAAACTCGATGCAATTGCCACCGGACAAGTTTACACGGCCAGTGATGCTCTCAAAAATGGACTGATTGATCAGATTGGTTTTCAAGATGATGCAATTTTAGAAGCAATGAAATTAGCTGGTCTGAATGAATCTGATACGAAAACGATTCGATATAAAGACAAATCGTCTTTATCGCAATTTCTTTTGGAAATGCGTGGTCCGCGTCACCAAATGCTCAGTTCAAAGCAAATTGTCGATGCGATGTCACCACGACTGTATTTGCTTCCTCCGAGTGTTTTGCCCACTGTGATCGAAGATTGATTTTGCCATCCAAAATCCGTGTCCAAGTTTGGTGTTCCACGTTTGGCGAGCTATGTCTGGCGAGGCATGTCTGGTGTTCCACGTTTGGCGAGCCGCCAACGTAAGTTGGCGGGTTTATTGGGCGAGTCGCTCTGAAACAGCATTTTCATCCCCATCGGAATTCGGAAATGCCATTTCAGGGCTTTATTTTTGTGGTGCGAAATTCTGTATTTCGTTCCCGAAGATGAACTATTATCAATTCATCAAAACGTACTCCTTTTTTGAGTATTTTTCTTTCAGCCGAAGGTATTATTTTTCATTGCTCGGCAATTGTCCATCAAATGAACAGATGACATTGTAATACAGCAAATACAAAATAGGAACGATAAACAAAACAACGAGTGTTGAAAACAGGAGACCAAAACAGATACTGATTGCCATTGGAACTAAAAATTGTGCCTGAAACGATCTTTCTAAAATCAGCGGAGCAACACCGAAAATCGTGGTGATTGATGTCAAAAAGACAGGACGGAGACGTCGCACACCACATTCTGGCAGCACATCCAACACAGATTCACCGTTTTGAATACGTTTGTTAATAAAATCGATAAGAACAATGGAGTCGTTAATCACAACTCCGACAAGAGCGACCATCCCAAAAAGGCTCATCAGCGTCAGTGTATATCCGAGAACCAAATGACCGACCACCGCTCCGATGAGACTAAATGGAATAATCGCCAAAATGATGATCGGCTGTGTGTATGACCGAAATTCAAGAGTTAAAAGAATAAAAATAATGAAAAGCGAAACAACCAATCCATACATGAGTCCCTGAAATGATTCGTCCGTTTGTCGTTGTTGTCCTTCCCAGCGAACATCAATTCCGGGAAATTCTGCGAGAATACCAGGCAAAATGGCAGTTTTCAAGTCTTGAATAATTTGATTCGGTTTGTTTTGAGCCAAATCGACATCGGCTGTGACAGTGATGGAACGTTTTTGGTCGGTTCTGCGAATTTGCGAATAGCCTCTCTGGACTTCGATTTCCGCAAGTTCAGAAAGTGGCGTTTCAGTTCCGAATCTCCGCACTCGAATATCATCAAATCCTTTGAGCGTGTTTCGCTCTGATTCGGGATATCTGACCATCAATTTGACTTCGTGGCGGCCACGTTGGAGTCTCATTACTTCGTCGCCATAATAAGCCGCTCTGAGAAGCGATGCCAAATCGTTTGTTGTTATTCCAAGTGCTTTTGCTGTTTCTTTGACACGCACTTGAAATTCCCACTTGCCGGGAACGGAGTCATTTGCAATGTCGAAAACGCCTGGATATGTCGCCAACTGCGTTTCGACCCGTTTCACAAAATCTTTCAGCGAATCTGCCGAGTTTTTGTCAGATGATGCCACCAATTCGATCATGTTTCCACCGGGCCCACCGCCCATTGATGTGAATACGACCGAATCTGCGCCGGGAAATGTGCCCGAAACGTCTCGCCACTCATCTAATACTGTTTTACTGTTGACATCGCGTTCACTTGTGTCCGCCAATTTTGCGGTCACCGAACCACGATGGCCGCCGTCCGCCGCACCTCCGCCGCCGTGCGACGAGGAAATCACACTTGTCGAACCAATGTTGGTGAGTGTCAAAGTAATCGGCGGCTTTCGACCAGCGGCAATATATTTTTCATTGACTTTTTCCGCTCCCTGTTCGAGTTGTTGCATGGCAGCAATCGACGCAGAAGGAGGCGTGCCATCAGGAAAAGCGACTGTGGCACTAATTGCCATCGAATCGGTCTGTGGAAAAAGAACGAATGGAATCCATCCTCCCTGAAATGCACCAATAAAAATGATGAGAACGGCGACAAATGGGGCAAGTGAAAGGAGTGGTGCTTTCAAGAATGTTCGAATGATCGGCGAATAGATTGAATTGGCCACAAAATTGACAAGAGAATCGGCCACACGATTGATTCGCAGAGTGATCTGATACAAAACTGAAAAAGGAAATGCAAAAAAGTTCCAAATTCCCAGCACAATAAGGGCTGGAATCGGCTTGTTTGACATAACTCCTTTGAAAGAATTAGCGTGGTTATTTTCACTCCATTCATTTGAAAGGAGTGAATTTTCATCATCCTGATTATCTGAATCTTGATTATCGGATTTATTCCGATTTGATCGAGACTTCGAGTCATGTCCCAAATGGCACGAAAGGATGAAAATACTCTCAAAAAGTGAAAGGAGGAGCAAAACAGTAACAACTTTTGGAACAGTACTGAAAAATTTTCCCATCACACCGGGAACGAAAAGGAGCGGAACAAAGGCGACAATAGTCGTCAAAACGGAAACGGAGACGGCGGGAATCACTTCGACAGTCCCTTTCAGAGCCGCCGAATAAGTGTCCATCCCTTTTTGTCGATAATGATAAATGTTTTCGCCAACGATAATTGCATCATCGACCAAGATGCCAAGAACCATTATAAAAGCGAACATCGAAATCATATTTAGTGAATCATTTGCCGCATACAAATAAATAACTCCGCCGCAAATCGACAGTGGAATCCCGAAGGAAACCCAAAAAGCGAGTTTCAAATCGAGGAAAATGGCAAGAATCAGCACGACCAGCACGAGTCCCTGTAAACCATTTTTCATCAGAAGATTGAAACGGTCCTGCACAGGAACGGCGAAATCAACGAAAATTTTCAGCTCGAATCCATCAGGAAGAAATCCATTGGCTTCTTCCTCCATAAATTTTTTGATTGCCTGCGAAATTTTGACCACATCTTCAGTCGTCGTTTTCGTGATGTTAAACATGATCGCAGGACGACCATCCGCTCGACTGATCGAGGTCGAATCGATAAATTCATCTTTGATTTTCGCCAAATCTCCGATTGTCAGCACTGCCCCATCGGGACTTGTGACCAATGGCAGTTTGGCAATGTCGTCTCCTGTCAAACGGCGGTCTTTGCCTCGCACCAAAATTTCTTGCGACGATGTTTTAATCACTCCGCCCGGATATTCGAGATTCTGTGCCCGAACTATTCGAGCAACATCGCTCAAAGAAATATCATGCTTTCGGAGGGTTTCTTCCGAGATTTCAATGTCGATTTGAAAATTTCGCACTCCGGCAAGATCAATTGATTTTACAGAGGAAAGTCCTTTGAAGCGGTCTCGTAACTGTTCGGCAACTTCGCGCAGCCGCAATTCCGCACCAGGATCATCAGTGCTGGGACCAAGAAGAGCAATAAACATGGCCGGACTGCGAATCGTCACTTGGGAAACACTCGGACGTTCTGCCAATTGAGGAAAACTCGGAATACGATCCACCTCGCCACGAATGTCATTCACCAATTTTTGGACATCTTTGACATTGCTTTCAAGTTCCAAAATTACTGAGCCAACTCCTTCGCCGGCGACGGCAGTGACTTTTTTGATTCCTTCGAGATGCTGAATCTGCTCTTCAATTTTTTGGCAGATTCCTTCCTCGACTTCTTCGGGAACTGCTCCCGGATATGGAACAGTGACTGTGATAATATCGAGTTCAAAATTCGGAAACATTTCTCTGCGAACCGAAATAAAACAGAGAATACCGACGATAATAATCGCCGCCGCGAGTGTATTCATGGCGGGCGTGTTCCTAATGCTCCAAGCAACAAGAGATTTCACGGAAATAGTATTGGTTAAAATGTGTTTGGTAAGTCAGTAAGTCAGTAACAGAAGCGGGACAGAAATGTCAATCGGCAGATAATTCTTCATTCATTATTTTCACCGTCTCGCTCAAAATGGCAATAACCCGCTGATAATGAACGATTTCGTCAAACGTCAAACAGCGGTATTTCCGGTCTTTGAGCCATTTTTGTGCCGGTTGATATCCACCAATGTAAAATTCCCACGAAATTTGTGGTACATTCTCAAAATACTGAGTGTCGTTGATCCATACTTTTCCGAAAGAATCACCACGCATTTCAGGCACACCTCCTTTGAAACGAGGGGAGTTGTTGGTCTGATTTCCACCCTTTTTAATGAAGGGCCGGGGATGGTTCTCCCAGCTTATTTTTTCGACACAATTCGTTCCTGTTACATTAAATTTCGTTTCGATATTCGGTGTTTCTTTCATCAAATGCTGTTTTCGTAACTTGCCGCCGATTTTGGCGAATTTTCTAAATTCCTGTGCATCATTTGGAAAAGGAACTCGTGGAAAATCTACTTTCAAAAACTCTTGATATTTCTTTCTGTAACTCGGCGAATGTAAAACCGCATAAATGTAATCGAATATGTCAATCGGAGAAAACGTGCCACGTTTGCCACTCACTTCGTTTTCAAAACGTGAATCGATTTTATCCGCAATTTTATTGACGATCTCATGTTTCAAATTCGGCTCTCGATGCGACTCAAACGAACCATTTTCGGGATAAATATAAAGAGGAAAAACATAAGTAATTTCACTCGTTTTATTTGAAACATAACTCGATTCAATGATGTTATTAGTTACAAAAACATGAGTGTAATCATTGCCCGTCTTAAACTGTCTGCATAAATTCAGCCCGATGTTTTCGCCCGCCAAAAAATGTTGCATCACTCGAGTGCGCGGTCGCCACAGAATTTTTTTGTCAAAATATGTCCATCTCGTATCAAATGGGCGATATTCTATTGGAACAAAATTTTTGTCTTCGAGAACCAAGTTCCGCTTTGATTCGAGAATAAAAGCAGCATAATTCTTGCCGAGTCCATATTTTTCCTTGAAATCCGATGTCAAAATGTCGTTGTTCAAAAAATAATTTAATCGTGTTCGTAATTCCGTTTGTGTTTCGGAAATTGCAAAAGAATCGCCCATTGTTACAATGCCCACATTATTCACTACAAAAAATTCCTTCACTGAGAATCCGTTCTTGTACTCCTCTTTGTAATTATCATCTTTTTGTACAAAAAAGTATTCGGGAGATGAGAGTTTTAATTGTACAAACGGAGTTTTAGAAAATTTTTGTTTCTTCAAATAAGCATATTTTTCTTTTCGTTTGCCGAACAGATCGAAATGATATACTTTCGCCAAAGAACCGCTCTTTTTCTTTCCCGTCTTAATAAAAATGTTAATCGAAACTCCTTGTTTTATATTGAATACGTTTTCATCTTTTGATCCATCTGGGCAAGTCTCTTTCTTTTTACTGTTGCCATGCAAATCGAGGATATAAATTTTGTCAAAAGACTGGAGCAAATTCCAGCGCATTCCGCGAAAAGTCGGATTGTCCAAAAAACTGTGATTGGTGATGTACGCCAAAATTCCTGCTGAATTTATGTCTACATAATCTTGCCCGAGTCGAATAAATTTGCAATAATCGTCACTGAGCCACTTGGAATTTCGCTCCTGTAATTTCGCTTTTGTGCCGGGTTCTTTCTTATAATCGTCCATCAAATCAGAAATCCATTTGCCTTTATTGGATGACACTCCCAGATATGGCGGATTTGCCACGACGACCACCACCGGTGTCTCTTTTTTGATGCGTTTTGCTTCGCGTGCTTCCAAAGAAATCCACTGAGCAAACTGCATTGTCGTCTGCGGATCATGTTCTTCCAGCGAATTGGTCAGATAAATTTGAAACCGCTCATTATTTTTTGAAACATAATTGGTTTCAGACAAAACAATGCCGAGATTCAAATGCGCCATTGTATATGGAGCCATTAAAACCTCGAATCCGTGTAAACGCTGAATTAGATGGTCTGCGACATATCCCTGCCAACTTCCTTGTTGATTTTTGAACTTTTCGTGAATTTGTTGAACGATTTCCGCCAAAAAAGTGCCTGTTCCTGTGGCCGGATCGAGAATTTGAACTTTGTGAATTTTTTTTGTAACTTTATTGTCGCCGCCAATTTGCACATCCACTTTTGAATTGTCTGCAAGTCCTTTTGATAATTTGAATTCTTGTTGCAAAATTTCATCGACTGCACTAATAATGTAACTGACAATCGGTTTTGGTGTGTACCAAACGCCGCGATTTTTTCGAAGATCAGGATTGTATGCGGAAAGAAAATTTTCGTAAAAATGCAAAACAGGATCGGACTTGCCAGACTCTTCTCCAAATCCACTCATTACCTTTTTGATGTCGGTCACACGAAAAATATTCACCAATTCATCGACGATCCAAACAATTTGCTCATCAATGCTGACACCGGAAATGTACTGAAAAATCTCGCGCAAAAACGGGTTTGTCGTTGGAATTAGTTCTGCGATACTTGTTCTCGAAAAAGTGTCAGAATTTTTGCCGTGAAATCTGGCGGCGAACATTCCGTACGAAATTGTTTGGGCATAAATATCGGAAAAAGTTTTCGTATCAATATCGTGAATAAGCTCTTTCTTAAATGCTTCTAGTTGTCCGAATAAAGGGTTTTCGTGCAGTCCATTTTCATTATTTCTGTTGTTTTCGTTATTTAAGTTACTAAAATCTATTTGAAGCGATTTTTCAACAACATCAGCAAGAAGTCGTGCTTTTCCTGCAATTATTTCAGCCAGCTTCGTACATGATTCGATTGTTTGCAGTTTGGGTTTCCCAAACCTTTCAATGAGCGCAAGAAATTTATGTACGTTTTCTTTGATCGGAACGATTTTGTTGCCATTTTTATCTGATTTTATTTCAGCAATTCTGGCTTTTTCGACAAATTCACCATTTTCGTACAAATTAAAATCGAGATAATCGGTAAAAATGAGATATTGGAGAGCTTTTTTGTAACGATCAAATTGTTCGTGATTTTGTTTTTTTCCTGCGAGGTCAATGTCTCCGATGTCTTTTGCTTCGATGTATGCAGACGGAGTATTTTGTTGTAACAAAATATAATCAGGCGCACCACATTCGATTCGACGTGGTTCGTTAATGACTGTGTGATTTGGGAGCAATTGTTGCAGAAGCGATTTCAAAGCAGGCATGTAACTATGTTCGGTCGCCTGCTGAGTTTCGAATTGTTGTTGAATTTTTTTCAGATATTCGGCGACGCGATTTGCCATGAGAACAGCCGCTTTATCGGAAAGCGGATTAAACTAGGAAAGACTGAATGCGAAATGTCCTTATAATTACCGGATTTTACCATATTATCGCAAAATGGATAAAAAAAACAATGCCGGTGCAAAATTTGTCGACAGTCCACTAACAAGTTTTGTGAACTTCGGAATTTTTTACCACAGAGGGCACGGAGAACACGGAGAACACGGAGAATACAAGACACTCTGTGAACTCTGTGTCTCTGTGGTGAAAACTTGTTAGCAGACTGAATTTGTCGAAAAAACGAAATTTCAACGAAAATTGCTTGCCAATCATCGTCGTTGTGTTATAATCCCGTTTTGTGTCACGATAATCACGATTCTTTGAGGTGCCATTATGGTTTAACTGAATGATTTAACTGAATTATTTGACCGATACGAATTTTTTTTGTCGGAATTATCTAAATTTACGGTATTTCATTAATAGTGAACATCTATAAGTTGCAATATAGATACCAAAACCCACTCTAATTTTATTTTTTAGGAGAAAGACCATGAAAAAACTTTTTTTCACCACAACAGTTCTTTTGTTGGCAGCCTTTAACGTGGCTTCAGCAGAAACAATCACGACTCTGTCTAGTAATGCTAAATCAAATAAACAAACCAAGCAGGTAAAAGAGTCGCCTGTGGTCAGCGATGAAGATGAAGATGAAGATGAACAAGACACAAAAAAAGAGAAAAAAAGACGAGAAATGGAAGCTCCTAATGACGCGAAAGCTCTCGAACTCCTAAACTTCAAAACATACAGAGACAGCAATGAAAAAGTGGGAAAGTATTACTTCGTCGAAGTACCGGAAGGAACATCTCTATTGACCATCTGGACAAAAAGTGCAAATAAAGGAAATAATCTCGACCTTTACATTAATTATCCAAAGGAAAATACTTTTCCTTCTACAGAATCTTACTCTAATGCGGAACAGAGTTATACTAATACTGAGAGTTTCTCTTATACTTTTCCACCAGCCGGAATTTACAGGATTTATGTCTCCCCAATGAAAGGTGGATGCGAATATGATATCACAGCTCGTTTCCAAAAACCGATTGCATTAAAGGAAAATAAAGAGTATATCGGCCCACTTGATGACGATGGTGTCAATGGCACAAAACATTTCTACTTCACCGTTCCAGAGGACAAGGACATGCTTAACCTTTGGGTTGATTCTAATTTTGAAGGTAATGGGTTCGACATTTTCCTGAACGCACCAGACGAAACTTTGTACCCAACAAGAGATAAAAGTTCATGGAAATCAGATAGCTATTCTAGTTACGAAACCATTTTCATAGTTCCGAACGCAAAAGTTCCGGCGGGTTTGTACAAGTTGACCGTACTGTCGGACCGCATTAATTGCGACAACGTAAAAATCAAGTGGAGCACCGAGAATATTGTTGAGCTTGAAAACGGTGAAACAATCAAGCGAACGACCCGTAATTTAGGTGAGTTTTTGACAATTGATGTTCCTAAAAACGCAAAAAGTTTGAAAGTATCAACTGAGTCTTTGACGAAAGACAATGTGCTTAATCTTTATATGAATGGACCACTGGACGAAGCTTTTCCAAACGCAACTCATAAACGCTGGTGCTCTGAGACATACAGTGCGAACGAAGAAATAATCGTTGAAAAACCCAAAGCGGGAAAATATTACATCTGGGTCAGTAATAATAAATCAGATAAAACGTATTTTATTACAGCAACAGTTGAGTAAAAGCCACGCGCACGTTTAGTATGTGTTTGGCGAGCCGCCGGCGTAAGTCGGCGGTTGTTAGTCGGCGGTGTGTTTGGCGGCCGTGTTTAGCCCGCTTTCGTAGAAAGCGGTTGTTTCGTTCGGCTTGTGTATAATAATCATTAAAATGTACTAATAGTGAACATCTATAAGTTGCAATATCGATGCCAAAACCCACTCGAATTTTATTTTTTATGAGAAAGGAAAACAAAAATCATGGAATATCAAAAAACTAAATTCATTGCATTGGAAATTCTCAGTATTGTGCTTTTGATTATCATGGGATTAACCCTCTGTGCTCAGTTTTCGGCATTATTGAAAAATGTAAATGGAGACACAGTGCCGTTTTTTGTGTTGTACATTATCGACATACTCTTTGGCATTACCAAATTGCAAAACATTCAAGACGCATCAACAATACAGATGATAACTATTGTTGCTGGTGTTATTTCAATGTTATTTACATGCTTAATTTTTGAATCGCTCCGAAACTTACTACGTCTTGTAATAAAAATGGAAAACAGTGCCGGCGAATCAGCACATTATTTACGACTGTTGGCTTCTGGACAGAATTCTATAAAATAACAACTAACGAAATGAAAGCTAAAAAATGGAATACTTTGGACAAAACAACGTGGAAGACAAGCCGATTGAACACTCAATAATCGAGTACAACTCACTTTTTAATTACACTTTGGTGTTCTTTGCGAAGAACCTCGGCATTTTTATTTTACTCGGCGTATTCGCTTATTTCACGATATTTCCTGCCTTCTGGATTAATTGGGGATCGAGTATGGTAGGTGAATGGACAGCGATCTTTGGATTTTTTGCAAAAACATCTGTGCAGCAGCAAATGTCACCATTTGGCGGATACGAAAACATGGCAGCTGCTAAACCGGATGTTGCAAAAATCAATATGGCATTACAACTTTTTCACATGTTTTGCTTTGCTGTTTCAACGGCACTTACTGTGTGGTTTATAGCTGCCGCCACTACGTTTATTATTCCGATGTTTAAGGGCAAAGCGGTCTCTGTCTGGATGATATTTACTTCCTTGAAAGTGTTTGTGCCGATGCTCGTAATATATCTGGCAATATCATCTCCGATGCTGTTATACGGGCTTATTGGCTCATCGTTGCCGACCACACTCTCCATGTTTTTATGGTTGATTGCGTTGGGTGCGTATTATGTTTTTATAGTGAAATTATCTTGGGCTTATTATTTTGTAGTCGACCAAAATCAAGAACCAGCTGCCGCTTTATCAAGCTCTTGGAAATACACTAGCGGAAACGAGGTTGTTCTGATATGTTGTATGCTCTCGGTTGTAGTGCTATTACCAACCGCTGGATTACTGACTTTTGGCGCAGTGATAAGTCCGTTGTGGCAATGCTATTTTGGGGTCGGTTACTTTATGATGACAGGTCGCTTGGAATCACGACCAGCTTGATAGAAATTTGTGTTTTTCTATTGGTGACCGTTCACAGGTTATCAGTAAAATAAAGAGTTCGGCAATATGTTGGTGTATTGCCGCTGTCATCTATTATAGATCAAAAATAAAAGAATAAAGATGTTCAATTCAGAAAAATCGACATTGTTTGTGACTAAACTGGGTCAAAAAGAACG
>JBOFGF010000286.1:0-8692 GCA_051649005.1 Thermoguttaceae bacterium | reverse complement strand
CAGACGATTCAGTCCGCAATTTTCGCATCGATAAATCGGCCTGCGTGTTCTGTCTTTGCGGTGTTCGAGCCAAATCACTTCGCACCGCCCGCCCGCTCCACAGTCACACGAATATGTCTCCGCCATCCCGCCGGGACGGATCAAACCGACACCGGCAAGAAGGGCAAGATTCAAATGGCGGTGGTTTTGTGCTACAAAAACTGCACGGTCATCAGGCGGCGGGCAGAGCATCAGCGACAAGACTTCCTGCAAGGGCGATATTCTCGTCATGTTCAATCCTCCATTGTTTCAAATAACGATGAGCCATCTCGACATGTTCCGGTGCCTGATTTTTCAGAGTACAAGTGAATGGTGCCCCGATCTCGAACGTCAATGTTTTGGGTCGTCCGGTCTCTTGATAAAAAACGAAACGAAAACGGGCTTTCTTGACGACCAAGCGGCGATTGTCGAGCGAATTTTGAATCCGTTCAAAAATGAATTCGCGGATCGAACGCGATCCTTGTGTCAAATAACTGATCGTGTACCCTTCGTTCCAGTCGAGCGTGATTGAGTTGACGAAAATTTCAAGACGATCTTCGGGACGAGCCACTGGCTCAAAACGAGGATCGAGGAGCATCGATAAGTCGTATGGGATTTGTTCCTCAGTCACCGGTTCCACGCCGAGAACATGCCGCAAGAAAATCGCTTCGAGCGATTCACGGAGACGTTGCGGAAGTCGGGCCGAAAGTTCCGAACTCCCTTCCATGCTGTTGTAAGCGAAGACGACCTCGAATGTTTGCCGAATCGGCTGGTGAATCAGTTCGCCGGTGTCATCATGAACCAGCGAATCGCGGACATAATCGTCCGGGTGTGCGAAGAAATAGTAGACGCCTCCTGCGCGGGCGGTCATCTCGACGGTGCAAGTATACCCGCGCCCCTGCGTTGTTTTCAGCAGCATTTCGATTTCGTCTTCGAGATTTTCCCTCGTTTCATCGTCCAGTTGCGGTGTGATTTTCGGCAGATCAATCCGTTTCCGCCACCAACTTCGAGCATCCACTTCGAAAAATTGGCCAGCGAACTCGAACACCTCGCGGTGATAGAGCCATGTGAACAAGGATTTCGAATAGAGATTGCGAGTCGAAAGCAAAACTTCCGTCCACGCCTCGTCGGATTCCTGCGTTGCTGCCGCCTCGACGAGTGCTTCCATCCCTTTTTCACAGGCCAGAGCGTGGATATTTCGCAGAGCGACTTCCGCCTGAGCGCGAATCTGCGGCGGCAAAGCATCGAAAAAATGCTGCAAATCGTGAATATTGCGTCTGTTGACATCTTCCCAGCCGATCCCTTCAGCTTCGTCGCTGAACGATTCAAAAAATGCACGCAGTAACGATTTGTCCGACATTCGAAAGACCGTCCCCAAAGAAAACTGACGTTTCATAACAATTCTCCTGATTAAAAATGTGACAGAAAATAAAAATGAGTTCGTTCGAGATTGATTCAAAAATGCGTTTCGACGCTCGAAAGAGCGGCGAAAAAAAACGACAGAACCGATCCGGCGAGTGCTTTTGAATCAGAAGCCCGAAGCGGGCAGGAAGAATCAGGGACGGACGACAAGATACGGTTCTTCGACGAGCGACTTTTCCGAACGGAAAATCGGTTGACAAAAAATGTTCTTGTTTCTCCTTGTGACGCTTAGTAAGCAGGCGTCCCTGTTGCAGGAAGCAGGCTGCTTCACCGCATTAGCCTCCCGGCAGATTTGCTGCGGTCGGCGATTTTGTTGCAATCGTTACAATAAATCGAGCGACCAACGGGAGCGTTTCCGTAACAACGGCGACGAATATGCCGCCTCGTGCCGGGCACCCCGACATCGAAATGATTTTGCCACAAACGGAAAAAAAGTTCAAGTTACCCCGGCGAAAAATTTTTTCGGCGGACGAATCAAGTGCCGAAAAACAAGGCGAAAACGGCGAGAAATTTTTTCACGCTGAAAAATACGGAATTTCGACTGTCCATGCGATTTCATGCCGGAGATTACAGCGTTGAAAAAAATTCCCCCCTTATCCTGATTTTATCTCAAGTTTTTCGATTTTTCTGTCGCAAACTGGCAAGCGTTGACCATTCTATTATTGGAAAGACAAATGGTTGTACTTTTCAAATCACCACCCATCACAAGGAGACATGACCATGAAAACTCACACACTGCTTCTCGCTCTCGGATGTGCCGCCTGTGCCGTCTGCTTCTCGACAAGCTCGGCTTCGGCAAATGGCTTTGGAATGGATTATCGCGGCGGAAATGTCAATGTACAAATCGGCATTGGCGGTCCCGGTGGCGGCTATTACCGACCGACCCATTGCGGCGGTTATGATTCTTACCGTCCGCATCCGCCTGTCATCGTCGTTCCCGCTCCGCCGTGCCGTTATCCGGCTTATCCGGTTCGGCCACTGTATCCGCCAATCCGCCCGCCGCATCATTCGCATGGTCCCTATCACCGATAGTGGCTAAAAGTTTACTCGCGGAGATTTCGACTCCGAAGTCTCCCCTCTCGCCCCCGTCGGTCATGGACATTTTCTGAATCTGAATCACGACCACCGGGGCTGTTCTTTTTTCGCCTTTTTCTCGACGCAATACAAAACGTCGATCCATGCAACATCAAGGCAATTTGAAGTGACGAGAACATGTAAATTGATCGTTTTTCATTCATCCTGAAAAAAATTTACCATTTTTTTGATTCATGGGCATTGCAATTTCCAAAACGCTCGATAGAATGAAATAAATTTGAAATTCAATTCAGAAATTTTCGGAGGATTATGAAATAAATTTCGCTGGCTCATGCCGGTTTTACAATCAGATAATCGCAAGTATTAGTCCTTAAAACCGTCTTTTGACGGGGACTTTCTTCCATACGTTACCCGGCTTTGCCGGTTGGAAGAAAAAAATTTTGCTGTTGGAACCTATGCGTCCCCGCTTGGGGATGTCATGCCAACAGCTTGCGAAGTTCCGTGCGGACAATTTGAAACTGTCTGTATTGGTGTGCGCAAGCGCGCATACTGCCTTAGTAACGTGAGGGGAGGCTTCGTATTTAAGGACTCATGGCGTTCCCTTTTCTTTTTGAAAAGGCACTTTCGCCTATTCTTGTCGATTCTCGACACAGCATTTTCCTAGTAACCGTTCACAACGGAAATCGATTTACCGTAAACCCAATATCCCATTCCGCCCCCCCAAAAAAGAATACTGCCATGAAAAACATCGTCAAGTCCGTCTTGTTTGCTCTTATCGGTCTGGTCTGCTGCAGCGAGTTTGCAGTCGCGCAGCATGGTGGACCAATTGTCGAGTTTGTCAATCAAGAGTCATTTAGTATTCACATCGCTGTTTCAGGATGGTGGGAACATCGTTCCGAACCCTCATCAGGCAGAGGACCGGCAACCTCATCGTTAGCTGTGATGCCGGGGCGTCCGTTTGAATGGGTTGAAGGGTGGTACACTATCAATCCGGGTGATACAGTCCGTCTCAACCGTGGATACAGTGGTTTTTACTACACTTGGAATACATGGGGAAATCGTACCGATTGGGATTGGAAGGATGCTCCGTACTTTTGGGTGCGTAGATCGTATGCTTTTCGCACAGAGAGAGAACGCGCGAAAAACAACATGGATGTTGTTATTGTTTTTGAGAATCAAGAGCCTACTGCGAGTGATAAGGCATCTTTACCAAATAAGAGGGCTTCATGGGAGAAAAATGCCAACGGCTCCTACAAAAATAGTATTGAACCCGTGAAGAGCGAGAAACAGCTTTCTGATAATGGCTTTGAGCCTTTTCCATTCAGGACAGTTCCAGAGGGCATAAAGCGGGTTGTTTTCGCCAACGGCAAATCATCGTATCAAAAGTGATATGTGCGACGATGCGAATGATCTGAATCGAACGATGTAGTAGCGTGTTTGAAAATTGTTGTAAAGTTTATTTTTTATTTTTTTAGGAGACAAACTGATGAGAGCGAACATTCTTTCTAATGGCAAATTTATTCTGCGGTACACGATGGTATTCTTTGTGATACACTTGGTGCTCGGAGTGGTGTCATCGCAATCGGTAGTAGCACAAGGGACAACAAAGAAAGGCCTCGCACCTATTGTGGATATCAAAATACGGGCGATGCCGTCTATGGCTCAGTCGCTTGCAAGAAAACCGTTGCCCGAATGGGGAGATGGCTATGAACTGCTTGACGTTGATTTAAATAAAGGCATGGGTGGAAAAACAGATTTTATCTACCTGTTTTACAAAAGAAGCTGGAATGGGAAACCAATTACGGGACTTTATATCATCGACAGCAAAAATGACAAGCCTCGTGATGGTTTTACAAAAATTGATGTCGATTTGAATAAAGGTGCCGGTGCAGATTATCTGTATCTCTGCTACACAAAAAATCCAGATTTGAAACCCGTTAAATCTCTTTTGGTGTTACATCAAGATAAGTCCCCTGTGGGAACTGATATTGCCTTCACAAGAATTGATGTCAATTTGAATAAGGGTGGTGGGCGTCGTGGGGATAATATTTTTCTGTGGTATGGAAAATAAAATTTTGGCACGCAATTTTTTCTGTACTTAAAATTAATATGCCATCTGGCGTAGGAGACTCAAAATGAGAACAAAAATGATTCAGATGTCGCTTTGTATTGGCATCTTGCTCATTTCCGCCCGTACTCCAAGCTATGCGCAATGGCTGGATGCGGGCAATGTTGGTGGAACTTCTATTTGGCGTGATTCGAAAACCGGGCTGGAATGGACGACATCTCTGTCAAGAACGTCGTCACACGGTGCTGCGAGGCAAAGAGTGGCCAATCTCGGTTTTCGGCTCCCATCGCACAGTGAGTTTCGTTCACTGGAAAGAAACGGAGGAATTCAAAAACTTCGTATGGATTCATCTTGGGCTGGAGGCTACTACTGGGAGTCCACCGGTGGAATAGTCAATGGTAACGGCGGCAACTTCAAGTCACTGTTTCCAGTAAGCCATCCACATGTCGGCGACCCATATGCCATCGGCGTGAGGAAAGGTAATAACGTCGATAGCGGACGAGAAAGTGAAAAAATTACGAATACGAAGACCAAAGTCCATCTCATCGTTGCCGGAGACGTAAACAGTAATTTACGAGGGGCAGTTGATGTAAGTAGCAATGAAATTTATCGAACACTGATCAGTGGTTTGGGGAATACTCCACTTGAGTTTTATCAAATCCCACGCGAAAATTTACGTCCGGAAACGATTCTGAAATTTATAAACAACTGTTCCATTGGCAAAAATGACACGGTAATCTTTTGCTATTTCGGTCACGGTGCAAGCGATCCAAACAAGGGTGTTTTTTATACTATAACTGATCCTTCCACCCCATATACCGATGCAAAACAACCTCACCTGTATGATTCTTTATTAAAAAATGATGTGAAAAATCAAATTTTACAGCACAGCCCGCGCCTGGTTGTACTTATCAGTGATTGCTGTTCTGTGCATTTTACATTTCTCGGAGAGGAAAAAGCTGTTTGTGGGGCAACTATTAATCCACCGCAGCCGCTCTTCAAAAAATTGTTTTTAGATAGTCGCGGCGTTGTTGATTTCACAGCTGCGCAACAAGATTATACTGGCTGGTGCAATTCAGAAGTTGGTTTTTGGTTGACTCATAATCTGTGCGAAGCTCTTGAACACAATCAACAGAAAAATTTGTCGTGGACTGTTTTTTTTCCTATTGTGCGTGAACGTACTAAGGAGTATTCATTAAAACAATACAATGCTAACCCTACCAATAGTTCCCAGGGATGGAATTACAACGGTGTTTTGCAGATTCCAATGGTTCCTCGTGCTTTTTCGTTAGGGAATTGAAGAAAAAATTTTTACCCCCCCTGAAATGACCATGAAAAAAATTCTTGTGCTTTTCGTGGCATTTTGCGTTTGGAAATATATTTGTTCGATAATCAAACGCGTTACGAGCACTGAAGATGGCTTCACAAGCCGACCGACAGGAGATGGTGACATCATGTTTGTATTAATGACGAATTATTTCTGCGAATCAAAATCGTCCATTGTGCGTGGCTGAAAGGCTGCTGTTTTGTTGCCAAATCAATCAATTTTTGGATTTTGAATTGCGTTATTATATTAGGAGAAATGATACAATGAAAACAACTCACAGGTCATTCAGCTTTCCCTTGCCATGTCTATTCATTATTATTTGCATTTTTTTGATTTTGACGGACCATAACTGGGCGCAACAGGAGGCGAGCTATTATGTACATAACTTATCAACGGGAGACATTATCATCTCTCAATCATCAAGGCCACTCACGGGAAGCAAACAAGGCGAAGACCTTAGCTCGCGACTTGGCTCTAATGATTGGCTGATCTGCAAAGACGATTCAATATATTTTGGAGGGCAGGGAAAAAGAGGGAATTCTGCGCGATTACTTGTGATTCTGAGTCATGAATTTACATTGACGCAAAACGAATACAGAAATGCAACCGGCGAGAACAAGGAGCGTCTTAGAAAACGCTTAGAGATTTATAAATCCCTTTATGCACGTGTGAATGCATTGTCTTCAAGGTCAGATACGGAATCAGATTTGGGGGCCAATGAAAACGTCTACTCTGCCGGGGCGGCGTTATCAGAAAATAACAATATTCAAATGCTCTTTGTATTTGGAACTCTCGATAAGGAAATCGAAGAAACAACAGGCGTAAGCTGGTCCAATCTTGGGGCCTTACTGAGAGACTCCGGCTTGATTGATCCTGAGCAATTTGCAAAATTCGCTCCCGATGGCACGACAGAGAAAAGAAATGTAAATGATACGCTTACCCACAGCTTGGATGAAATTGACGTGAAAGTGCATGTTTTGTCCGGTAATAATGCTACTCCGTCCAGAATTGTTCAAAAGTGTGAACAAATGAACAGTGAGGTAGGCTCGCAGGGGGCGATTATGGTTTACATAATTTGTCACGGAGCATTTGTAAAGTACAGTAATGCCGAAGAACATTCTCTTTTTCCAACTGCAAAAAGTGCTGCTGACCAAAGAGCGGAAGTCATTCTTGTCAGAAAAGACATCATGAAAGCGATCAATCGCAATAAGCACAGATTTGTGTCTCTGATTACAGATGCGTGTAGTGTTGAGATATCCATTCCAATAACAAGGCCAATATCAGGAGCCGGTTCACTTGTTATTTCTTCCCCTCTCATTCAGAGGCTACACGTTCCGCCATGTTTTCCGATTTTGCTTAAAACTGCGCAGGGAATAATGGATATCGGCTCTGCCTCCCCGAAAGACGATCAAAACGCATTCGGCAACAAAAGGGATGGATTGATTTTTACGAGTGGCTTCATTGCTGTATCTCGACTTGGATTTACAGAAAGTACATTCGGCGATAATGAGATCATATCTTTTTTGAAAGGCACACAAAAAATTACGACGAAATTAATGAATGAAACGAAAAAACGCCAAAATGCCGAGGCACTGAAACAAAAAACGCAACATGTGTACGACTTCAAGAACATGAATACGGTAGAAAATCTCCCGAACCTCAATTCGAATCTTGACATTTCCAACTTGTAAACTTCCCCTGTTCCACATTACCTTTTTTGGAGAAAAACTATTATGAGAAGAATTGTTTTAAGTTTGTTGGTGCCCTGTCTCTTGCTGGGGCTTGTGATTCCTTGCCTGGCAGACTGCGGCAAAATTGTGATCATTCCACGTCCGCCAGTCCGTCCATGCCCACCGAAAGTGACCGTGAAGAAAATCGTTACGGTGACGAAAGTGACGAAGGTTGAATACTTAGTCGGCGGACATTACGGCCACCATAACCAGTTTCGTTACCAAGACTATGATCGACATGTCCCTCAAGGTCGGGATAATTATTATCAAGGTGGCGACGACTGGGACCGCCTCGGCATTGACGAGGACGGTAACCAAGAACGGCCAGATGTGTACGGTAACAGCGAAACGGATTTCGACTCTGTTTACGGCTCAAAAGGTATTTTTACGGAAACCGAGCAACAGGGGGTCATCGCTTGGAACGGAACAAAAGAGATTCTCGTGCTTTCCACCAACGAGGCCTCGACGCTAGGGCAAGGCGCGGCGATGTTGAGCGTTATGCCTTTGCCGGGAAAACCGCTCAATATCCAGCGAGCAAACAGGGATATTTTTGTTAATGCCAAAAAACTCCTTGCAAAGAAATACAAGGAAGACATGGATCAGACCTTCGGTTTGATTCTCAAGACACAGATCGGTGCCCACAACATATTCGCTTGGGAAGTCGATAGTATTGAAAAGTTCGAGAACGAAATCAATTCCTTCATTGCCGAAACTTATGGCAAGGAGTATTCGGCGTTGTTCAATGAAGCCACGCGAAAAGTGGTTCAAGATTACCTAAAACGAGGCTTCAAATACTTCGCCTTCGACTTGACCTTGGTCGATAAGAACAAAAGTACCAAGGAAGCGATTGCCTACACCTTTCAAACTCGTAGTGTATTTTTCCCGACTGTCATCAGCGGTCTTGGAGGAAAAGGCAAAACTAAAATCGACTTGACGGTGTTTACACCAGGCGGTCTTAATGATTTCTCGGATGGTCTTCCTGTAACGTCCGCAAAGGATATTGCCGAAGGTAATATGAAAGATTACGAAATCTATATTCCTCACGGCAAATCAGTGGCTTGCACGGACACTGAACTACGATCTCTTGACCCT
>JBOFGF010000285.1:0-31971 GCA_051649005.1 Thermoguttaceae bacterium | reverse complement strand
TTGACCTCCGGTTTCTATAATCGAGATACAGACACCGGCGCAGTCGCAGCATTCCAGGGCAATTTGACGATTCAAAACGGCAACATCGTTTCGACGACAGATTATCACATGGAAGGTGGCAATACATTGACGTTCTATGCCAATGCAAATACGGCAGGAAAAGTATCAGTGCTCACTTTGGATGTCGGAGGCACTGGAACACAGAGCGGAACTAAACAGGCCGTTTTCCTACAAGGTGGAACGACTGGGACCGAAAATTCAACAGTCAGCATTTTCTTGGGAGAAACGGGTGTCTCGACTGCTTGGAACGCACCGGCTGGTTCAGTAAACGTCGGGCGCATTTTGGGAAATGACAAATCAAATTACACAGGTCTTGTTGCTTCCACGACCGATTCACTTTTCCACACAGTTGAATTGCAGCACGTTTATAGTACAGGGCGACACGACTTGTACGTCAACATGAACGTCGCAGGTTTCGGTGGAGTCGGAAACACGGTGAATACAACAGCAGTGGGGCAAAACCTAGATGGTGTTAGAACAACCGATTTGACGAAAAATCAGCCACTTGCCAAACTTCTTGCCGACATTTGGGCAGCTGGAAGTAACATCACCGATGACAACGTGAAACAGCAGCGTCTGCAAACTATTCGTGGTCTTTATCAGCAGATGTCGGGTGACACAATTGCAAACAGCGTTCTTCTTGGATTGAATCAACCTTGGAGAAACTCGTTTGATCGGCTGAATCTCGATGCTCAAATGGTTTATATGCCCGGTCCGTGTGTTCCGCCGCAGCCGCAGTATTCGCAGCAGCCGCCGCAGTATTCACAGTATCCGCAGCCGCAGTATCGCGGTCAGGCAGGCGGCATCTTGAATATGCGAAATATATGGTTCACTCCGACAGCACAGGCAGTAGATATTCGCTCAGATGACAATGCACGCGGTGCCAAAATTGATCGTGCTGGATTCCAAATCGGCTTCGACAAGCGCGTCGCTCAGAACACATCGGTCGGTTTCATGCTCGGCTATTCAAATCCGACAATGCGGTCCGGCGATGACCGAGTAACAGCGACGGACGCACAATTCGGTGTTTATGCAGGAACGATGGTCGGCAGTTATGTCGAAATGAAAGGATTCATGGGATTCGGCAGTCAGACATACAAATCGAATCGCACCGTGTTTTTGCCGAACGATCTGATTATTCCAGATTCAACATGGCCGACAGGAATGCGTCCAATTGGTGGGACGACCCGCACATTGACAGCTTACGGAAACAGTGGAGGCAACACGTTCAATTTCAGTTTCGAGGTTTCTCGTCCGATGTTTTTGGGATTCTCGATTTTGCGACCGAGCATCGGCCTCGACTCGGAACATTCATTCCGATATTCGTTTGACGAAACAGGCGATGCAATTGCAATGCGATTTGGTCGCAGTGGAGTCAGTCGAACCAGAGCACGTTTTGGTCTCTCACTTGAAACATGTACATTGGATCGGGCGATTATCACCGGACGGCTCGGATATAGCACGCTTTTGGGTGGACAAGATTATGTGAAACAGACCGGTCAGTTTATCAATGTTTATGCACCGGAGCAGACGGTTCACAGTGTCGCAGTCGGAACATCATACTTCGATGCAGGAGTCGGGACACGCATTTTCCTGAATCCGTACAAGACACTGGCACTGGTCGGCAACTACGATGCGTCAATAGCAGATCGCTGGGTCGAACATCAAGCGGAAGTCGGTTTCAGTTATGTATTTTAGAAATGATTATCGCATGATCATTTATCGAGAACCGCCGGTTTGAAACCGGCGGTTTTTTTTTTGACAGTTCGCGGCAAAGGCTTCAGAATCCCGCATGAAATCGCTCCGCATCACCGTCGGACAGTTTTTTCCTGAACGCCGTCGGCGTTCAATAATGGTAGAAACGAATTGCCCCAAAAACATACAACTCCGTCGGAGTTGAATAATGGTCACAAATATTGAACCCCGAATGGGGTTCGGACGTTTTTGATGTTCGTGTTTCTACCGATATTGAATCCCGATGGGATTCGGAAATTCAATTTCATGGCAATTGAATTTTAGCGTAAAAAGTTTGATTTAATGCCGGTGCTCACGCACCGGCTCGATAAACAAAACCCGTGAACTGTTACTTTTTATTATATTTGGCGAAATCAGAATAATCGACAAGATTGGCATATTAGATTAGACCGGAAACTTTTCGGAATCGTTAAAAGTTCACAAAAGATTTAACGATTCTGTCCAATGAACATCATTTCGATGGTCGATTGGATGTCAATTTCTCTCACTTCTTCCCCCGAGAACTGATATGTCTTCCCCTCACTCTCCCATTAGTCCGCCTGTTTCTCTCCGGCGGCATCGTCGATCCTATTCATGCAAAAAGTCAATTTTGTCACAAGAATCCTTTTTGAAAGATGATTTGAAGGATGAATTGAAAGGAGATTTCGTTCAAGAGCCAAGTCCATTTCATGAAAATGAAGTGGTCGATATTAATGAATTCGAGACATTGAAAGTGGAATCGTCTTGTGTCAAAGTCGATACAAGTCATCCTCGTCGCAAAAAAACACGTCGTCGTCAAATTGATCCTGCGACATGTGAGCGTATTTATTCTCAGGACGAAGTCGAATTTATGAACGCACTAAACGAATACAAACGAGTCAGCGGACGTATGTTTCCAACATGTTCGGAAATACTGGAAGTTCTTCGCGGACTTGGATATGAAAAATAATTCTAAACATACTTTGTCATTATCCAGTCGGTAAAACGGGGTGCGAATCGATTCAAATAATCGAGAATAACAGCCTGTGTATATGGAATAATTTTGTGTTTTCCCTTTTTGATGGCGACGATAATTTTTTTTGCGACATGTTCGGCAGTGACAGCATGATGCACCGGCATTTTCGGCGCACTGCTTGCTTGACAAAGAACATCGAAAAATTCGGTCTGTGTCGTTCCCGGACAAACGAGAAGAACGTCGATTTCGTCTCGATGAAGTTCAGCGCGAAGTGATTCAGAGAGGCCACTAACCGCAAATTTGGCCGCTCCATAAATGCCATAATGTGGCACACCTCGCAGTCCGACAATCGAACTAAGATTCACGATCATTGGACGAACGCCGAGTAATTGTCGTTCTGCGGAACAACTCGATTCTTTTAGAAGAGGAATTATCAATTGCGTTAAATCGAGCAGGGCGAAAAAATTGACTTCAAATAGTCGTCGAATCGTTTCAGCGGTGGTCATTTCAATAAGCGATGTCGCTCCAACACCGGCATTATTTATAAGAATATCAATGCCACCCAGTTTTGTGATGGCCATTTCTTTTACTTTCATCCGCACCAGTGGGTCTGTGACATCACCGACGACCGCAATAATTTTTCTTGTTCCTTTTTCAGCGTCGTATTGTGGAAATTTTTCCACGATTTGCTGTGCGACAGAATCGAGTCGGTCTGCGCGGCGAGCCAGTAGAATCATGTCGGCATTTTCTTTTGCCAATTCGAAAGCAATTGCAGCTCCAATTCCAGAAGACGCACCAGTAAGCAAAACACGACTTTTCGTGATAATGTGTTTCATTATTCGAGAGTGGGCGGGAATTAGTGAAATAGTTGTTAGTGGTTAGTGATTCAATTCATCTGATTCCATTTATCATTAACCATTATTTAATCTCCAGACGTTCTTCCTGTTGCTAAGTCAAATTCGGCCAAAAGTGGAATCAGCATCGCTGCAATAGTGAAACCGAAAGCTCCGACCAGCACGATGAAAACGAGGTGAAACGCACCAAGTAACATTGATGTAATCATGTAAAAGACGGCAATTGGGAGAATAAACGATGAAATAGCGATTGCAGTCGATGGATTTCTGGCCCCCAAAATGAGATAAAGACCGATTCCGCCTCCGACCATGAAAGCGGCAAATGGAATCAATTGCGTTTCAAAAGAGCCGCCAAAAGCGACCATGATCCAAATACACGCTGCAATTCCGACAAACAAAAAGAAGACGATTCCCAAACTTGTTGCCGTCGCCATTCGCGTTTTGTCATACTGCATTCCAATATAGACACCGATCATCGCCACAAATGTGTACATCACAATGAGACTGACAAAAAGAAAAAAGAGTGATGTCGCATTGAAGGCTCGTTCCCAGTGGAGATACCAGCACAAACAGAGAGGCAAAATGACAATGGCTTTCATGTTATAAAAAATGCCGCCTAGTTTTCCGAAAACGTATTCTTTCGGTGTCACATCGCTTACTAAAATTAGATCGAAAGTCCCGCCATCTTTTTCTGAAGTTTGCGACGTGATTGCTTGTACATTCACCAAAATCAGCGAGAGCAGAAAAAGAGGAATGAGCGTTCCTGCCAGATCGACGGCGGAAATTGCGACGTGTTCGGTCAGTATTCCACGAATCGCCAAAACGGTCATCGCAAAGAAAGCGAAAAAGCCGAATTGGATGATCCAGAGGCGACGTCCATAAGCGCGAGTCATAATTTCCCGCCATAAAATGGGATTATTCCACGGAGTTCTCTGTTTTCCCTTATTTTCCCGCTTGTTTTCAATGAGATGTGTGGGTGTTTTCTGTTTCCATGTGTCATCTTCTGGTGCGGCCAGTCGAATTTCACGAGACGGATTCCAGACGCGCACCATCGCAATTGCAAAAACATTCAAAAGAATAAGAATAATTCCGGAGCAGCACAAAAATCCTTGAATTGGAGCAAACAGTTCGGAAGCAGCGGAAATCCACGACGAATCAGAAACGACATCTGCGGCGGGGCGAGTGGCGATTAGAATCGCGTTCCAGGGACTAAACCACGAACAGAGTGATGGGATATTTTTGGGCAAAATCCAGGGAGAGCTGCTGAAAGTGTTACAGAAAAGGCTGTTGAAAAGGCCGAGACCCACTCCCTCCCAAAAAGCGATCCAGAGAAAAATAATCAGGAGAGTCGTCGCAATTGCCGGAAACGTTTTGTCTCGCCAAAGTGCCATGCAACTTCCAAGACTTCCACTGACCAGCGCGCTTAGAAAAGTAACGATTAAAACACGAACTATTTGTGGATATGAAATTCCTCCGAGCATTGACAGGAGCATGAAAATTGGGAGTGAAACGGCGATCATCAAAAGCACACTCAGTAAACTGGCAAGTAACTTTCCGAGAACCAGTTCGGAATTGGACATTCGTGTCAGCAGGAGGAGCAAAAAAGTTTGCCGGTCTTTTTCGCGTCCAATTGCAGAGGCCACCAATGTTGCTGAGAGAAACACGGCAAGTACCAACTGAATTGGGGCGAGAAACTGAAAGAGCATTCCACCGAATCTGGCAAAGTCCCCTGGATCGGTAATTAGCTGCGTTCCACTTATGACGAGCCACGATGTTGCAACGAGAACGATCAGCACACCAGCATAAATGGCGCGGAGGAGATATGTCGCCTCTCGTCGTGGTGCGAGTGTTAATTCACGAGTGAAAACGGGACCAATCATGTTTTGTTTTAAGTTTCTTATACAGTAGTTCGTGACAAAATGTCGCTCTTAATTGTGGTAATACTGTCCAATTCACCCGCCGACTCACGCCGGCGGCTCGCCAAATACACCGCAGATTGACATCAGCGGCTCGCTGAACGAAACAACAGCTTTCTACGAAAGCTGGCTAAACACCTAATTTCGTTTTACAATTGCAGCAATTGTATCTCGATTGACAGGCGAAATGATTCCATGTTCGGTGATGATTCCCGCGATCAGTTCGGCGGGAGTCACATCAAAAGCAGGATTGTAAACGGAAACGCCTTCTGGAGCAGTGCGACATCCGAATCCATTTGTAATTTCTTCGGGGTCTCTCTCTTCAATTGGAATTAGACTGCCATCGGAAAGAGTCAAATCGAATGTCGATGTCGGAGCAGCAACATAAAACGGGAGATTGTGTGCTTTTGCTGCGACGGCGACAGAATACGTTCCAATTTTATTGGCAGTATCTCCATTTGCGGCAATTCGGTCTGCGCCGACCACAACACCACTGATTTTTCCTTGTTTCATTAACATTGCCGCCATTGAATCGCAGATGAGAGTAACATCAATTTTATGCTGCATTAGTTCCCATGCTGTGAGTCGGGCTCCCTGCAACAGAGGGCGTGTTTCATCGGCGAAAACGTGGATTTTTTTTCCAGATTCTGATGCCGCAAAAAAAACGGCAAGTGCCGTTCCATACTCCGCAGTTGCAAGTCCGCCGGCATTACAATGAGTCAAATACGACGCATTATTCTGTAACAAAGATTGTCCATGTTTGCCAATTGCGTGACAAACAAGCCGATCTTCTTCGTGAATTTTCCGCGCTTCGTCAAAAAGAGATTCGAGAACTTTTTCGATTTGTGCCCGCCCCGATTGTTCTGTGCTCTCGGAATCTATTAGAGCGAAATGGGTCTCCGCAATTTGCTTCATTCGATCAAGAGCCCAAAAAAGATTGACAGCAGTTGGACGACTCGAAGCCAAATAATCAATCACGGACAAAAATCGACTTTGAAATGCGGCAAAGTCTTCACTGTCAGCAGAGTGCTGTAATCCGAGACACACTCCATATACGGCGGCGATTCCGATTGCAGGCGCACCACGAACCCGCAATTTTTTGATGGCTTCCCAGACGGTTTCAACATCATGACATTCGATTTCCCGCAGCTCTGTTGGGAGAAGGGTCTGGTCGATCATTCTCAGATGCCCATTTCTGTTCCCGATCCAAGAAAGAGTTTCGACACAATTTGCTGGCATGGTTTTCGTTTCGCAAAATGAAATTATGTGGTGATTGATATGAGAACCTGAGAACGCCAAAAAATCGTCCCGCTCTGCGGACTCCTCTCCTAAAAATGAAAAAAGGAGAGGAGTTTTAGACCGGCTTGTTTTATCGCCGCCGCCGCATTTGTTCCGGTTTCTGAATCCATTTGAATCCCGTCTTTTCTTGAATTTGTTTGAGCCACGATTCTCGTGACTTATATTGTGTTTCAAAAAGACCTGTCAAAATGTAATCTGAAAGAGGCGTGTTTTGAAAATTGTCCCAAAGTGCGTCATCAGATGGATAACTTCCTATCATGCGAATCACATAAACGGCATCTTCTGGCTCATTTGTCGACATTCCAACTTCGCCGACTCCAAGAACGGACGCAGCTTCCATGAAATCATTCCCCACATAAAAAATCGCCTTGTTATCGAGCAATGTGGAATTTGGAGCAACTCCCTTTTCACGAACATCGTCAGTCATCGGCGGCCGTCCTTGTCGGGCAAAAATTGAAGCAAACATGTTCAAACCCGGTCCGTAAGTCTTCCAAGTAAATGGCTCCGTTTCTACAACAGTGACTCCTTTTTGCCCCGCAAAAGTGTCGGCAAGTGTTTTGCCTGATTTTTTTGCTTCATTCACCAATTCAGCAGCACGTTTTTTTGCAACAGAAAATGCTTCTGTCATTTTCAATGATTTTTGAACGTCTTCTTTGACCGATTCCATATTTTTCGGTGTTTCTGGCTTCGATATTTCAGTGACCCAGAAAAGATATGGATTTTCGTCGCCTTCAAAACGCATCGGATTATACAAAAGCGGAGTTTCAAAAAAGAGCTGACCAATTGTCGAACGTTCTTTCGCACCACGAGATAATTCATCTTTTAGAAACCCGAAAAGCGTGCTCAGTGGAACGGTTTCGAGTACCAAATTATTTTCGGCGGCCAATTGCGACAAATCAGGCATCTTCGGCATTTCTGACGCAGTGTCGATGTACAAATTATATGCCTGAAAATGTTCGCGCATTTTATCTTCGATTACTTTGAGCGATTGCTCGGCTTTTTCCGCCGCAAGTGATTGGCGAATCTGCGACTCCACTTCTGAAAGCGGTTGATACAAAATACTCAAATCGACGACACCTGACTGGGCTGTCTCTTCTTTTGACTCCTCTTTTATCGCAGAAACAGGAGTTTCAGTAACTGGAGTTTTGGCATCAGACGATTTGTCGCCGGAATTTTCAGCGACAGGTTTTTCTTGAGTCGTCGGCTTTGTCACTTCAGTTGCCGGAATTTCGACAGACGATGCCACTGGAGCGACAACTTCATTTGATGCGGATGTCGTTTTTGGCGCATCACTTGCTGGTTCAGTCGCCGGAGCTTCGGTTTTCGGCGGTTCCTCCTTTTCCATTGACACCAAACGAATCCAAACCGGACGCGTCAAAGACATGCTGGTTGTTTTCGGCGCATCACTTGCTGGTTCAGTCGCCGGAGCTTCGGTTTTCGGTGCATCACTTGCCGGTTCAGTTGCCGGAGCTTCTGTTTTCGGCGTTTCACTTGCCGGTTCAGTTGCCGGAGCTTCGGTTTTCGGCGTTTCACTTGCCGGTTCAGTCGCCGGAGCTTCGGTTTTCGGCGTTTCACTTGCCGGTTCAGTCGCCGGAGCTTCGGTTTTCGGCGTTTCACTTGCTGGTTCAGTCGCCGGAGCTTCGGTTTTCGGCGTTTCACTTGCCGGTTCAGTCGCCGGAGCTTCTGTTTTCGGCGTTTCACTTGCTGGTTCAGTTGCCAGAGCTTCGGTTTTCGGTTCTACTGACACTGCTTCTGGTTCTTGCTTCGTTGACTCTTCTGCCGTTTCTTTCTGAGCAGGCCGCCGAGGCGGAGCAGGAAAAGCGGTCGAACCGGGCCGCCCAGTCATGTTTGGGAAGAGACTATTTGTGTCCATTCCGGGCAAGTTTGGAAGAGCTTGATTTCGCTGATTGGGAGGAGGAGGTGTCAACTGCTTTCGGAAATGCGTTTCTTTATTTGCTTCGTAATAAGTTTTGATTTCATCGTCGGTTATTGAATCAAGGATTTTCTGGCTGGGAGCCGCTTTCACATATTGAAATGCGAGACGAGTGGGAGTAGTGAAACCGGTGTTTTTCTGGGCGGGATTCTTTTCAATCTCTTTTCTTTCGTCAAAAAGTTTCTGAAGTTGTGCCGCCGATGGATCGGAAACTTGGACGACAAATTCTTCGACCGGAATGACGGCCACTTCGGCAGTCATCTGTCGATTCAGTCGCTGAAACCAATCCCATCTAGTCGCAGGTGAAAGAGTCGACTGCGATAACTGAAACATTCGTTCCATTTGTGCGACCAAAATCGCCTCCGAGACAAGATATTTCAGTCGTTTCATCGGAATACCGACAGATCGAGTTGCATTGTTGAATACTTCGTCCGTGAGTAGTCCCCCCGACAAACGAGCCAAGTGAGTAATGACCGTTTCATCATCTATGGCCATCCCTTTTTCTTTGGCATATTGAGCGAGAAGCCATCGATTGATAACTTCTTCCTCGGAAAGCTGCCCCAAAATCCCTATTTCGCGTTCCAATTCTTGCAAAGATTCCATTTGTGCCGTCATTGTTGCCTGATCAATGCTATTTGCCGCATTCGAGGCAATGAGACTGCGATATAAAACAGTGTACAATCGCTCCAAATCTTCTCGATCTCTCTGCAAATTGTCAAGATGCTGACGCGAGACATTTCCGAAACGAGAACATGTGGCCAGTTCGGGAATGGGGGCCATCCTTTCATAACCTGGGATTAACTGCATCAGAGCAGGCAAAATGATAAATGAAATCATTGTCCCGACACCGAGAATTGCGAGCCAAACCTTCTGATTTTTTTGAAACGTGCGAAATGGGTGAAAACCTGCCATGTACTTGATTTTCCGGTATTAACGGAACATAAAAAGGTGAATTGTTGAAAAAAATGAGAAAAACTATGAGTAAACAGAATGACCTGTCTTTCCCAATATCGGCATTATAACAGATATGACGATTTTGTGCGAGAGGAATTGCAAACTTTTTTTATCCAGAGACGATTTTGTAAAAAAACAAAAAAATCGCCAAAAATGTAATGTTTCAAAGATATTTGGAGGTTTGTTTTTCTGTTTTTTATCGCCCCAAATTAACACTAATCCCTTTTGAAGCGAGAAATTCTTTCATCTGGCGAATGGAAAAGGTTCCATAATGAGCTATTGATGCGACAAGTACATCTGTGGCATGACCAATGTCAATTGCTTCGAACAAATGTTCCAGTGTTCCTGCGCCGCCGGAAGCAATGACAGGAACGGAAACCGCATCGGAAATGGCACGAGTCATTTTGATGTCGTATCCCGTCTGCTTTCCATCGGTGTCCATACTCGTCGGCAAAATTGCACCAGCTCCGAGTTCGACGGCTTGTTTGGCCCACTCAACTGCATCGAGACCGGCCCCCGCTGTTCCGCCTCGCACCACAACTTCAAAACCACTCGGCAATGTCGATGATTTTTTCGTGTCGATGGCAACTGTGATTTTATCACTGCCGAATTTTTTGGCCGCTTCTGCCACAAGTGCCGGTCTGTTCACCGCCGCACTATTGATCGAAATTTTAGAAACGCCAATATCGAACAATTGTTTTATGTCATCGAGTGAACGAATCCCTCCCCCAACTGTCAGAGGAATCGTGATTGCTTTTACTGTTTTAGCAACAGATTCGAGTAATGTTTTGCGCCCTTCGATGGTCGCTGTGATGTCGAGAAAAGCCAATTCGTCCGCTCCTGCTTCGCAATAAGCCGACGCATTTTCAGCCGGATCACCAAGTTCCTTCAAATTGACGAAATTGATGCCTTTAACAAGACGACCATCTTTGACATCGAGACACGGAATGATTTTTGCCATAATAAATAAGAGATAAAAAGAATAAAAAAAAGAGTGCGGCGCGGCTTTGTTTCACGTCGCAACTTGCCACTGGGCTTCTAATTTATGCAGTACTTTCGGTGCAATTGACAAGCATTATTTAACATCAGTAGTGAGAGGACATTTTTCGGAAGTCGCACAATATCCGGTGATCAAAATACACGGACCGAAATACACTGGCCAAAACGCCTGAACCAAAACACACAAACCGCTGTAATATGCACCTGCGATGCACGGAAAGCCACATTGGACTCCCCTCCTCTGAAAAAGAGGGGAGTTCGGTTTGTTATGCTTAATTATTTGCTGCTTCGGTGTCAATTCGTTGTGGCATTTCGAGTTGGCGAGATGTCAAACCGATTTTTGCAAAGAGCAAATAGAGGACGAATCCGACAATAAAAGCGGCAATTGGCGGACACGGAATGACAAATGGCATCTGCTTTGGCAGACTCGGAATAAATCCTTGCAGCGGCCCATAAACCAGTGTGATTGCTCCGACAATGAAGCCGAAAAGCCATGAAAGCCAGCCAGCCGGATTGAAACCAGCACGCGGTCCGGCCCAACGAAAACCGGCCAAAACGAAGTCGGCCATCATCCCACCACAAATTGGGCCGAACGATGCACCAATCACGGTGAAAACCGCTCCTGCATCTCCAGCAGCTCCAGAGAAAATCAGATAGCAAGCGACGAGAGTGCCGATTCCACAAGTAATGAAAGGATTCACTTTTGGGAGTGTTGTCTTGAAACTGTTTGCTGCGATAAATGAAGAAAAACAAGCAGAGGGAAATGCCGCCAAAGCAAGTAGGAGCCAAAAAAGTTTTGCTAAATCGTCGCCTGCAATAACCCCCATGATTTTTGTCGGATTTAGCACCGTCGGACTAATTCCTGGCATCGACTGTGCTCCTGCAATGACGCAGAGAGCGATTCCACCAGTGAAAATTGTGGCCAAAATAATTCCAACAACTCCTCCCATTTGAACGGCTGCTGCATTTTTGTTATTTGAACCGAAGTCACATCCCGCCGCACCGGCAGTCGCAAAGAAGCCGACGATATAAGCACACATCAGTGACAAAACGCCGAGTGTTCCATTTCCATACAATTCGACTGGCTGTGAACCAGCTGCGATCATTTTGCTCGGATCGAATGCCCCTATTCCTCCGTAAGTCTTCGAAAAGAGAAAGAGAAGAATGGCGATTGGAATAATCGGCGTGAATGAAGCGACACGACCGACATACGCAATTCCTTTTAGTCCTACAAATGCTGCGACAATTGCCCAAACAATACCAATTCCGACATGAGCGGCGCAGCAATCAATGTGTTTTTCTCCATAAATGATTGTCGAGAGGAGCTTTCCTGCAAAATATCCATTGACACTGAGCCAGCCAAATTGCAGGAGTCCCATCAAAAAGCCGGGCATCAAAAAGCCGCCATAAACTCCATAAGTCGATGTTCCGACGATATAAAGAGGAAGACCTGTTTTCATTCCGAGCGTGGCTGGAACGCAATAGAAAAGATAATGGCACACAAAAGCGGCGACGACAAGAGCCCCGAGAGCGACGGGAAGTCCCATACTCAGAGTTCCTCCGGCGATTGAACCACCGCCAGTGGGAACATCTTGCCAGAATACGAACCAGAGCATGATTCCGGCATAAGTGGCGGCAGTCGTCATGAGCCAGCCGACTCGATTTTCCTTCGGGTTTGGAGTTGCCGATGCGACATAATCAGGAAGTTGCGACATTGTAAATTGAATGGAAAGAGGGTGATTAGAAAATGGGGGCGTGTTTCAATGCGAATTCGCCGTGTTTCGGTGAAATGTATAAATCGCTGAAACTGCTGACACTTCAACGAGTATTTTACACAAATATAATAAAATTAAAAGGATAGAACACATTGCCAAAGAAACATATAACTTTCGGCATCATTTTCTTCCCAAATTCGCCGTGCAAGTTCTTCGTCTCCTTTGATTTCACACCAATCGGCCTTTGCTTGTGTCCACGAAACACAGACCCCCGGGGCTTTCTGGATTTCGATTTCGTTTGAGTTGATCGGATTCATTTTTTTGAAAGGTGAAAATTGTGAAAATTGTGAAAATTGTGAAAAGTAAAAAGTAAAAATAGTGAAAGAGTGGATGGGATGTATTTATGTCGTTTCGTTTGGTTACAACATCCGCCAAATTGCGTTGGTTGGGCGGCTCCTCCTCAATATGTGCCAAAATCTCTGGCCGCCTGTGTCATGGCACATAAATTTTCAATTTTCGTGTCATTTTGCATGATCGCACAGGCATCGACGATGTATCCGCCGTCTTGTCCGACTCCTTCAATTACTTTGCGAGTGAAGTTTCTCACATCATCAGGAGTGCCGAATGCCAAAATATCATTTGGAATCCCACCACTCAAACAGAATTTGTCGCCGACTGCGCGGTGAACCTCGAATATGTCGCCTCGATCAACATGATAAATGATGCTTTTTTCCGGCAATTCGGCAATGTATTTCAAGTTTCCGTTCCATTCACCTTCTGCATAGAAAAGGGTTTGAATTCCTTTGCTCCAAAGATGGCAAATAATCTCTTTGAGAGAAGGCCAGAAAAATTTCTCGAATTGTTGCGGGGAAAGAAATGGGAGGCAGCCGCGATGGAGCCACAGACCGACCGGAAGTTGTCGATTTGGGTCGGAAGTTTGTTCGGCCACAAAAGCAAGATGCGGAGTAAGTGCCTCGGTCAATGCAATTACCTTTTCTGGCCGCCGAAACATGTCCATGCAAAGAGCTTTATAACCACGAAATTTATCGGCAATAATGTCAAACGGAGCTTTCAGTATTCCAGAAATAGCACATGGTGTTCCTGTTTCATCTCGCATTTGAGCAACATGTGGCCCGAATGCTGCAAAATAGTTTTTCATTGCTGCCATTCCCGAAAGCATCGCCATATTTCCGCGAAAAGTTGCAGGCATTCCAGGCGGAGCAACATGCTGCGCAACTCGTGGAAACCAGACATTTGCGAGGAAATCAATCGGCGAACGAGTAAATTCGTCATATTCGTCTTCTCGCATCCATGCTTCTTTTTCTGATGGTTCCATATACTGGAATCCAGTGTCGGGACTTATTTCGATTCCTGGAGTGGCATAATAACGCAGACCGAGAGTTTTGGCAAGTCCGGTCCAGACATAAACCATATTTGGCACTGTCGCATCCCAATCAAAATCGCGGCAACATTTTATGATCGCCTCGAACGCATATCTATAATCATGCGTCACTTGCTGGCAAGTGAAACCAGCATGAACGGCAGTAACTTCTGCTGCGAATGGACGCACTGGAACCCGATCCGGCTTTTCGTTTCGCATTGCTGTTGTATATCTTTTCAGGCGTTCATTGTACAATGTTTCGTTCTTGTTTACCATTTTGCTGGATGTGGTCAAAGTTGAAATATTGATTTCGTGCTGGGATGAAACTTTTGAAGTTATATTGTAAACGGGGACAACTTGTCTGCATTTTTCCAAAAAAAATGGGACATTTTCACCACATTTTGTGTATACAATGATGAAAAACCGCTTTCAGCGAGCGAAGCTGTTCAACTTCGTGCTGTGCAAACCAACTTCGCGCTGTGCAAACCGAGATTATATCGAATAGAATACAGACCTGCAACAAGGCCTGAAAACTGCAAAAGCATTGTTTTGAAAAAAATTTGACAGGTTCTTGGTGGACACCAAAGTGTTTTTTGCCGAAGTTTTTGTAATCCACACCAAGTTTCAATACCAAAACTACAATACCAAAACGAATTTGTTCGTGTTTGAATTTATTGGAAATTTACTTTGTTTTGCGAAACACCCGCTTTCTACGAAGGCGGGTGTTTTAAACATCTAATTGATGACGATTCGCAGTATATTACCGAAAAAATCGCCAATTGACATTGGCGGATTGTCGATGAATTGATATTACTGCGACTGTCGGCTGGCTCGCTTTCGATCCACGCTTTTGAGGATGATTTTGCGGAGCCGAATTTGAGAAGGGGTGATTTCGACCAATTCGTCGTCCTCGATAAATTCGAGTGCTTCTTCAAGAGTGAAACGACGCGGCGGTTTCAAAATAAGATTTCGGTCACTTCCAGATGCACGCATGTTTGTCAGTTTCTTCTCTTTTGTTGGATTTACATCCATGTCGTCAATGCGGGAATTTTCACCGACAATCATCCCTTCATAAACCACATCACCAGGAGAAACGTGCGGCTGTGATCTTTCTTGCAGGGAATCAAGGGCAAACGCATTCGCTTTTCCGGGAACCATCGAAACCAAAACGCCCGTCGGACGACCTGGAATCGCATCTTCCCGCTCTTTGTATGCTTCAAAACGATGATTGACGACGGCATTTCCCTGCGTCGCCATCAAAAGCCGTGTTCGCAAACCGATCAGACCACGCGCTGGAATCGAAAATTTCAGAATTACCACGTCATTTCGATTCCCCATTTCGAGAATTTTTCCGCGTCTTGCTCCGACCATTTCCATGACTGGCCCAGTTTGTGTGTCGGGCACTTCCACGACAAGGAGTTCAAAAGGTTCTTTGATGACTCCATCAATTTCCCGAAAAATGACCTCTGGTTTTCCAATTGACAGCTCGTATCCTTCTCGTCGCATTGTTTCGATGAGAACAGAAAGATGAAGCACGCCGCGTCCTGAAACGGAAAACTGCTCCGTGCCATCAATCGGTTCGACTCGCAGTGCCACGTTTTTCTCAAGTTCGCGCATAAGTCGTTCCCGAAGATGACGACTTGTCACGAATTTTCCTTCTCGTCCACCAAGTGGCGATGTATTGATTCCGAATGTCATACGGAGCGTCGGATCATCGACGTGAATGCGCGGCAATGCCGCCAAACGGAGGGGAGAACAAATAGTGTCGCCGATTTCAATCCCAGGAAGTCCAACAATTGCAGCAACATCACCGGCATCGACTTCGTGAACTTCCGTGCGTCCCAAGTTATCAAAAGTATAAAGTTGCGCAATTTTTCCTGATGTCTGAATGTCGTTCTTTTGCATGACGACGACGTTCATTCCTTTTCGGAGAGTTCCTGCATGAACTTTTCCAATTCCAATTCGTCCCACAAATTCAGACCACGCAATTGTAGTGACCAACATTTGGAGCGGCGCACCGATTTCGACCTTTGGAGCCGGAATTTTTTCTAAAATCAGGTTCATCAGTGGTAAAATCGACCGATCTGCGGATGTATTGACATATCCACCTTCTGGAAGTGCTGGGGGAAGCTCTGTCATCGCATATCCATCTTTTGTACTTGCAAAAAGATATGGAAAATCTGCGGCCTCATCACTTGCTCCCAATTGCAAAAACAGATCGAACATTTCATTGATGACTTCGTGGGGACGCGCATCTTTTCGGTCGATTTTATTGATGACGACAATCGGACAAAGTCCGACTTCGAGAGCTTTTCCGAGGACGAATCGAGTCTGTGGCATCGGACCTTCTGCTGCATCGACGAGAACGAGACAACCATCGGCCATTCGGAGTACACGCTCGACTTCGCCGCCAAAATCGGCGTGTCCAGGCGTGTCAATGATATTGATTTTGATTCCTTTGTAAGGAATTGCTATATTTTTAGCAAGAATCGTGATTCCTCGTTCTCTTTCGAGATCATTGGAATCGAGAATTTGCTCACCAGAAAGCTGCGCATCTCGAAATTGACCACTTTGCCGAAGCATGCAATCGACGAGAGTCGTTTTGCCGTGGTCCACATGTGCGATGATTGCAATATTACGGAGATCGTTTCGTGTTTCAGTCATGGCGACATTTTATCGCACCTTCACAAAACTGGAAGGGGGACGCAAAAATCATCCAACAAATTATCCAAAATTAGTATGCTTTCATGTCGTATGCTTTCGTGTTGTATGCTTCCATGAAATCAACAACTCCACTACTTTTTGAGGAGAGATGCCCGACAATGGCGGAGTGGTCGGAATTACCAAGACGATTAAAACAGAACAAACCACACCTGCCACTCATTAAAAAGGAGGGGAACCAAATAAAAACACCGCGTTCACTCTGTGTCACCGGAAAATCTGTGTCACTGGAAAACTGTGTTCATCGAAAAAACGTAAAAATTCGTATTGGCTTTAATTGAAAATTTTTGTATACTGCTCAAAATCTTCCGTGACTCGAACTGAGAGCGAATCAAAATGGATGTTTCCGATTGTTACAAAGTCGGGCCAAATTTAATAAATAACTTCGGGGAAAATCGATGAAACGACTCATCTTGCCCAAACAAATTTTTCACATCAAACGAATCACTTTTTCGTTTTTTGCGATGTTCTGCTTTGTTCTGATTGGTTCGTCGGCTACTTTGGCAGATGAAGCGGCAGAACGTTTTAATGCTGCGAAAACGGCATTCGATGCGAAGCTGTTTTCACAATCTCAGCAGGGATTTCAGGACTTTTTGACCAAATTTCCGACTCATGCACAGGAAGTCGAGGCAAAATTTTATCTTGCTGAGTCATTTTTGAATATGCAGCAATATGATGTTGCCGAAGCATATTACAACCAAATTGTCGCAGTTGGTCTCAATAATCCATTTGCGCGGGTCGCTCTCTTTCGACTGGGAGACATTCCATATATTCGTGGTAAGTATGATGTTGCAAAACCACGACTTGTCACTTTTGTTGAAAAGCTCGATCAGGACCCCAATTTACAATTTGTGCTTTATTATCTCGGAGATATTGCAATGAGACAAAATGTTCCTCTCGAGTCGGAACATTATTTTTCGCAGTCAACTCGCATGTTTCCCAGTGGAGCCAAAATAATTGAAAGCCAAATTGGACTTGCATGGGCAAAAAATCAACTCGGCAAAGTCACCGAGGCGAACGCGATTTTCCAGCAGCTCATGCAGAGTTCTGATCCCAAAGTTGCTGAACCAGCGACTTATCAGTGGGGAGTTGCCCAGTTTGAACGTGGTGATTTACAAGGAGCACTCACCACTTTGTCAAATTTCCAGCGAAGTTGGCCAACAAGCAGCTATTTCATGGACTCGGTGCGTGTCATGGCACGATGTCGCGGCGGACTCGGTGATTATAATGGAGCACTCGTTCTTTTGAATCAACTTTCTCCTCAGACAACTGAAGATATTCTTCTCAAAATTCGTTGTTTGTATGGACTCGATCAAACACAAGAAGCTCAAAATCTTCTTGCCGGAATCGAACGGACATCTGGAACGGCATATATCGACGAAATTGCTCTGCTAAAATCGGTGTTTTTATTCGATCAAAATAATTGGCAGGGCGCAATTTCCACTCTCGAATCGGTTTTGGTTCCACAGTATAATGCGTCACTTGGACAAGTTTCGTTTGCATATATGACACTCCCAGCTCCACTTGGTGGACACAAACTCGCAGATGACATATTTCTGAAAGCATGTTCACTTTTGGCGCAGTCGTATGCAAAAAATGGAGACAATAATCGTGCTGATGCCATTCTCAAAGAAATGAACAGCACCGCAAAAATGCTCGGTCGCACGGACTTGCAGGGAATAATCAGCGACACACAAACGCAGTTGACTAATATCTATGCCAGCAATAAAAATCGGCCCGGAGGCGGTTCTGGCGGGCAGCAAAATCCGCAAAATCCGCTGGCTCCGCTGAATACCGTCGGACAGTGGAATCCACGAAATCAGAACCAACTCCTCGATTCACTGCAAGTTATAACAAGTGGAACCGACTTGGAACGATTTTGGATCGCCGTCCAAGAATACGACAAACAAAATTGGACAAAAGCGGCGGCACAACTCGACCAAGTTCTCAAAACGCAGTATAATGTATTTTCCAAAGTTTTTTTCATCAATTATCAGCCAACTGGACGGAATCAGATTTCAGGACGAGACCGCATTTCGGGCCAAAATCAAACAGACGCACAAACTGATGACAAACTGAATACGGCGACTTTTGCAAAAGCGTGCTCACTCCTTGCTCTTTCGAGAGCAAAAATGGGAGATTTGGAGCAGGCGGCGGCCATTTACACCGCATTTGCGTCGATGACTACTCCAAATGATCCGACCCAGCAAGCACTGTTGAAAGAAACACACGAACAATTGACCGCACTAATCCAACCGAATCCAAGTACAAAACCCGGATCGAATGTGAATCCCGCGAATCCGAATCAGGGAGGAACAAGCGGAGATAAATCGGCACTCACTGCTTCGGAAGAACGGCGAATTATAAGAGAGTGCGACACTCTTTATAAAACACGTCGATTTGAGCAGGTTGATACAAAACTCACTCAATTGATGAACGCAAATCCGTCCAGTAATGTTTGGGCGGAGGCGGCTCTGCTGAAAGGCAAAGCACTGTTTGAACTCGGAAAAGAGAGGGAATTTTTGACTCTTTTGGAAACAATATGTGACAATTACACCACAACAGATTCATATCCCGATGCACTTTGGCTTCTCGGACTTTATTACGATTCCTGCGGCGATCATCGGGCAAATGGCTATTTCCAAAATTTAATTGATGCCTTTCCAAATAATAAGAATGTCGATGGCGCTCTGTATTATCTGGCTTTGGAAGACATCGAAAGTGGCTCCTCCAAAGTGGCGACTCGTTATTTATTACGAATTTATCAGAATTACCAATCTGGAAAATACTGGTCTCATGCCACTTGGGCACTCGCGTATGAAGCATTCAAAAAGAAAGATTATGGACTTTCCGAAATGTATCTCCAGAAAATTTTGCAGCATCCACCAGACAGTGCGGTGCTTGATCGAACATTGTACTTGCGCGGCGAATTGGCTTTGTCGCAAAAAGAATATGAAACTGCTCAGATTGCTTTCCGCGATGTCCGAAAATTGTGTCCCGGGAGTTCGTTACTGAATCTCGCCGACAGAAATGCCCAAATTGCCACAAAATCGGTGATGGAATTACAAAGATAAGAATTCTGTTGTTAGCAGTGAGGGGTGTCACTGGAATATCCCGCAGCATCAGCAGGGAAACCAAAAAGAGAAAAAATTATGACATCATTACGAGTCGAAATTTTGACACCAGAAGCAGTACCAATGTTGGAAAAATTAGTTCAACAGAAGCAAATACGGATTCACGAACCACAAACAAAACAAAATGAATTGATCAAAGCCATCACTAAATTCCAAAATTCAATGACAGGCGAACCTACATTTGAGGAAATCACTGAAGTTGTCGAAGAAGTCAGGAAAGCACGACATGCCGAACAAAAGAAAATGTAGATTGGTCGTTGATACGAACATTTGGGTCAGTCTATTGATGTCGAAAAAGCTCCGTCGATTATTGCCTCTGTTATTTTCTGATGATGTTGAATTACTTTTTAGTGCAGAATTGTTGCATGAATTGAAGATGGTATTGGGCCGTCCGAAACTTCAAAAATACTATGATTTATTGAAAGCCGAGGAGTTGTTAGAACAACTACACAAAGCGTCCGAGTTTATCGATCTGTCTGAAAAAGTACAAATATGTCGAGACCCGAATGATGATTTTTTATTATCGCTGTGCAAAGCAGGCGGAGCAGATTTTTTGGTGACCGGAGAAAAAGATTTATTAGAAATCGGTCAGTATGGCGAAACGCAAATCGTCACAATATCCCAATTTGAAGCAATATCCTAATTTGAAGCATTGAAGTTGTAATAACTGGCACAATACAAGTCGTCCCAGTTGGGGCGGAAAATATACCAAAGCAGCGTGAAAATAATAGCTCTAATTCACGATTTCACACCTTCTTCCCAATAAAATAAAGTGTCCGGCGAAGTATTATCACAAGATGAAGTCGAGAATCTCCTGAACATTATGGCAATGTCGGAGAAAAAGGAGACCAAACCGGTCCCCGCGATCAGTGGAATTGGCCCCGGCGCAGTTGCGGCGGCGGGCGGAGCGAGATCAGCCGGAAATTCTGGCTCTCCGGTTGTTGGAGCAGCATGGACGCGGCAAGAAAAAATCACATCTTATGACTTCAAACGTCCAGAACGCGTCGGAAAAGAGCAGATGAAAACGCTCCAGACGCTTCATGAAGGTTTTGGACGAAAATTTGCGGCCGGACTTTCTGCGATGCTGCGCACCATCGTCGAAGTGAAGTTGACAAGTGTTGACCAGTTGACTTACAGCGAATTTATTTTCAGTCTCGACAATCCGACTTGTTTCAATTTGTTGCGAGCGGAGCCACTCGAAGGAAATCTGATTCTCGACATTAATCCTTCGATTTTATATCCGATGATTGATCGGCTACTTGGGGGCGGACGAGAAGGCTCTTTGATGGCCAGAAGACCACTGACGGAAATTGAATTACGGCTTGTTTCGCGTGTCACAAATCTATTTCTCCAAGAATTGAAACATGCGTGGGAAAACGTGATGGAACTCGATTTTACTGTCGTACAAGTCGAAAGTAATCCGCAGCTTATTCAAATTGTTCCACCGAACGAGGTCGTTGTTCTGCTCTGCTTTGAAGTTGCGTTGATTGAAATTCGTGGCATCATCAATTTGTGTATTCCTTATAATTCTTTTGAGCGAATTGCTGGGAAGTTGACAACAAATTCCTGGGTTTCATACAGTCGAAAACAGGCGACTCCGCAGTCGATAAAAAAAATCAGCAAGTCGATTCGGAACATGCACGTCGAATTGAAAGTGAAGCTCGCCCAGTCCACTATTAAAATGCACGAGTTGCTGAATTTACGAGTCGGAGATATTATTTGCACGCAGAAAAACGTCAAAACGCCACTTCTTGTCAGCATTGAAGGAATCCCAAAATACTGGGGAAAGCCCGGCACTTATAAAGGATACACAGCCATCCAAATCGAGGAACCAATCGAGGACCCAACTGAAATTATCGCGCAGGAATAATACGTTGTATCCGTTCACAAAGTTTTATACCTGCTTTTTAAAAATATTGTGTGTTTCGTGGTTCACTTTCCCGTGCAATGTTTTTTCCGGTTTCATTTTTTTCGCACAGGGGCACGGAGAACACAGAGAAATGACGCAAATCCTCCGTGTCCTCTGCGCCTCTGTGAGAGAAAAATCTTATTTTAACCACGAAATTCACGAACATCGACACGAAAATCGCACGAAATGTTTTTGTATTTGGGTATTTTATTTTCTGGCGAAAGCCATACGTTGTATCAGTTCACAAAGTTTTACATTTCATTTAGACCACAAATGGGGCAAAATGGAGAGAGTAGTCCATTTTTCCAATCCACGCACCCGAATGGAGTTTAATACAAGAAATCGATGGATCAGCAAACAATGACACAAAAACGCCAGTGAACTGATACATTTTCTTGAAACAACCGTTTTCTGCGTCGTACATGTAAATAAACATCATGGGACATATCCTGAAATGCGCGATGTCGATATTCCATCCAGTTTTTCGCCTCGATGAGTTGTAGGACACGACTATTCGAGCACTTTTCCAAAAGGCCAGTCAGATTCAGAAAAAGCGTCTTCGGAACGATTCCAGACAGGGGCATCAGTCCACGATTTTTTCACTTCTCGCCCATCTTTTAGTTCTTTTTTTACCATTTCGATCAGTTGTAGTGGAAGTTCCATCGTACTTCCTTTGGTGTCGTGTTTCACTTGCTGACGTGTCAGCGGAAGAGGAAACAGAGTTCCATCACGACCATCTTGTGGATAAAACAAGACGAAACCCGATTCCGATTTGTCCGACAAAAAGAAAAAAAGGAGAGTCGGCAATGATTGGCCATTATCTGGCATCTCTTCTGTCCATCGCATTCCACCGAGAATCCTCACAATGTTTCGTAATTGCGACTGTTTTGCAATGTCATCAGTGGAATACATTGCCATTTGCACCGAACACTCCACAAGTAAGTCGCAGATTCGCCGGAGAAATGGGCGTAATTCCAAACGATTCCCAAAAAAACCAAGTGGCTGTGTTAAAAATAAAATGTCGTTTTCTGTCGGCGGTTTTTCTCCTGCTTTCAGACATTCATGTAGTAAAAATTCACCGCAAAAGATTCGTAATTCGAGAGTTTCTCGCCGACTTGCTTCCCGACTGACGGGATTACTCGGAATCAGAAACTGTTCCATAAACTGATGGAGCAAAATCCGCTTTTTCGCCAACTCGGTTTGATTAAAATAAACACGAAGAGCATCGGCCACTTGTCGCACTTGATCTGTTCGCATTTGGTTTCCGATGAGTTTTTTTGTCTGTTCATCCAAATCGCATAAAATTCGGTCAGCTTCTTCGAAATTTCCGAGTAAGAGGAGTAAAATGGCCTGTTTGCACTTCATAACACGGGATATTCCCTCTGCTTCGTACAATTCGGCGGCTTCGTCATATAATTTTACAGCTTCTTTTAGACGACTTGTGCCATACAAACCAGATGCCGCGCCGCCATACAAAACACAATCTGCGAGTCGTTCTCGGGTATTTCCGGCCCTCTCTTGTAAAATTGTGGAATAACGTCGATTATTCGATGTATCGAGAGGCCCCGATAAATCATGGATACGAGTTCGCTCCTGATCAATTTTGGCGAGAGTGTTTCGATATTCTTCGACACTATTCTCAATTTGACCGAGATATCGCAGTGTCATCGCGCGGCCATGTAAATTGTGCAAAACAAAAATAATCGCAAATGGATTTTTCGACTCTTTCCAGTTTGTTGAGCGAATGAGGAGTGCGTTATTAAACTGCGTTTGTGCTTCTTTAATTTTCCACTGATCAAGTTGGCTCCAAGCATTTCGTTCAGCGAGATGGGCGGCAAGTGGATGCGAACGCTCGCCTGCTTTGGAAGATTCTAAAACACGTTGTCCCTGCAAGAAAATTGAATCTTGATATTGACCTGATGCGGAACAAAATGCACCATATTCGGCACAAAATTCTGCAAAAAAGAGAGGACTCACTCGTTCGACACTCAAGTTTCCAGATTGTATTTCGTTGAAAATATTTTCGAATGCTTCCAGCCCTTTTGTATAACTTCCTGTTGCAAGATATTCCAGCCGCGCAGCATCGCTCCGGCACAAAAGCATAAGACGATTCCAAATCGTTTCTGTATTTGACTTCGTTTGAGGAGATTCTTTTTCTTGGTTTTTTGTCTCGACTATTTTTTGGCGATAGTTTTGTATTGCAAGTCGATAATGTTCGGCAGCTTTGATGGCAAGTTGCTGGTCGTTTTGGAGAATGGCCAAACGATGCTCTAAAATAGCCTGTGTGTGAAATTCAATTGGATCGGGATTCGTCGCTTTTTGCAATTCATTGGAATCTGAAACGACTGCTGATCTATTTTTTTGTGCAGTTGTTTGATCAAGAACCGCATTTTGTGGTGCATTTTGCGGTTTTGTCAAAAGTTGTGCATCTGTCGAAATTGTGGCATCAGCGGAAACTGAAGAGACAGGACGACAAAATTCGTCTAATAATTTTTTAAGAGATGTCGCCGTTTCATCATCAGAACTGTTTGCCGCATCAGAATCGAAAAACGATTTTAATTGACGACTTAAAGTTTCGGTCGAATTCATATTGGATGTCTTCTCGCCATTTTCCTTGTAACTTTTTTGCACGAGATTCCAGAGCCACAATTCCACATTCGCCGGGTTTGGATCAAAATACTTTTCGGAGTCGTTTCCCAAAAAAGATTCTGGATTTTCTTCTGCTAAAACCTGCTGCAACAACTGAAATCGAACGCCGGGAAGAAACCACGGCATTTCGTCAAACCACCATGAACCATTCAAACCGGGGAGAAGGGCGAGGTCTTCGAGAAGAATATCCCTTTTGGATATTGCCACTTCATTTTGTTGTCTTTGTGCGTTTTGCCCAGAAACAGTTGGGACAAATATATTTTGACCATTTATGTTCTGTTTTCCAGCGTTTTGACTATCAGGAGTTGGATTATAAGGATTTGGATTATCAGAGCTTCGACCATCTGTATTTATGGCATCAGAATTTTGGCCATCTGCGCTCATTGTTTTTGTTTTTTGGCCATCTACATTCTGTTCCGTTCTGTTTTGGCCATCTATATTTTGTTCCGTTTTGTTTTGGCCAGCAACTTGTGATTCCGAATGAATTGCAGTGTTTCGCAATATGCAGAAAGAGGCAATCAAAGCAACAATTACAAGTAATACAAACGCGGAAAGAGCAACTCGGTTCCAAAAGTCGTGTGAAAACGGAAACAACGAATGGCTCCGAGATACCTGCTTCGACCTCGAAATTTGATTGGTCGAACTGGGAGTCCGCTGTTTTCCCTCACTTGAAATTGCCGTTTCGAGCAACTTCTCCAATTCCGAAAAAGAAGAGATTGGTTCGAGTGCCTCCGCCAATTCAATCGGTGTTTGAAATCGGTCTTTCGGCGATTTGGCGAGCAATTTGTCCAGAATTTTTTGCACACTGACTGGAATTTTTGAATTGATTTTTCGTGCATTTGGAACGTCGCCGACAATGTGGGCCATCAATTTTTTGCGCGTCGTGTCATATCTGGGGCCAAAATATGGCGGCTCTCCAATTAACGCAAAATAAAATGTACAACCGAGACTATACAAATCAGAACCAATAGTTACATCACCAGCGTTTTCACACTGCTCCGGCGAAATGTAATCGACTGTCCCAATTGTGGTTCCAGCCATCGTCAAAGATGTGCCATCATTGTGTGGACTCGCCTCTTCGAGAAATTTGCCGAGTCCAAGATCGAGAATTTTGACCGTTCCAATCCGATCAATCATGATATTTCCCGGTTTGATGTCCCGATGTACGAGTCCATATTCAAAAGCGTGCTGCAAACCGAGTGCTGATTGCCGAATAATTTCACATGCCGCACCAAATGGAATTCCTGTCGGAGTCAAAATTTCAATCGGCAAATTTTGAAGTGAATCAGCAAGATCAATACTCTTTTTTCCCTGTCTGTGATTGACGAGTCGCTGCAATGTGATGCCATCAACATATTCCATAACTAAAAAATGAGAACCATCAACTTCTCCGGCATTCAAAGCGCGGACTATATTCACATGATTCAAACTTCCAATCAATTGCATTTCACGACGAAAACGTCCGACTGCCTGCGCGTCATCGAGGAGCGAGTTCGCTAATACTTTTATGGCAACATCTTGATTCAGTAATTTTTGGCGTGCTTGATACACGACTCCCATTCCACCATGTCCCAATTCACCGATAATTTCATAGTCGCCCATCTGTCGCAATTTCATCGAGCGGCGAATCATGGAATCAATTTGTTTCCCATTTTGTGGAAATCGGGAAAGAAGTGACGCATGTAAGTTTTTCAGTTCAATAACAGGAACTGTCGCGTCGTCACTGATCGGTGATGCGGCAAGTTCCACTTCGATTTCGAGAAGTTCTCGCAGAAGTTTGTCGCGGTCTGTTTCGCCAATTCGATTCAGAAAATCTTCAATTGTAACAAATTCTCCCCGTTTTCGGGAAGATTCGAATTCATCACAAAGATTATCAATTTGATCGAGTGGCATCGTTCTAATTCTGCTTCAAACAGAGCATCTTAAAAAGACGGATTCTAAACAAGTATATTCCAAACAAACATCTTCAAACATTCACGATTTTTTCGCATAAACAAAGAATGTAAAAACCCAAAAGAGCACAAAACATTCACACTGCGCCAAGTACAACAAAAGAGTATACGCAAAAAAAGAGAATCACGTCCATTCTTCACAACTTTTCCTTCCGACTTTTGACAAAACGCACATTTTAACACAACTCGACATTTCCTGCAAGATTGTGCAGAATTAAGATTTATAATGACGAAAAATTCATGTAAACCATCAATCCACAGGAGTAAATGCCCATTGATATCTGTTCTTGTGATGTCCATATTACCCATCTTCACTGCCAAAAAATAATAACCATAAAACTTGTTATCGCACCGATCCAATATGCCCCCACTTGACATTTTGGCAAAATGCCTTATTCTTGTTGCTCCCAAACAAAGATGATTGGAGGGGTAATTGGTCTTTCTGCTTTGCTTTCGTTTTTCCAATGTTTCCGCAAAGTTCAAAGAGACTTTCATAAAGGGAATAGTTCCTGATTGTCCATTCGTTTTCGTCATATTTGACAAAGTAGTTCAAAATCGAGAGAAGTAAGATGCCAAAACAGAAAACCCACAAAGGAATTAAGAAGCGATTTCGTCTTACAGCCAGTGGACTTGCAAAACACCGACACAGTGGAACAAGTCACTTGGCTTATCGACTCACAAAAAAACAACGACGGAAACTTCGTGGCACCACTGTTGTGAGTCAGGCTGAAACACGAAAAATAGTGGAATCGCTCAGACCCGCCGGAAATTAATTTCATCGGTTTTTTCAAAGAGAGCGGAGTTTTTTTCATTGCTTTCGCTCTTTCAATCTTTGTTGGAACGTTCCTATTGGTTTTCGTGGCTTTGCCATTTAATCATTTTAGGACATTTTTATTTTTGCGCTGTTGGGTTGTAACTTCTCCCATTATCGGAGAGACCTTGCTCGCCTTATATGTAATAGAAAAGAGGAGAATTGAATAATGAGAACACAGCGTGGTGCCGCGCGGCGGCAGTCGAAAAAACGAATTTTTAATCGAGCAAAAGGATTTCGCGGCGGACGTGGCAAACTGCTCCGAACGGTCAAAGAGACTGTAGTTCGAGCAGATTGTTATGCAACAAGAGATCGACGTGTCCGCAAACGAGATTTTCGGGCACTCTGGATTACTCGTATTAATGCTGCCACTCGTCAACTTGGACTGCGTTATAGCGAATTTATTGCCGGTCTGAAAAAGGCGAAAATTGAGTTGGACCGGAAAATTTTGGCTGACATGGCAGTGAATAACCCAACTGCATTTGCCAAAGTCGTCGAAATGGCAAAAGCTGCTTTGTAATTCATGTTAAAAAACTGAGTTAGAAATTAGAAAACTGATTGATTCGTTTGCTGATACGTTTCGCTGCGAAAATTGACGTTTGATCGCGGGATTTATGTTTCGCTGTGTGATTAGTGTTTCGCTGCAAAAATTCCGTATCACTCCGTGATTGACGGCGAAAACACCCAATTTTTCGTTGCTGCGGATACAAAAATCCGATGCAAAAATCGGATGCAAAAATAGAAACTCGGCCCGCTTGACTGGGGAGCCGAGTTTTTGTTTTGGCGACGTTTCGTCTGAATCAATTCCGTTTGACCTGTTTTCGAGAAATCTCGTGCCCCACTTATGATCCCTGATTTTTTATAATCCCTGATTTTTCAAAATACGCACGGTGGTTCTTCGACTCAGCACTGACAAATAAGTAGTCAAACTGCAACTTTCCCGAAACTGACGAAGCAATCGAAAGTTCTCGTGTCGAAATGCTGCAAAAACGGCGACGCACAGGGTGTTTCGCTCCTCGATATTGAGACGGATATTGCGTTTCGATGTCGAATGGTCGATGACGTGTAGAACGAGTCCTAAAAATCGGTCTACAAAGTCTTCCCACGCACGATTTTCTTTTTCGAGACATCGCATCAAAATTTCGCGATCAAGTTCGGTTGTTGACATGGCTATATTGGCTGGAAACAAGCTGCTGTGCAGGTCGATTGCAAAAAAAAAGATGGATTGTAAAATGAGTGTGATGGGATGTATAAAATGGAGAGTGGAGTATAATGAAAGTGCGTGACTTGGTAAATACCAATTTTGTATATGACGTTATTTTTTTGTGTCAATGATTGTGCGTTTTGCTTTTGTGATGTTGCCAATCGACAATTGATTTGTTTCTTTTAGGAGGCCGCAGTGAAGGCCAGTTAGGAGGATAATATGGAACGTATTCCGATGACCCGAGAGGGATATAACAAAATCAAAGCTGATGTTGACCGAATGGAAACCGAGGAAATGCCTCCCATTTTGGAGCGACTTGCAAATGCCAGAGCAGAGGGCGATCTCAAAGAAAATGCTGAGTATCATGGTGCCCGAGAAAGTCAGGGGATATTACAGGCCCGCATAAATGAACTAAAAGCAAAACTGAATCTCGCAACAATTATCGACACATCAGCGATTCCACAAGATGAAATCCGTTTTGGGGCGACAATTTCCGTCCTGAAAAAAGGGACCGACGAACCTGTTCAATACACTCTTGTTGGAGCAGGCGAAGAAGACTATGACGAAGGAAAAATCTTGGTCACAAGTCCGCTCGCACAAGGATTTCTCGGCAAAAAAAAGGGAGAGCAAGTGACCATTCAAGTTCCAAATCGTGTCCTCGAATTCACAGTTCTCAGTGTAAAATATGAATGAAAAGCAACAAAATAGGCTGTTTTTCACGCTTTCGTAGAAAACGGTTGTTTCGTGAAAATAAGCGAATTTTCACAAAAATTACATGGCCAGAAAGTGATGTTTTGTTCACATTTATTGTATACTACAAATAGTCATAATTTGGATTGTGGATTTTTTATTGGATGACATTTTTTGGAGCAACACGCAATATGGCCCAATTTGATCAATTTTTGACTTTCGTTCGACGAGATGTACCACTTGCAATGCACACGCAGCTGCAAGTTGGCGGCCCCGCTGAATTTTTCGCAGAACCGGAATCTTATGAGCAACTGATCGACCTCCTTCAACAGTGTCGCAAAGAAAATGTTCCAGTGCGATTATTGGGGGCCGGATCGAATGTACTGGCCCGCGAAGAAGGGGTCTCTGGAGTCGTACTTTCGCTTTCGCATCCAATGTTTACGACGATTCAAGTATTGGATGACCAAATCGAGGCCGGAGCGGGTGCAACTTTGGGACATGTCATAACAAAAGCGGTCATAAATGGACTGGCCGGTCTCGAAGATTTCATCGGCATTCCAGGAACAGTCGGCGGGGCTCTCTGCTGCAATGTGGGAACGAGCAGTGGAGCGATTGGACAATGCGTCGAAAGTGTCACGATTGTCGGAGAAGATGGACTTCCACAAACACTCCAACGACATGAAATTTCGTTCGGTTATCGAACGAGTTCACTCGATGGAATGGTGATTCTCTCAGCAAAGTTTAGACTAACTCACGAAGATGCGAACATTTTGTCCAAACGGATGCAAAAATTGTGGATCGTCCGAAAAATGCAGCAGCCGACAGGTCAACAAACAGTGGCGTATGTCTTCGGAAATCCTCGCACTGGAACGTCGGCATCCGAACTTATCGAACGAGCCGGATTAAAAGGAACACGAATTGGGGGGGCTGCTTTGGCCGACCAAGATGCACGATTTGTCACCATTGACCCAGTTGGCACTGTCGAAGATGTTATGCGACTTATTCGATTTATTCAGGAAGAAGTTTCACGCTGCAAAGAAGTTGCGCTCGAACCCGTTTTGGACATCTGGTGAAAACATGGGGACAATGTTTTGCCCGACGTTTCAGAAAAATGTTTCCGCGATCACGGGACGTTAGTCCACGAATATATCATGCCTGAACATTATGAGACGAATTGCCCAACATTAAATCTTGAATATGGTGCGTCGTTTCGTCCAATTTTGCATGGTCGTCAACTGATTGCTGCAAAAAAGAGTCGATCAGCGGTTTCATTCGAATTGCATGGTCAATTTCAGGATTGCTCCCAGTGCGATAAGCACCTATTGAAATGAGGTCTTCATTATCCAAATAGGTCGCCAAAATCCGCCGCATAGATCGTGCTGCTTTGAGATGCTGCGTCTCACAAATGTCGGGCATCAGTCGACTGATACTTTCAATCGGATCAATTGCCGGATAATGACCACGAGTGCTCAATTTCCGTGAAAGCCAAATGTGTCCATCCAAAAGACCACGAACAGTGTCACCAATCGGATCATTGTGATCGTCTCCTTCGACCAAAACGGTGAAAAAGGCAGTGATTGTTCCGGCAGCAGAACGTCCTGCTCGCTCGACCAATTTCGGCAACATCGCAAAAACAGAAGGCGGATATCCTTTTGTCGTCGGTGGTTCCCCCGCCGCAAGTCCAATTTCTCGCTGCGCCATCGCAAATCGTGTCAGAGAATCCATCATCACGAGGACGTTTTTGCCTTTGTCTCGAAAGTATTCGGCAATAGCCATCGCCGTCATCGGAGCACGAACACGCATCAATGCCGGTTCGTTTGACGTTGCCACCACGACGACGCTTTTTTTCAGGCCGTCAGAACCCAAATCTCGTTCGATGAAATCGTTTAGTTCACGACCACGTTCACCAATCAGCCCAATCACGATAATATCAGCATCCGTATAACGTGCAATCATTCCGAGAGTGACGCTTTTACCGACACCAGAGCCGGCGAAAATACCGAGTCGCTGACCGCGTCCGCATGTCAACATTCCGTCAATTGCACGAATTCCTGTTGACAGAATCGCATTGATTCGTGGACGACTGCATGGATCGGGTGGCTGATTGTCAAATAAAACACGGTCTTCCAAAACGGGGAGCGGCAAACCATCAACGGGTTTACCACTTGCATTTAGGACACGTCCGAGGAGATTTTCGCCGACGCGGAGCCAGGGGAGAGTCTTTGTCAGACGGATTCGATTGCCGCGTCGCACGCCTGTAATGTCGCTATAAGGATATAAAATCGTCAAATCGTCTCGAAAACCGATTACTTCTGCGAGGAGCGAATCACCTCCGGGGCGTTCAATTTCAGCAACAGAACCGACAGGACTTGGAAAACCTGCTGCGGCGATGGTCATGCCGTGTGTCTGCACGACAGTCCCGACCAATCGGGCCGGCATAATACTCTGGATGTGATGTTCAATGTGTGACACAAAAAAGGAACCCAAAGCAAGAAGAAAAGAAAAGCCGAGGATGTTCGCCAACAGAATTTGGAGGCCCGCATGAAAAAAGGGGTTCCAGACTTTCAGCTTGTGGGATTCGTTGCCACTCCGAAGAGATTGGAAAAACGACTATACACGCTGCTGAACGTAATTGACCGGACCCACGGGCAATGTTATCGACCCCCCGGATTGTAAATCCGACAGACGAACATCTCTCTGGCATCTTCTTATGATATCAATTTCGGATAAAAAAGCAATAGAGATTATATTATTTTTATATTTTTATTTTTTAAGTTTGATGACATGCTTTAGAAAAAACGGACAGTTTCTTGCCAGCCGCACACTGCCGCTGGACACAAATTACCGAATGGCATCCTCGAATTCTTTGAGTGACTGACACGTTGCTGCGGCGACAGTTAGTTCCGTCAATCGGTTGTGACAACTGATTTTATAGACGTTTTTTATAACGCGTTGTGGCAATTGACCAAATCTCGCCTTCAAAACGGTAAGAATCGAAAGTATTTCCCCCTCGGCTTTGCCGCGTGCTTCGCCTTCTGCCTTTCCTTCCTCTCTGGCATATTGGAGACCCATGTGATATTCCAGCTCCGCCAGTCGTCGAC
>JBOFGF010000284.1:0-2506 GCA_051649005.1 Thermoguttaceae bacterium | reverse complement strand
TTTCGATAGTCTTGATAGACGGTCGGTTTTCCTCCGAACGATTCTTTCAAGCGTTCTGCTTGTCGGGTATCGGCATCGGCAATGGCAATAATGTCGCCGAATCGGGCGGCACTGTGGGCATCACCGCTTCCCATGTCGCCAGCACCGATGATTCCAATTCCGATTCGATCATTCGCCGACTGTCCTAGGACTCGATTGGATGGGGCGTTTGACAACAATGAGTAGGCAGACAAGGCAGAAACGCCTGTCAGCATAGATTTTTTGATAAACTCTCTTCTTTTCATTTGAAGCCTTTCGGATTTTGCATGGTTAAAAAATCATTCACCTTAGTATAATCACAAATTATTTTTACTGTTGCTTGGCCCATTTGAGGCCATCAATCGCGGTTTTGGCGTAATAGTCGATGCCGGATCGTTCGGCAACAAGTTCGCTCGCAGCCGCTCCACCGACGCAAATTTTGACGGTGTTTCTCAGTCCTGAATCGTTGATCGCCTTCATCGTTTCCGTTACAGATTTATAGCATGTCGTCAACAGAAGGCTCATTCCGACGATTTCGGGTTTGTGTTCACGAATCGCATCGACGAATTTTTCCGGCGAAACATCGACACCCAGATCAATCACATGAAAACCGCTGCTACGAAAGACCATTGCTGCAATATCTTTGCCGATATCGTGAACGTCGTATTGAACAGTACCGACCACGAACGTCTTTCCTTGCTGCGTGCCATCGGCTGCACCGAGAAGCGGAGTGAGCTGTTCCATTGCTTTTTTCATGATCATTCCGCCGAACATGAGGTCAGGAATGAAGGCATCCCCTTTATCGAATCGTTCGCCGAGAATCCCCATCCCTTCATTGCAGATTGTAACGATATCGCCAGGAGAGACATCGGCATCCAGCAAGGATTGAATTGATTTCATCACGGATTCTTCGTCGCAAACGGCAAGCGAATCTCTTAATATGTTTGTTGTTTCGGGCATAATAGATTGTTATGTTAGTTCGTCTTAAAATCATCCAGTTCAATTTGATATTTGGAATTTTTAATGGAGATGTCAACTGTGGCAGGAGACAGGAGAATGGATTCGAAAATCTCTGGCACAATCCGTGCCGCATTGCGTCTCCTTGTGTTTTCTTCTTTTTGTTTCGCAATTTCTCTCGATGATTCATTCGTTGACATTTTGGTTGAATCGACGTATTCAAAGTCAACTTTTTTCTGAATGGCAATACGGTATTTCCCTACTGGCGCACCGGCTTTCAGATAGAACGATTGACTTGTTTTGATTGTTGCCATCACCAGAGCGTCTGTTGTTCCGGCAACAATCCACTCTCCTCCCAAATCGAATGGAGCGAAGATAACCGCTGCGTCGGTTATTGGAACGCCTCCTTTTGTAATTTCGATTTGGCAGGGAACGACATCGGGAAATCCCTCGGGACATCTGGTGCCGCACCCACTGAATAGGGCAAGCAAGACGAAGGGAACACATGTAATATACAGACAACGAGTATTCATTTGCAGTTTGTCAACAAATATAAAAAGATTACGAAAATGCTAGAGAGGAAAGATTGTATTATCGAAACATTCAGTATATCTCACAAAAGCAACAGGAAGAGGAAAAGGTGGCGTTAAAATGCGGCGGATTCTCCTCCGTCTTTCGATCCCAAAGCTCCCCAAATTCCAAACGGACTTGGACCGAGAGTTTTGTTTCCTTCTGGGTCTTTGGCTGTCGTCCAAGTGAGACCTGAACTCAACGAATTTATCGTTTCGTTAATGAAACGAACAGAGCCGTCACAAAGCGTAACATTAACACCACCGACGTGATAACTTGAAGAACTCATGATGCTTGCACAATCATGCCGTGCCCAGTTTCCACCATCTGTCGCCGAAGGTGAGTTGGGAGGAAGAATTGTTTGGAACCCGATGGTAAGCCCCGCTCCAATGGCAAACGAACCACATCTTCCGAAAGTGCCTGTCGTCGTGTCTAAAGAAGCGGAGAGTATCTCCTTTCCTTGAACATGCCCCAAGACCACACCGGGAACATTGATAAAGGATGCTGTTTCCGCCGGAAGGAGTACCATGCCCGCGCCGACGCGATTGTCGGAGTAACCTTGCTGTACGAGCGACTCCCCAAAAGCGACCGTGTTGGAAAGACCGTCCGTAATGCTTGCCATAGTGCAATAATAATAATTAAACCCTCCGCAACTGAATGCTCCGCGAACCGACCTCCCCATGATATGGGTTCCCGTTGACGAATCGCCAAAACACATCACATCGTTTGTGGCCGCCGTTTTTTTATCTCCGAGAAATGACGTGTGATTTGGGTCTGACGGACAAGAGAAAGCCGGAATGGGGCCGAGTGCTGCATTGGATGTTGGTTCTGTCAATGACCAGACTGCCGCAAAGAGACTAGCACCATCGACCATGAATCCGTCATATCGAGCGGGCATTTCCAAAAAAGGGAGCAGTTTGATAAATCCGCTGGCCCACGCAGCTTCGGTCTTACAAGCACT
>JBOFGF010000283.1:0-27049 GCA_051649005.1 Thermoguttaceae bacterium | reverse complement strand
ACGAAACATGAAAGACCTCATTCTCGACTTAAAACGGCAAGGAAAAACCGTCATTATGTCGTCGCACCTTTTGGCGGACGTGCAAGATGTTTGTGATCGAATCGGCATTTTGTATCAGGGAGAATTGAAAGAACTCGGTCGTGTTGATGATTTGCTAAAAGTTTCAAACGAGACCGAAATTCGAGCAACAAATCTGAGTGATTCTGCTCGAGATCAAATCAAAAAAATCATTGAAGACGACCAAAGCAAACTCCTTTATTGTGGTAATCCAACCACGACATTGGAAGACTTGTTCCTTCGAATCATCGAAGAAAGCGAAAATCGGCCCGGTCGCAGAGTGCGGGGAGGAGGGACAACATTATGATTTTAGAACAGAACATTCCACCATTTAGTTTGTGGATTGGCACTGCCGCTCTCGAGTGGCTCTTGTCTCTCAGTCTTCTTTTAGGAGTCGCGCTCGGAGTCGGGCTTTTGCTCTCGATTGTACGATTCGGTTTCGGAGGTTTTTGGCAGCCATTCTTACAAGGTGCGCAGAGAGGACTCGTCAATATAACTCACATTTCAATGCGTCGTATTTGGGCAATAACTCGTCTGTCGATCAAAGAGTCAATTCGACGGCGTGTCTTGTTCGTTTTCGGTATTTTCATGGTGATTCTCCTTTTTGGAGGCTGGTTTCTCGATCCGAATAGTGAGGACCCGGCAAAATTGTATATGACATTCGTTCTTTCGGCGACCACGATTTTGGTCATGCTTTTGTCACTCTTTCTGAGTGCGTTTAGTTTGCCGACTGATTTTAAGACGAAGACCATTTACACAGTAGTTACAAAGCCTGTCCGCTCCAGTGAATTGGTTTTTGGCCGGATTTTAGGAATTTCACTCGTCGGAACTGGAATCCTAGTTTTGATGGCCACTTGCAGTTACTTTTTTGTCACAAGTGGACTTCAACACACCCATCTTTTAACTGAAAAAGAGGATTTGACACCGGTTTCGCTCGAAGGCGCATCAGGACTCGATGAATCGCAGCAAGTGATGTTTCGCGGCGAAACTCGTCTGACAAATGGTCACAAACACCCAGTGACTGTTTATGCAAATGGACAAGTTGCTCTCGGTGATGTGAATGGGCATGTGCATCATGTCTCTGTTGAAACACTGGGAGACAAAAAACTTTATAATGTCGAAATGGAACGTGGAACCCTCCAAGCAAGAGTTCCAATTTACGGCAAACTCAATTTTCGTGGAAAAGATGGTCTCGACACCGACAAGGGAATCAATGTCGGAGATGAATGGGAATATCGTTCTTTCATTGGTGGAACATCGAAGCAGGCAGATAGTTCTTATGACGAAGCCGCCGTATTTACTTTCAGCGGACTTACTCCCAGTCAGTTTCCAAAAATTGATGCCAATTTTGAACAGGGGATTCCAGTGGAAATGACACTTGGAGTTTTCCGCACACACAAAGGAGACATCGAAAAACGGGTCAATGGAAGCATTTCGCTCCGAAATCCGAAAACCGGTCTAAAAGTTGAAGTGATGACATTCAGTACAGAAGAATTTATCACAAAAGCCATTTTGATTCCCTGGACTTTCCATGGAACACCGCAAATTGTGCAGCGACGCACCCGAATTGGCGGTGAAACTCGCATGGTTCCAGATGATGCGGTCATGATGACAGAACGGCAAGACGTGCGTTTCACCGAACGTCGTGAGTTCAATCTGTTTAACGATTTCGTTGCAGATGGCTCCGTCGAACTGTGGCTCCAGTGCATCGATAGTATGCAGTACATCGGAGTCGCGCAGGCCGACTTATATCTCCGCGCTGATGACGGCTCGGTCCCACTCAATTTTGTGAAAGGTTTTTACAGCATCTGGATGCGAATGATTATTGTAATTGCATTTGGCGTTTTGTTCAGCACGTTTTTGAGTGGCGCAGTTGCCATGATTTCGACAATCGGAGTTATGATCGCGGGATTTTCCAAATCGTTCATGATCGAAATCGGTCTCAATAAAGTGCTCGGCGGAGGTCCGTTCGAGTCGCTTTATAGACTTTTGATTCAGCAAAATATGGTCGTCGATTTGCCGAAAAGTTTTGCCACGACATTTATTCAGTCTTCCGACAAAGTTTATAGTCTTTTCATGCGACTTTTAGGACAGGCGATTCCGCCACTTTCTGAATATGCCGTGTATGACACCGCCGTCGTGGCCGGATTCAATATCCCATTTGGCTGGATACTTGTTCATTCAGTTATGACATTTGCATATATCATCCCAATTTTCATTGCCGCCTATTTGATTTTAAGCAATCGAGAAGTGGCGAAAAGCTAGAAGTGAGAAAAAATTGCATGTGCATTTCGTGTAATACAAAGTACTGATGAACGATTTACGCTCCAAAAAATTTGACATAAAATCACTCGATGTTTCGCACGACACGTTTTTACTTGAATGATTTTTTGCACACGAATTGTACTTGATAACATGAATAATATCATTCCTTGCTAATTAGCTCTCTTTAATTTTAATACGATACTATGCGACAAAAACATTTGATTCAAAAACTCGCCTATTTGGGCATTCTTGTTATTCTGCTTGTCATTCTTTACTGGATTGGTCGGCCTGCCAAAGTTTCGGTCGATGTTGGCGGCGGTCCCGTTCCAGATTCCGGCGGCAAACTGGCTCGACTGCGAGAGAAAGAAAAATTGTCCGAATCGCAAATCGGCGAAGTCGATCCCGCCAGTAGTGCTGTCAAACTGGCGACGTTTGGAATGAGAGGAATTGCACTGGCCGCAATATGGCATCGTGCCCAAGAACTCCAGAAGAAAAAAGACTGGAATAATGTAATTGCCGCATCCAAACAACTCGTCTTTTTGGAACCACATTTTGCGCCCGTCTGGGAATATCTCGGATGGAATCTCGCATACAATGCCTCTGCTGAATTTGATGATTATCGTGAAAGATATCGATGGATGATTCGCGGAATTGATTTTTTGATTCGCGGAGTCCAATTGAATCAACATGCTCCCAAATTAACGAAGGCAACTGGTTGGACCATTTCACAAAAAATCGGAATCGCCGACGAAAATGAACAATATCGCCGTCTGCTGCGCGAAGATGACGGATTTTGGAAACGTCTTGATGAATCAGGCGAGGTTAATCCAAACTTTGAACGTGATAATTGGCTTCTTGGACGTGTTTGGTATGACAAAGGGGAAAAACAGGTCAAAGACGATAATCGAAGTATCGGAAATGAGTCCGACTTTCTCTTCTTCTCCAATTCTCGGCTTAATTTGTTCAATTATGCGATGTGGAAACGAAAAGACGGGATTTTTGGTGAGGAAGCAATGCGTGCATGGAAATATGCCGGGGAAGAATGGCGAAAGTTCGCCTCGATGATTCTTTCATCCGCCATTCCTGAAGATGGCTCGATGCGAATGAAGCCCGGTGTCAAACCAAAAATGGCAAAACTTGAAACGACCGACGAAGTCCGCGAAGAAGAAAAGTCGCTGAATGAGGAACTCGCCAAAATGGCTCCTGGACTCAAAGAATCTTTGGCAATCGAGAGATGGAAAGAACTCGCTGAAAAGCCAGGACAGCAGGGAGTACTCGTCGAATCGCTCGAAAAAGCGGAAACAGACGAATTCAAAATCATCCGAGACTGGCTCGATAAAAATGATCCAAATTGGAAAGAAAAATTGAAAGCAGAACTCGATTCTCTCTATTCATCCGATCAGTTGGAACTGAAAAAAACGCCGCTTCTATTTTTGGACGAAACAGACAGAGATAATGTTTCAAAAGCAGATGGAGTTGTTGCACAGCTGCGAGGAAATGCCTCTGAATTTTTGAAAATCACGCCGAAAGTGCTGGCAAGATCGATCATTGACTCCGACGAGTATTCACGCGATGTTAAAAGCCGTGCCCGTGAAATTGACAACTCCTTCGATGGATTCCGTGAACGAACGCGAATGTCTGATCTTTTTCGTGGCATTTTGAATTACGAATATCGTTTGAATGAAGTCGATGTAGAATCGACCCAACAAGCAGACGATGCTCGTCGGCTCAGACACGAAGGACGAGTCGCTTATTATGATGGACGAATTGCCGATTCGATTGATCTCTGGACGAAAGCAATGGCCGAGTGGGACAAACTATTCAAAAAACCTGGTCTTGAATTCGCCGAATCTGATCCGCAATTTATTCGCGGTCTGATCGATATTGTGGAAAAATTTGTAATTATTCTGGACAATGCAAATCGTATCTTCCCAGAAAACACGCCGATGCAGGGAATGATTCGGAATCGATTGAATCAAGAAAATGATGTCGCACCACTATTTGTGGCTCTCGATTATGCAAAAGATGTTTTTGACAGAGGTGATTATCCACTCGCTGAAAAGTATTTTAGAATCCTTTGCGACAGATTTTCTGGAATCAATCAATCAATTGAATTTATGAAACTGGCTCCACTTTCCGATGTGCGAGATGCCATGATCGAAGCAAATGGATACTATGTTAAATCATTCCAAAAACAGAACAAACCACTTCCCGATCCGCTCCCTCTCCGCAGCTTCGTGGAACTCATGATCAATCATGATCCTCTTATCGAGGACGAAGTCGATGCCATTCAACAGACTCGTAGCTTTATTGAGAAAGATAAAATTGAAGAAGCGCAAAAGGAATGTGACAAAGGAATTGAATTGGCAAGAAAAATTTTGGATAAATATCCGCTGATTATTTCCGATCCGACTCTCCGCGCTCATGCCGACATCGCAAATCTGGCTGCAATGTATGTGAATCTAATGAATCGCCAAGAAAAAGAAGTGCCGAACGATTTCTTCTTAAAATCATTTATGAAACGATAAGAAACCATAAATAATCAACAAGACTTGTTCGGAAACTTGTAAAGTCCAATAGAAAAATTTTCACCATTTTGTCAAAATTGTAAAATGACATCAGGAATGGAACGCAGTGAAGTAAAGGTTTCGTTTCCTGCTCTCATTTTATCATCTTACACAAAAAATTTGGTGAAAACGTCGAACAATTCTATTATTCCGCAATTACAGCAAAAGTGGGGAGTTTAGTCTCGGAAACTCATTAAAAAAATTGTATGCGAATCTCGGTGTAATGGACAATAGGTGAAAAATGGAGTAAAATACCGTGATTGTATACAAGTGTTTTTCCAATCGAGCATTATCTTCCTTTTCCTTTATCTGAATTTTTTCAGAAGCGATTGCCATGTCTGAATCGGCCTCATTTTCATCTCACGAAGATTCCACAAAAAAATCGTCCACGTCGCTTCGAGATGAAGAACGACGAATTCGTCAGTTTTGGTCTGACAGGCAAATTTATGAAAAAACTCTCGAACAGCGAAAAGATGCTCCCCGATTCGTTTTTTACGAAGGGCCTCCGACTGCAAATGGAATGCCACATCCAGGACACTGTTTGACCAGAGCAATCAAAGATTTGTATCCTCGCTACAAAACGATGCGTGGTTTTCTCTGCAATCGAAAAGCAGGATGGGACACACATGGTCTTCCTGTCGAAGTCGAAGTCTGCAAAGAACTCGGTATTCACTCCAAAGAAGAAATTGAAAAATTTGGAATCGAACCTTTCATTCACCACTGCCAGGAGAGCGTTTTCAGATATGTTAAACAGTGGGAAGAACTGACAGAACGACTCGGTTTTTGGCTGAATCTCGATGAAGCATACATTACTTACCAGAAAAGTTATGTCGAATCCGTTTGGTGGTCGCTGAAACAACTTTTTGATCGTGGTCTTTTATATCAAGGACACAAAATTGTGTGGTGGTGGTCACAAGGTGGGACGGCACTTTCTGCTGGCGAAGTCGGACAAGGTTATCGAGAAGTGGCCGATCCGAGTGTTTTTGTACGTTTTCCTCTGATTTCCGCTCTTCCCAGTGAAGGTTGGACACCTCCTACTTTGGGAATTACGCAAAATCCAAAATTCAAATTTGCTGGAGTGGTTGATCTGCTCGTTTGGACGACGACTCCGTGGACGCTCCCCAGCAACCAATTTGCAGCTGTTCATCCCGAACTCGATTATTCTCTCGTTCAGTGGACAGATGAGACAGGTGTGGTCGAAGAACGGCTCACTCTTTTGGCAACTGCGTTGGTCGAAAAAGTTTCGGAAAAGGTCAAAAAAAGTGCCAAAACCCTCGAAACATTCACCGGACGCGATCTCATTGGACTTCGATATACGCCGCCGTTTTCATTTTATTATGACATAATTGGCGAGAAAGCGGGGCATCTTCGGTCGGGAAAGAAAGAATGCCGCGCATGGAGAGTGGTCGAAGCTGATTTTGTGACGACCGATTCTGGAACTGGCATCGTACATATGGCTCCGGCCTTTGGAGAAGCCGACTTCGATATTTTGCAACGAGAATCATCCCGATTTGTCGATGGGGATGGGCCGGAACTCATTTGCTGCGTGAAACCTGATGGCAAATTCAGCAACGAAGCTCCGACGTATGAAGGCAGATGGGTCAAAGAAGCAGACAAAGATATTATTCGAGATGTTCGTGCGAAAAGTCTTTTGTTTCATCAAGAACAGTATTTGCATGATTATCCATTCTGTTGGCGCAGTGACGAAGACCCACTAATTCAATATCCGAGAAAAAGCTGGTTTATTCGGACAACACAGTTCAAAGAGGCGATGCTCGAAAATAATCAGAAAATTAACTGGTTTCCTGAACATATCAAAAATGGACGTTTTGGTAACTTTTTGGAGTCGAATGTAGATTGGGCACTTTCTCGTGAACGATACTGGGGAACTCCGCTCCCAGTCTGGGTTTGTGAAGAGACCGGAAAAGCCGAAGCAATCGGTTCTTATCAAGAATTACTGAAAAAACCCGGCATTCATGGGACTGAAGTCTGGACCAAGGCGAAAGAAGCACAGCCAAATTTATGCGACGATCTGAAAGTGCATAAACCGTATATCGACGCAGTCACTTATGACTCTCCTTTTGCACCTGGAAAACGAATGAAGCGAGTCACTGAAGTGATTGATTGTTGGTATGATTCTGGGGCGATGCCATTTGCCCAGTGGGGATTTCCATATCAACATGGTTCTGTAACAAAATTTCGTAAACATTTTCCAGCCGATTTCATCAGTGAGGCAATTGATCAGACTCGCGGTTGGTTTTATAGTCTTTTGGCGATCAGCACGATGATTTTCGATGGAAATTCAGCTCCATATGGCGGCGTGGAAGAGTCATCTGGAAAGCTCCTGCCATTTCCATGGCCACATCCATATAAAAATTGTATTGTGCTCGGTTTGATGCTCGGAGAAGACGGGCAAAAAATGTCAAAAAGCAAACGAAACTATCGAGAACCGACAGAAATTTTTGAGAAATATGGAGCCGATGCACTTCGCTGGTATTTTTATGCGAATCAGACACCATGGACCGCAATTAGATACAACGAGCAGGCAATCAAAGAAAGTATGCCGGAATTTTTGTTACGACTTCTAAATGTCGTTTCATTTTACGAAGTTTACAGCGAAATTGACGGCTTTTATCCGCTTGATTTTGTCCATCCCGAAGTTCTAAAAAATGATTCGGGGCAAATGAATCCGTTTTGTTTGGCTTCGGCATCGAAAGCACCGATTCCATATCGCAGCATCAAAAGTCGTCCACAGCTCGATCAGTGGATATTAAGTGAGTTAAATCGGACTATCGAGTCGGTCACTCATTCGATGGACACATTCGACCATTTTGCTGCGTGCGGCAAAATCAATCAATTTGTTGATGCACTGTCAAATTGGTATGTGCGTCGCTCTCGTGACCGATTTTGGACGAATGAAAAAAATGCTAAAAAATGGGATGCTTATTGGACTTTGTATGAATGTCTTGTGACTCTCACAAAATTGATTGCTCCATTCACACCATTTGTGGCTGAATCAATTTGGCAGCGTCTCACAAGTCGAAAAGAAACGTCTGCCGCATTTGGAAATCAAATTACATCGGCGGAATTGGCAAAATCGGACGGATCGACGGAATCAGCGACAACTCCACTTCTCGAAAGTGTCCATTTAGCTGATTATCCCGTTTCTGATGTCGGTCTGATCAATGAAAAATTGGCAAAGGAAATGGGATTGATTCGAGAAATTGTCTCACTCGGCAGATCGGCGAGAATGATTGCCAAACAAAAGGTGCGACAACCACTTCCCAGTATCAAAATTTTGTTCACAAATGAAGCGACGGAAAAAATCTTTTGGAATGGCGACTTCATCCAAAATGTTCCGATTATTCAGGACGAGTTGAATCTCAAAAATGTGGAAATACTGAGCGACCGCGCAGCGATCAATCAATATGTAACTTTTGCCGTTCTCCCTGACTTCAAAAAATTGGGGCCGAAACTTGGCAAACAGCTTCCAGAAGTGAAAAAACTGCTTTCGGAGGCCGATGGTGCTTTACTGATGGCTGAAATGGAGAAAGATGGCAAAATCACGTTGAAATGCGAAGGCGGGGATGTGATTTTGACCGGCGAAGATGTGCAAATTCGACTTCAAGCGAAGTCTGGTTGGACCGCCGCACAGGGCATCTCATGTGTAGTAGTTCTTTCGACCGAACTGACAGATGATCTGATTGCCGAAGGAAAGGCACGCGAGATTGTCCGCATGATTCAAGATCGTCGAAAAGAAATGAAGCTGAATTACACTGACCAAATTTGTATTGGCATCAAAACAATGGCAAAATCAATTCTGTCGATGGTGGAAACATTTGGAGAATATATTAAAAAGGAGACACTCGGAACGGAAATTTTGTTGGACTCCATTCCAGATGCCGAATTAGTGTCACATGAAATAGACGGCGATTTGTTCAGTCTTTCAGTTTTGTGCCGGTGAAATTATGTTCCGATTGTTTCAATTTTCAGTCTTTTAATCGGCACAATTCGAATATGATGTCGTCGGCATTAATACGATCAGCTTCTCCTTCAAAATTGAGGATGATGCGATGCCGAAAAACCATCGGGGCGAGTTCATGAAGATCGTCCCGTGAAACGTGAAATCGTTCGTCCAAAATCGCGCTGATTTTGGCTCCCAATAAAAGCGACTGAGCACCTCGTGGACTTGCTCCAAATTTCACATACTTTTGGACCAGCGATGTCGTCAATTCACTGTGTGGATGCGTTCCCAAACAGAGTCGCACTGCCATTTTCGACACTTCTTCGGTCACATGAATTTGTCGGGCCAGTTTTCCCATTTCGAGGATTTCCGCCGAAGTACAAACTGGTGAAACAGACGCTTCTAGTTCGCCGGTCGTTCGCTCCAAAATAGACAGAAGCTCTTTTTGTGACGGAAAAGGAACAAGAATTTTACCGAAAAAACGGTCGATCTGCGCCTCTGGAAGTGGATATGTTCCCTCCATTTCCAGAGGATTTTGAGTTGCCAAGACGAAAAACGGCTCTGAAATTGGATGAGTAATTCCGGCGTGTGTCACCGAATGTTCTTGCATTGCTTCGAGCAGGGCGGCCTGTGTTTTAGGAGTGGCTCGATTGATTTCGTCGGCCAAAACGATGTTCGCAAAAAGAGGGCCGCGCTGAAACTCAAAACGTCGTCGGCCAGAATCATCTTCAGTCAAAATATTCGTGCCAGTTAGATCGGCGGGCATCAAATCGGGTGTGAATTGAATGCGGGAAAATTTGCCTGCAATGACGGCGGAGAGGGTGCGAACAAGAAGTGTTTTGCCGAGTCCAGGAACGCCTTCCAACAAAACGTGTCCACCAGAAATGAGGGCAATCAGTGTTTCACGAATCACACGAGATTGTCCGACAACAATTCGTCCGATTTCGTTTTCGAGACGAGCAAAGGTTTCCCGAAAAAGCTGGAATTGTTGTTTCAACTCATCTATTTGTTTGTCGCTGCGAGATTCTGTGTTGGTTGAATCAATAGAAGATATTCGCATTGTATGCCTTTTGCAAAATTGTGGACAATCCGCACAAATCACCACAGATATTTTATCTAATTAACCAAAAAAAGAAAGGAGCAACTTAAAAAGAAGGATCAGAGTGTGGTGTGTGGCAATTACAAAGTTGCCATTTTGATAAAAATTAACATGTAGTTCTGATAACAAATATACTGCGCATAGTCATCAATTTGCTGTTTATCACCAACTATTACAAGTGCGGCGAAGAAAACAGTCGTTTCACAAAACAAAGCAAATTTCCCAAAAAATATCCGAAAAAAGTATCTGAAAAAATGGTACGAAAAATGACACAAAATAATGACACCAAAAAAGAATATAAAAAAGGTGTCGTTTTAGATGATGGGAGTAAATAATGTTTATCGAGCTGTTTGACACTTTCTGAAAATAAGCCACAAAAGTGGAACAGAAAGAAGACGTAATTCAAAACTCAATAAAAAGCTGGTTCGTTCCATGCCAACTGGTGTAATTGCCCCACCGATCCAAGTAAAGAGGGCAAAACAAATCGCACTTAAGGTGAAATAGACCGCAAAATAAGGCGCATTGTCAAGTTTCGGGGACAAATCGACAATAGTGCGTGTAATTCCAATGTTCACACCGATCCAAAAAATCCAAACGAGAGCGGCTCCAAACAAAAGCCACCAAGTTTCTTTTTCTGCAAAATAATAGAACAGAGAACCACTTGCCGCCAGAATAAGTGAAGTCATCATGATCGGCAATGTTCCCAGAAAATCAGTTAGTCGGCCAGTTGTCGAACCGACCATCCACTGACCGACTCGTGTCGTGCTCGACAAAGCAAGATTGACGACCATTGAAATTCCAAGAAAAGCGATGCTGAAACTCGATTGTGCTCCCTGTGTGAGAGCCTGACTCATTTGAACCCAGCATCCAAAAAAGACGAATGCGGCGAATCGCTTGTCAGAAAGTGGTGCCAGGAGAGTCAATAATCTGATTCCAATCGAGTCGGTGCGTCGTTTCCACGGAGTTTCAGGAATCGCCATCAGAGCACCGGCGGAGCAAAAGAGGGCGACAAGACTGCAATAAGTTGGGGCGAGATAACCAGTCCAGCGCGGCACATCTTTCGGAAGTTGATCAATCACATAAATGGAGTAGAATCCCATGCAAATGAGACCTGATGCGAGTCCGGCAATAAACCATGCTTCGCGCCGTCCAAAAAATTGTCCGCGCGTTTCTTCTGGTACAAAATCTCCGAACCAAGAAAAAAGGGCGACTATTCCCATGTATTGGACGAGGTTATACAAACTCCAAATAGCAATTATTCCCCAGAGCAAAATTGTCGGTGCGAATCCATCCTGAGACAGATGCACGGCCATTGGAAGCAACAATGGAATTGCGGAGACAATCAGCGGAGCTGTGATTAGTGCGACGATGCAGAATCGTTTTCTATGTCCGCTCCAGTCAATAAAAACCGGGGTGAAAAGTCGAAAAATTCCAGCAAAACGAGGAATGGCCAAAACCGTTCCAAACCAAAAAGCTACATTTCCTACTTGGAATGACGTGCAAATATCATAAATCAAAAAGCGGAGCAAGTGTGTGCTAAAAAGACCTGTGCCGAGACCGCCGGTAAATGCAGCAAAATAAGCGGCCAAAAAAGGGAGTTGGTACTTAGAAAACATTCAGAAAAGTATAAAAAATGACTGGCAAAATGACTGACCAAACGACTGACAAAATGACATGTTCCATTTATACAGAAGTTTGCACCAAAATGTATGTTTTCGTGCTAAAAAAGGGACATTTCGTGAATGGCGACAAATAATTTGGGTTTATCAGCAAATAGACCATTCATGCCAGTCGCATCAGACGGCGCAGTGTCCATTCGAGAAAAATGCTGAACAAAAAAACGCTGAGAAGTAATTGCATCATTCGTTCTTCGGCTCCCATGTCAGGAACCGCTCTCTGAGAACGAATAGGAAGAAGATCGAGAACCGATTCCGCACTGCTCGTTTCTGGATAATAAATTCCCCCCGTTTTTGCAGCGATTTCTTGTAACATCGGCTCATCTCTTTTGGGATGCACTCGCTCTTTGTCACTGATGTGTGCCTGAACTGTTCGCATCAATTGCAGATCGTCTTCTGATTTTGTTCCAGAAAGTGTTCCAGAATGTGTTCCCGAAAGTTTTCCAGGAAGATTTACTGAAAATACCCACGAACCTTCTTCGTTCAGTGGGACATGCCCCTGATACACACCCGGAACATTTGCATCAAGAGTTGCATTGATTATGCGATGTTTTCCAGATGGCGTTTCGACTTCGATTGGTATAATCGGTTCCATTAGAGGCGTTAATTGTGGGTCTTTTGCAGTTATTCGAATAGGAACAATTGTTCCAATTGGATATCTCGTTTTGTCCGTTCGCAGTGAGCCGCGATCTGAGTCCTGATGCAGACGTCCCTGTGATACAAATCTAATCATGCGCGTCACAACCTTTTCAAATGCCAGCAAGTCCGATTGGCGCAGTCGCCATAATTCGCCACTTCCGATGTACAAAACACGACCGGCTCCATAAAATTGCTCGACAAATAGTGCGCCCGTCTCATCGCGTCCTGGAAGCTCTGGCGAACTCGACGAAGCAAGAAGAGTGGCAGTCGGTTTCACTCCTTTTACTGCAAAAAATCCGAAAAAACCGGGGAAATTTCCCCAAAAAAGACGCGACTGGGAAACGTCGTCAAATGGACGCAAAAAGTCAGATTCGTCTCCTGCTCGGGTGAATTTCAGTTTCCATGGCTGTTTGTCGGCGTGATAACGATGCTCAAAAGTCGATTGCCTGGCCAAGAAATCGACTGGATAGATCGTGCGGATTTTTTCCATACTCGGTTCAGAGACCCAGCCAGCAATGTCTCCCTGATGTGATGAACCAGCGATTATTATGAGGCCTCCTCCCTGTCTTGCCAGCCAATTTTCGAGGACATTGATCTGTTCTTCTGCCAATTCACGCCAATTCGGATCAATGGCAATCACCACATCATATTGTGCCATGTCAGTGAGAGTCGCCGGAAATGAATCACGCACTGTTTCAGCATTTTGGGAAATGTTACTTTCCGTGTTGGTCGCTGGACTTATTCCAGATGTGGAAGTATTCAATTTCGTCCAACTGGGAAAGACATCGAGTGTCATTGAAGTGTCCCTGTGAATCTGCGAACTCAGAAATTGATAATCTCGGGATGGTGTCGATGCGAACAACAACATGCGATCTTTTCTGTCAATTACTTCGATTTCTGCTTTGTACTCATCATCTTCTGCGGAGTGATCTTCTGGCGGCGGAATAATTTTGATCGTCAAATTGTGTTTGCCGACTTCAGTCAGACGCAGCTCGAAATCTGTTTCCGTAATTCCATCCGGTGATATTATTACTTCTTTTTGCTCGAGTCGAATTGGAATATGCTGCGACATTTCTGTCCCATTATTGAGCCAGACTTCGACAGAAACGGGAACTGAACTGTCGCCCCCATCCATTTCGACCGGCACTTTTAGTGTGAATGGATCGTTTGGAAAAATTCGCTCCGGCACAAAAACCGCCCCAATTCGCACATTAAATGGCAAAATTGTTTGTCCAAAACCTATTGGAAATAGTGGAATCCGATGATTTTTCGCAGTTTCTAGTGCGCTGGAAATTTCTTGTCCCGAATTTCGGCATCCGTCAGAAAGAAGAATGATTCCGGCAAGTGGCAGAGACCGTTCTCGCTGCAAAATTTCTGTCAGTGAATCGCCGAGTGCTGTTTCTTCCCCATCAGGAGTCAGTACACGCAGTAAATCGGTTGTATTTTGTGTTTCATTTGACGTTTTATTTGACGAGTCATTTGACGTTTTTGAATTTATTGCTATTTCTTTATTTGCATCTTTTTCCGGCGCACTCTCTAATAACTTTGCCGATTTGTCGAAAGAATAGATGGCGACTTCATGTTTTTCTAAAAGACGTTCAATGATTCGACTGGTCTGCATCCAATTTTTGGCTTCATCAAGCCGACTTATTTCATCTTCTCGAATCCCCATACTTGCACTGGTGTCGATCATTATGGCGACACGAGAAGAACCAACAAGATGCTCCCATCTCGGCTCCAAAAAATAGAGCAAAAGAGCAAAAAGAGCGATGATTCGGAGAGAAACGAGTACAAATCGTTTGGAACGACTCAATTGCGCTGCATCTTTTCGATAACTTCGCCAGAAAAAGCAGGCGAAAAAAAGAAAGATACAAAGCGGCAAAATCGAGTCGAGTGGCTCTTGAATCCGTGCGAAACGAAAGTAGCTTTGATCGAGTTTCGTCGCTGTGAGGAGTCCCCAAAATATATTCTGAATCGTCATCAATTAGATGTTTAACACGCTTTCGTAGAAAGCGATTGTTTTGCAAAACAAAGCAAATTTCTGAAAGGACACTAACAAAAGTATCGTTTTATGCAGGTGTGCAGTATAGCAAAAAAAAAGCTGTTTTGGTAGTACCCAGTCAAACAACATCACTTTTTTGCATTTTACAGTATATGTGTTTCATAGTACAAGTATCCCGATCCTTAAATTTTGCGAAAAAAGAATGATTGATAGATGCCACAAAACCCGTGTATTGCAAAAAAAAACATCCAATCTACTAAAAACCTCTTAAAATGTTGAAAAGAATCAATTTAGTGAAATTTTCCACCGATAAACTTATGAGACGAGTGGTATCATCGGGGCCAACTCTTCCAATTCATTGCTTTCCTCGATTTAGGAGAAAATAGGAATGACACGTCCTTCGTTGACAACTCTGATTCTGATTTTATTTGCACTGCTGATTTCTGCGCCTTTTTTAATATCAAACGCACAGGAAGTCTGCACAGATAGTGCTGGCTCGCCCACTTGTAATGGCAGTGGACGCGGCGCATGTCACGACACATCGTGCAAAAGACACTCGGTCGTTTGCCAAATACACGGCGTGGAATGTCGATTCGGATGCACTAAACGCGAACATTATAGTTATGGCGTGGCTCCGCAGTGTCCGCCCGCCGGACAGGGACCATGTCAAATGCATGGAATGGGCCCGTGCCCACAGCCGGGACAGGGATTTGGGCCAGCTTTTCGACAGGCGTTTGCTCCGACTCAGACTCCATATTTCGGAATGCGTCCACTTGTAGTTCCGCCCGGTTATTATCAACCTGGTTATGAGCCACGCTTTCCACGAGTTTATAATATGATGTGTCCGCCGTCGCCTCGTTATTTGACCACGACACCACCGGAACAAATCAAGACATATACCACTCGTGGTCCCCGCGATTTTCTAAATCCGAATCCACCGAGTATTGGTTATTGATTTTGCGAAACATACTGCGAATCGTCATCAATTAGATGTTTAACACGCTTTCGTGAAAAGCTGACTAAACATCTAATTATGTGCCATTTCCAGTATATCTTGGAATCTTGTGAGCAGACATCGTTCCCTGTTTTTGTCAATTGCTTTGTTCACCGATGCCATTCGGTGCGACTACATCAGAAAATTCACTAATGAATTCTCCTGCGCGATTGAAACCTGTTTGTATTTCTTCTTGAGTGGGGCGAAACTTGGCGAATTTGACCATATCAGCCGATTCGAGAAAGAGTCGAAGTCGATTTTTCATTTCGGTGGAAAATGACTGTGGTTTTCCAGCATTCCCCACGATTTCATGTAAAAATTCTTCCGTCGTCAATTCTGGGGCACGAATACGGGTTTGCTGCTCAATAAACCATCGCACAATTCCGGTCAATTCAATATAGAATTTTTTGATGTCTATTTCATGCAGACGACTTGCGAAAAGTTGGGCCAGTCGTTCCATTGCAATTTCTTGCGGAGTAAGTCTGATTTGTGAATCAAGCTCAATTTTGGTCTGTTTTTGTCGCAGATACCAAAGTAAAAACAGCACTCCAAATATACAAATGGTCCCCACCAAAGTCCACCAGATGGCAAATGAGTAAATATGAAAAAGTTTTTTTGATGTAGTAATTTGGTCGAGAGAGGCATTTTCTGGGGCGACAGATGCCTGAATGTCGAGTTCAGTGGATGGTAAAACAAGCGAAAGTCGATTTTGATCCGCATCTCCGCGCCGATCTGTCGCAGTGATTACAATCGGCCAAATGGGAGTTTTGCCTCCGTGAGTCGGATTTCCCTTCAAAACAAGTCGTTTCGTGGTCGCATTGACAATTTCCTCAGATGTCTCCAAAATCGTTAAATTTCCGATTGCCGATCCAAATTCTGGGAAAAAAATTTCGAGATTCGGATCATGTTCGACATCTATTTGGAGAGTAATTGTGTCAGAAAGCCGACATGGAACCGGCGAATACTCCAAAGTCGCTTTGATTCGACCATCTTGGGACTGTGCATCACACAAAATCCCATTTTTAGATGGAGATGCTGCGAAAAGACATCCAACCAAAAATAATGTCCCAAAAAACAAAACAACCGAATTGTGCATTTTTATGTGATTCATCACCACATCGTCTCCGACCAAATGAAATATGTTGAAAAGACATCGTTCACCTTCACTTCATATTATTGTGTCGAATAATGCGTTAAAAGTCAACAGGGGCATCTGGTGCGTGCAAACATAATTCGGACCAAGTGCCACACATCAGGTCGTTCGGAAACAACTGCTCATTCGGAAATAACTGCTTTCTTCGCTTTGTTTGATGGAATAAACAGCTACTTTGGTTTGCTGTTGAAATTTTCATCATGCGGACCGCAAAACTCCGGCAAGTTCCGATTTGAGGAGCAATACCTCGTTCTCCATTTCATCGCGTTCAAGGTGAGTGCGTCTTGAAAGTGTTTCGACTTCCGATTCACGCCGCTCTAATTCGCGTTCTTTTTCGAGTAGAATACGTTCACGATCCGCATAAATCGATTCGCTTTTTACAATCCACTGATCAAGTTCATTGCGCCGTGCAAGAAGTTGTTCGTGTTGTTTGAGCATTTGTTCTCGCGTCTCCTTCAGTTCTATTTTTTGCACATCGAGTCTTGAAACGGCTTCCTGATACTGGTCGGAAAGTCGTGAACGAACAGTGGCAATGGAATCTTTGAGTTCTTGTGGAGCACCATCACCAGCGAGTCTGAGCCAAATTTCTTCAGTGGCCAATCGAATTTCGAGTGTTTCGCGGTGCATTCGACCGAGTTCTTCGCGTGATCTGTCGAGAGCCAAACGCATCTGTTCGACGCGTCGATTTTGCTGAGCGAGGTCCTGCCTTTCATCTTCGAGGCGTCGCATTGCCAATTCCTGCGATTCATGGAGACGTTTTCGCTCTGCTTCAATCATCTTTTGCATTTGGTGCCTTTCACGCACCAGTGATTCACGCATCCGACCTGATTCCGACTGTGATTCAATTATCTCGATTTCCATTTTTTGCAATTTCGCATATTTTTGCGATTCGATTGAAACCTGAACTTCTCGAGATTTAAGCGTTTCATCCAAAGCCATTTGTTCCATCTCTTTCTTTTTGAGTCTCGATTCAAACTCGACAAGTTCGATGTCTCTGCTTTCCACTTTCTGCTCTCGTCTGGTCAATTCTTCGGTTTTCGTTTTCCGCATCACCTCAAATTCATTCCACTGAGATTCGAATGATTCACGCCGTCGATTCCAATCGTCTTCGGCCTGAACAAGGAGTAATTCTCGTTTGCGATTTTGTTCTTCGCGGCGTTCAAAGCGGCTCTCCAACTCCCCTTTTTTCTGACTAAATTCGTCGCTCATCTGTTTGACACGACGTTCTGCATGATCTTCTATTTCTTTTTTTCGTGACTCAAATTGTTTCTCTAATTCCTCCAATCGTGTTTCGAGACGAGCAGTCAGGTCTGCTTTTGTCGTTTCCACGTCTTGATCAAGCTGTCGTACTCTGCTATCAAAATGTTCCTCAATTTTGCGCTGCTGGGTTTCAAAGTGTACCTTTTCCGCCGCCAGTCTTCGCACAAATTCTGCTTCGATTTCCTCACATTTTTTTTCATATCGAGTTTGATAATCGGATTTATATTCGATTAGTTTGGATTCAAGTTGTTCTCGATAAGCTTCGACTTGCATAGCTCTTTCTTGGTCTCGCTGTTCTGCTAATTCGAGCAATTCACGTTCACGGCGAACCAGCCGATCTTCCACTTCGTCTTTTCGATCATGAATATCCTGTTTGAGACCTTCGATGCTCTGTTTTTCTTGATTTATCCACACTTCGAGTTCGCGCTGGCGAGATTGGATGTATATTTCCGCTTCTTCCAGTGCTTTTTCACGCTCTGCCACTTCCTCCATTTTACTCTGGAGAGACAATTTGGTGTTTCGAACGAGTGTTTCAAACTGCGCCATTCGTGCATTTAGCTGATTTTCACGATGGTCAATTTCCTCTTGTCGTTGTCCTAATGAAAAACTCCGATCTGACGAATTCGAATGAACATCCGTCTTGAAACCACGCAGATTTGAGGAACCGACGCGAAATTCTCGATCAATATCTTCTTCTGCTGCAACTCGCCGTTCTATTTCGCCGATCTCACTATTGGAAAAAATTGCCGAATTGTTTCCCTCGAACCAACTAGGAGGAGTTCGATTGATTGAAGCATGTGTCGTTGGACGCAAATCAGACGCACGTCTGTCCCTGCTGCTAAAAATAGATTCGCTCCGAGAAGAATGTGGTGTCGATGTGCTCATGTATATCTCAAAAAAAACGAAAATGAAAACAAATGCAAAATTCCCGTCAAAATCCTCTGTATTCATATAATCGTTAAAGTTTACCACTTTTCTTGAGTATTTTTTTGTATTTTTATAAAAAGTATTCAAGTTGGAAAAAAGCAAGTGGGCGAAAAAAGAAAAAATAGCATGAGTTCACGGGTTTGGTTTATTGAGCCGGTGCGTTTCGAGCCGGTGCGTGAGCACCGGCATTAAATCAAACTTTTTTCGCTAAAATTTGATTGCCATGAAATTGCATTTCCGAATCCTGTCGGGATTCAATTATGGTGAAAACCATTATTGAACACCTCCGGTGTTCGAGAACAATAAACCCGCCGAATAAACCCGCCAACTTACGTTGGCGGCTCGCCGCGCCGGAGGCTCGATAAACATGAACGCATACAAAAAATTTACGATCAAAAAGAAAAAAATACGATTCGACATAACAAGTAAAATCGATATTTTCGCTATTTCCGTCAAAGATTGACAGGGCGATTCGTCGATGTAAATAAGGAACATCGGCTTTGTTGTTGGATTTCTGCCTATTTTGAAGAGTTGGAGGAGATAGTTAAAATGCCTTATTTTGCGTCTGCTAAATGGTTTCTCATTTTGATCTCTTTTGCTATTTGTCTTGCTCTGAGCGGAACGTGGAATTCATTTGCATCAGAGAAAACGGCAGAAGATTCCGAACAGGTCGAGTGGGCTGCCATCGAAGAAGTACACGGCATCGATAATGATGACATCGAAGAAAAAGTCGATGCTCCAGTAAAAATGGCACAAGATGCGTCGTCGGGACGTGGTGTAATCTGGGGCAAAAAAAAGGAGGCCGTCGTCGAAACACAGGAAAATTCTATTTCTTCAGCAGAAAAAGAAACAAAATCGACCGCCAAAGAAAATGTCGAAAACGATGTTGCTGAAGCGAAACCTAAAACTGCCAATATCGCAGATGCCACAAAATTGTCCGAAAAAGTGGTCGTCAATCGCCCTGCAACAACTCCGGCGGCATCTATTCCACCGGCATCAATTGATACGAAAAACTTGAAAGAAATGCTTGAAGAGAGCAGTGAGACCATCGCACTCGATAAACCAGCCGCAAAAGAAACATTTTCGGGAAAAGCATATCTGCTCAAAAGTAGTCGCAAAGTCGGTTCATGCGATTTGGTTGAAACACTTCTCGAAGTCAAAGGCGATCTAAAACAAACCGATGCCGACCTCAAATCGGTCTCGGAAAAAATGGAAGTCGTCGCTGGTTTTCGATATGAGGAACGGATTCAGCAATTTTCGGAATCAGGAAGCAATTTGGCATCTCTCCGTCAGTACAATTTGGCAAAAGCAAAAATGAAATTTGGGCAAGATGTCAAAACTCCAGAACTCGACGAAAAATTGCAGACTATTGTATGTGTGCTCGACAAGGAAAAAGTGACTCTCTTTTCTCCAAAAGGTGCGCTTCGAGGCGAACAACTTCTTTTAATTGAAGATTTGCCCGGAAATACATTGACGCTCGACAGACTTCTTCCGGGAAAAAGCGTGAAAATCGGCGAAACGTGGAAAATATCTGACAGTGTTCTGCGTTCTTTTCTTTCAGTGGATGCTATTGTTGAAAGTAATGTCGATGCCATATTAACAGCAGTGGCCGACAATATGGCGATGGTCGAAATCATTGGCGATGTCAGTGGAATTTATCTTGGAGCTGCGACAGAAATGACCGTCAAAGCAAAATATCAATTCGATCTGAGTACATCTCGCATCAACTGGCTCGGTCTGTTGATTGAAGAAGACCGCTCCGTCGGACACGTCGGTCCCGCTCTCAATTTGGTGGCGAGACTCCAAGTAAAAATTTCGCCAACTTCCACACCTGAACAACTGACAGACGAGTTACTCAGCTCGATTGATTTGAATCCGAGCGACTCCGTTTTGAAGCTCAAATATGACGGCGGAAAAGGTCCATGGCGATTTTCACATGATCGGGACTGGTATGTATTCCAAGACGATGCTCAGACGACAATTTTACGAAAATTATATCGAGGCGAATTAGTCGCACAGTGCAACATCGCCGACATGGGAAAGGTCGATGTAAAAACAATGTCATCGATCAAAAAATTTGCATCCGAACTCGAAACAGGTCTCGGAAAGAGCTTTGGACGGATTGTTTCCTCTGAAGAAATCGAAAATCGATTTGGTTATAAAGACTATCTCGTTCAGATTGATGGCATCGTTGATGATCTGAAACTTCGATGGATTTATCATCTTCTCACAGACGAGGCGGGCAATCAATCGGTCATCGTGTTTGTCGTCGAATCAGAAATGCTCGAACAATTTGGTCAATCAGACCAAGCTCTTTTGAACACATATCGAATGGGCAAAAAATAGAATTTCGCCCGCCTTCACAGAAAGCGGTTGTTTCGTGAAAACAGGCGAAATTTAACAAAATTACCACAAAAGCGAAGCAACCGACATTATATGCGGCGACGGAAACATCGGGAATCAAAGAATCTTAGTTACTTTTTTATATAGATTCGGCAAACAGTTCTGCCTCATTCGGAATTTCGTGCCGTGATTGTGCCCTGTCCGTGCGTCAAAATCAACCAAAATGTTGCCCGTTTCCAATTCTTTCAAAAAACCGTCGAATGAAAATCGTTGCAACATAGTGATTTTACTGTATTGGAAGTATTCTATTCCCTTTTCTTTTTTCGATTCCGCTTGAACATAAAAACAGTTCAGTAATTTTGTGCCTGCTTTGTTTGCCAAATCATCAAAACCCCAATACGGCTGCGGATTTAACTCTGATACACCAACTTGTTTTTCAATTGAGTGGAGCCAGTTGAAATGTTTTGGTGAAACAAGCATGTAATCGAATGAAATCAATACTTTGCGATTTGTTCTGTCGATTTTCACAATAAAGCCGCGATCACTGGCGGAATTTCCGTGAATAGTTTGACGGAAACTCATTTCGTTGTCGGAATAGCGTTTGCCCGCTTCTTTGTGTTGCCAGCCATATTTGAGTAACATAATTCGTGGAACAAATTTGATCGCCCGCGGCGAGGGTTCGCTATGAAAAAGAGTGGTAAGTGAACTCGTATTCAAGCGTTGCGTTTTCAACTCCCATTCGGCGGCATTTGGAATCGGCAAATTGTTTTCTTCAATGCCTAATAAATCCTCAAGCGTATTACCAATGCCACCAGAATTTCGATGCCTGGCGTTTTTGATCCATCCCATTGTGGCGATTTTCTTTAGCTCCGTTATCAGATTTTCTTTTGTGTAGAGTTTCATTTATATTTTAGAACAACGAATGTTGTTTTTTCTGATTCGGATTGCCATGTTTTTGAAATTTAGCGATTCGTTCTTCCGCCATTTTACAGTATTCCGGCGACAATTCAATGCCGATAAAATCCCGATTTTGTCCCATCGCAGCAATTGCCGTCGTACCACTTCCAACAAACGGGTCCAAAACGAGCTGCGCCGATGTCGAGCTTATTATGCGGTCAATCAAGGCGACTGGAAACGGAGCGGGATGCCCATTTTTCATCTCCTGTGTAAATTCCCAAATGTCGCCGTAAGCGTTTGCTTTTGGAACGAGCTTAAATTTAGGTTTCGCAATGAGATAAATGACTTCATAAGTCGGCAAAAAATAGCCCGGATTGAAATTGATACCACCTTTTCTTCGCCAAATAATAATTTGCCGCACTGGAAACTCGCCAACAATATCTTGGCGGTCTTGCAAAAGTCCATCTTGCACTCGCCATTTGTGATTATAGAAAATGGCTCCGTCAGATTTTATCAACCGAAACATTTCTGAAAGACAGCTTTTTTGCCAACTTACATATTCATCGTGCGGCATACAATCGTTGTGATGCGAGTATCCGTTTTGCAGAGCAGCACCGGCCCATTTTCCACTTGTCGTACATTCTTTCATTCCATTTCCAGTCGAATTTTTCAGATTGTATGGCGGCGAGGTGACAACTAAATCGACGGAAGAATCCGGCAATTTCCGCATGGTTCTGACACAATCGCCACATACTATTTGGTTTCGATAGGTTGTTATGATGTCCATTTGTAAAAATCATGTCAGTGCCAGAATGTTTGTTAGAACTAACATATCGTACACGAAAATGACTTTTCTGTCAACAGAATACTGGACATCTGGAGTTGGAAACGCGAGCGATTATCGCCGTGGGACTGCGTTCACACCACAAAAATAAAGCCCTGAAAGGGCGCAATAAAATAGCCAGCGGGATTCAGTAACACTGCAAAAAAGCTGAAACCGTGAATGGATTCGAATCACTGAACAGATACAATTAGGTGTGCATTACTCGATAAAAAACTTCCATCAGCATAAGTGCTAAGATGAGGAAGAAAGCGAGCCAGCCGCCGAATCGGATTGCATGTGGAACAATACGATTCATGTCTTCGTGTCGTGTTGCCGCATAACAAAGAGAAAAAACAATCAAAAGCGGAATTGCACAGTAAATCATGGCAGTTTTTCAAAATAGTAATTTAGTTTCGTGGAATCCGATAATTCCTTATTGCGACAATCCGTCCACTCCCGGCAAAAATTCTTCATAATCCAAAACCGAGCCGCCGGAAAGACAGCAATCAATGATGCGTCGTCCGAGAGGATCGAGATTCGACTTCATATAATTTTGGAGTTCCAAGCAGAAAAATTCATTCAATTCTTTCGCGCCCGCATCATATCCTTCGCATCGCACTTCGGCTTGCTCTTCGACTCGCAAAAGCCAAGTGGGAAGAGTAACACCTTCAATCAACATCGACTTGAGTGTATAACCGAGAAGCGGACACCTAGAAACTTGCAATCGTTCAACCGGAAATTTCGCCATTCCACGCCGTCCCAAATACTCTCTGGCGATCCACTGTGGCATGAAACTGACTTTCCACGCACCGACGTGTTGATTCGGAGTTAATGTATATCGAACGAGTGGCGTGTTCCGAATTTGTCGCAGCAGCAAATTCGCGTGATCGACCATACATCCGGTCGCAAAAGGCCAGTAAGAGCCAACTCCTTCACTTGAAAGTCCTTCGGCGGAAACGATACTTGGATTTGCATATCCACGCGGAGCAACGAGTCGCCACAACCACGCCAAAGCAGGGGGCAATAAATGCAAATAACCGGCAATTCCATAAGACGGTTTTTCTTTCGTGCAGGGAGGTGTTCGCAAACCGAAATTGCGAATCATCACATTGACCGGTTTATTCACGACATCTGGAATCAAGTGACGTGGCAAAATGACGCGGGGATTCGGACATCGTTTGCCAGGTAAATCTTCAATGTGATCCCAAATCAGACACGTCGAACGCGGGACGGCATTGATATTGAGAAACAAAAGCGGTTCTGATGGATGAATGGTTAGTGATTCCAAATGCGGGTCCGTTCCATATTGTGTGATGTGATCGACTCGCACAAACCATGCTTTTTCCGCATCATGCACCGTCAAATATCCACTTTCGCCTTTCCCGCCCAGATAATGATCGGACGCATTCAAACACATCGCCATATCATCGGTGACTGGATACAATGTACACGTCTGATTCAGCGTCAATCGCCGTTCTTCGCCGGTGAGTGTGTTTTTACCGATCCGAATACGACCATCTTCTTGTCGATGAACATATTCGAGCATTTCACTTTTGCCAGAACCACTTGCGCCTTCGTGCATGAATGTTGTTATGTTGTCATACGGAGTCACCACCTGCACTGTCGAACCGTGCAAAGTAACACGGTCCTCCGATTCTCCCATATTTAGTAAAACGCCATAAACCCCTTTTTTCGCACTCGGGCCTGGATATAAATTGTACGCAAATACTTCGTGAATATCTTCCGTGCGATTATGAACGACGACTTGTTTGCCATCGAAATGAGTGTGTCGAAATGGCGGTGCCAAATAAATCATCGCGTGAACCAAAAAGTTTCGCGGAATTTTATCTGGTGGGAGCATTCCTTGTAGATCGGCGAGTGTGCCGAGAAAAAATGAGGCGTTCGACGGACAAATCAGAATTGCTCCTTTTCCACTGTCTGGATCATTACCACCTAAAATGAAGGCAATAACACTCAAATCTTGCTTTTTGAGCCAGTCGAATGTTTCTGTCCGCATCGAATCAAAAGGCTTTTGAAATCGTTCGATGAACGAGCATTTATCAGTCGGAAGAGCGTCGCCGACCACAAGACAATCAGGGTCCCTTCGTCGCATTTCTGGATCGGCGTAATTTATGGCCAAACCATTTTTGCAACGAGTAACAGTGGATTCTAAAACCGGCCCCTTTTCTGGAATGTCGTAAACGACTTCATAGACATCGGCATCGGAGTCCCCCATTGCTGCCGACAAAATTTCATCGCGGTCTTTCGGAAAACGGACCGACTTCGCCTGCTTCAATATCGAGAGAATTTCGCTCGGAAGTCGCAATTTGGCCCAGTCGTCGATGATGTTTATTGTTCGCATGAATTTTCTAAGTTTATAATTTTTTTTCGTTTAGTGTTACTATTCATTTAGTCGGACATCGGTGATGCCTGCGACTCTTTCTCCTCTGATAAAATATCGTGCAAGTATTTTTCGTGGTCTGCTGGTGACTCTAAAAATGTGACCTCTCCCCACTCGATATTGTAAAAAGCTCCGACGACCTGAACCTGTCCACCACGAACGGCTTCCCGAATAACTGGACTCTGTTCGAAGAGCGATTCAATTTGTACAAATACATTTTCGCGGCAGCAAGTGTCTAAAAAGTCACCTTTCAAAAAATCGATATGTTTTTCAATAAGTTCACCGACTCGCAAAACGGCAGGTTCAATGGCCGTGATTAAATTGTCGATATTATCGCCATGTCTTTCCGATTTCCACGCCGCTGAAACCGCACCGCACTGGGAATGACCGAGAATCACACACAATTGCACGCCTGTTGTTTTGATCGCAAATTCAATTGATGCCAATTCCGATGGTCCACATACATTTCCAGCGACGCGAATCACAAAAAGATCACCAAGTCCCTGATCAAAAATTATCTCCAGTGGAACACGCGAATCACTACAAGAAAGAATCACCGCACGAGGTTTCTGACCTAAAAGGGCCGTTTCATAAGCACGAGTCAGAAATTCATGAGGATGGCTTCGTCTGCCCGCCACGAATCGGGAATTTCCTTCTTTAAGAAGACGAATCGCCACATCGGGTGGAACGAGATCGGACATCACACAAATATCGAAATAGTGAACAAAATAGACCAAAAAGACTTCGTTTAATTCTATTACAATTACCTCTGATGGCAATGCCCCCTCTTAGATGAACAGCGGGGCACTGTGATGACATTCGACACTGTGCGTCGTAATAAAATTGTGGCGAGCCGTCGGCGTAAGTCGGCGGTTTTGTTTTGGCGAGCCGTCGGCGTAAGTCGGCGGTTGTTAGGCGAGCCGCCGGTTTTGTTTGGCATCGGAATTCGTTCCCGAACGCCGACGGCGTTCGGAAATGCCATTTCATGCTCCTATTGGACAGTACGAATTTTTTTCTCTCACGGAGGCGCAGGGTTCACGGAGGATTTGTTCCCGCTTCTCTGAGTCCTCCGTGATCTGTGGTGATTAAAAAACAAGCAATTTATCACCGGCGATGATATAAACCGGTGCAACTTTTGTTGCGCCCTTTCATGGCAATCCAATTTTAGCAGTTTTTATGGAAATTTATGAAAAAATAAACTATCTCCGTGAACGGATACATTTTTTGTACAGTCGGCCTTGTTTTTGTGAAAGGCAATCGGCAATAAGTTTTGTATCGCACTTATTATGGATACGATAATGTTTTTTATTTTGGCCGAAAGTTTTGACCGAAAGCCTAAATGTGCGATAAAACCAAAAATTAACGCAGACTATTTTTTTATGTTACTATTATTTGTTTCGATCTACATCTCCATTTAATTACCACATTTATGGTGAATTTATGTCATATTTGGAAAACAAAATGAGCGGACACAAAAAAATTTTCAAAAATTTTCAAAAAAATTTACAAAAAGCGCACAACTACTCTTGAATGTTTTTCAAAATTGTGTAATCTGTTAAATCATTCAGGACGATTGTTGTGTATACACTGATTCGGTGATAAGACAAATGCGTTGTTTGAAGAGTTGATCAGAGGAACTGGTCAAACTTTTTGACACTCGTTTCATTTGTTATTGTCGAAATGACGGATGAATATGCACGACGAACATGTTGATTGGACCAAACGGAACGTCGAAAGGAAGTGCTGATTTTTCTTCTCTTTAAAACAATCTTTTGTAACACAAATAGATTGCTGAGCTGAGTCGAATGAGATGCAACTATTTTTTTCGTTTTCGATGGCATATTTGTGTGGGAGTGTCGAGCGAGTAATTCATTGTGAGTCTCTCGTTTGGCTCCTATTTTTTTGGAATGAGGCGATTTGCCTCGTTCATCATTTTTTTCAGGAGATGGAACTATGCCGAAAAAAGCTGTGAAGAAAGCAGT
>JBOFGF010000282.1:0-7619 GCA_051649005.1 Thermoguttaceae bacterium | reverse complement strand
ATTGTACTGCAATTACTATCAATCAATGACTCATTGGAGTCGATGACATATTGGAATCAATGACATATTGGATGCCATAACTTACAAATGTTATTCTTTTACACGGCTCCTTATCAATTTCCATAAAAAAATTTCCTCGTTTTATCAAAAATCGATTTTTTGTGTACAATGACGAGTTTCTTCGGGAGTGGTCGAACAAGTCTAATGCTTTCATCCCAAAGAAAAATTCCAAAAACACGACATTTTTTGATGATTATTTTCAATTTCTATACAAATTAGTTAGTCTTTTGTCTTCAAAAAAATCGATCTTGCTATATTTGAGAAATTTGGTTAATCTTCCCACATGATCGATATTCCGAAACCGACACGAATTTGTGGTGTCACTGGACGCGAAATGTTGCCGGGAGATTTTTTCTTCTCAGTACTCGAAGAAACTCCGTCTATTTTGAAAAGACTCGACTTTTCCGAAGAAGCGTGGACTGGGCCGCCAAATGACAACTATTTAGGATGGTGGAAAACACAAGTTCCGAATATTGTTGAAAAAAAGTCCAAACTGGCACCAAACGAAGTCCTCTTCCAACTGTTTGAAGAACTTGCTCTCGAATCAGAAAAATCGGACATGCGATATGTCGTCGCTCTTTTGCTCATTCGCCGCCGTGTTCTTCGATTTGAACGAGAAGATCAGGATGAAACAGGGCAAAAAATGTTGGTTGTATATGCCATCAAAGAAAATGCACTTTATCAAATTCCAGTCATCATGCCAGATGATGAACGGCTGGAAAATATTCAAAATCAACTCGCTGAATTGCTTTATAAATGAATTTGCCATGAATTTTATTACCAGTAATGCAATTAGCAAATTACCCGGAGACTCTGTGAGTACACGTCGTCCCCGGCTTCTTTGTATTTTCTTTTTGCTTTTGTTCTGTTTTTGTGGCTGTGAATCTTGGCGAAATGCTTTCAAAACGAATACAGTGAAAGCTCCGCCGCTTCTCACATCGCAGACCCCCACTCTCGCTGAATTGACGGCGGCAATCAATCAAAATAGCATGTCAATTCGGAGTCTCAATTCCGAAAATGCGACGATTTTGGTCCCCGGCGTTTCATGGCCGGTGCGTGTTAGACTCGCATTCGAACGTCCCAAACGACTTCGTATTCACGGAGGAGCTACGACTCTTTCAGGTCAGGAAATAGATTTTGGGAGCAATGATACTCTTTTTTGGCTCTGGGTGCGACGTTTGCCAGAAAAAGAAATCTATTTTTGTCGGCATGATCAATTTGCGCAGAGTCCGATGCGAGCAGTCATGCCAATCGAACCCGACTGGGTGATTGAAGCACTCGGTATTATTGAATTTAAGCCGGACGAATTTCACGAAGGCCCTTTTCCAGCCGAAGATGGCAATTGGGCTATCATCACACGCCGCCAAACTCCCGCCGGTCAATTCATCAAAAGAACCGTCGTAGATGGCAAAATGGGCTGGATTCTTCGGCAAGAAGTCTTTTCGCCGCAAAATGAATTGCTGGCACAAGCAATTTCGAGCGATCATGTTTATGACCCGGTGACTGGAGTGCGATTTGCCCGCCGCGTCGAAGTGCAATGTCAAGGTTCTGAGGGCAAGATGATTATAAATCTCGGCTCTCCCATTTTTAACCAAGAAGCTACTTTTCCTCCTTCTCTCTTTTCAATGCCGGTCATTGACGGATATCGACCAGTCGATATTGGAAATCCAACAATGCAATCATTTCCACGTTCTGGCACATCTCCAGTTTCTTATTAAAGGACAAAACAACAAAAAATGGAGACGGCATGTTTTTACGGAATTTTATTTTTTTGTGTTTTGCTATCTAAAATGCCACAAAATGTTGTGGCGACAAATACTGTTTTTCATTTTATATTTTTCATTTTTCATTTTTCATTTTTCATTTTTGACCAATGACGCAGTTTCAGCAACTTATCGAATCGACAAAACAGGAGTATTTGGCCAGATTTGGAAATGCTCCAAAATGGATCGTCGCCGCACCTGGCCGCGTGAATTTGATCGGAGAACACACCGACTACAATGAGGGATTTGTGTTTCCGATGGCAATTGAACGATTCACTGTAATTGCTGCTGGTCCCAACAAATCAAGTGATACAAGTGATACAAATGGTGCAACAAACGATTCTCGTGCGATTTTTTATAGTGTCAACATGGGTGAATCGGCGACAATTTTGCTAAATGGAAAAGCAAAACCAGTCGAACCAGTCGTTTGGTCTAATTATGTGCAGGGAGTCGTGCAACTCGGATTGAATCAATTGTGTGAAAATGCCGGCGCGGATGTCGACATTCCTCAATTTTCTGCTGTCATAAAATCGAATGTGCCACTCGGCGGCGGACTTTCGAGCAGTGCATCACTCGAAGTGGCAGTGGCGACATTGCTGGAAGTGATAACTGGCAAAAAATACGAGTCGTATCAAAAGCCTCTTTTGTGTCAGCAAGCAGAACATCAATTTGCTAAAATGCCATGTGGAATTATGGACCAATTCATATCGGCACTTGCATTGGAGGGACATGCGATGCTTCTTGATTGCCGCAGTCAATATCCCGAAATGGTTCCACTAGATGATCCAACTGTTTCCGTGATGATTATTAACAGCAATGTGAAACACAAACTCACAGGAAGCGAGTATCCGACTCGAAGAGCACAATGTTATAAAGCGGCAAAATTACTCGATATTTCGACGCTTCGAGAATCAACAATACAAAATCTCGAAGCCAAAAAAGAGCGATTTGCCACTGAATCTGATGGCGAAATTTGTTTTCGCCGTGCTCGTCATATCATCACAGAAAATGACCGCACTGTTTCGATGGCGACGAATCTGCGGCAAAAAAATTGGAAAAAATGCGGTTTGTTGATGCGGGAAAGTCATATTTCGATGCGAGACGACTTTGAAATTACTTGTCCCGAAATTGATCTTCTGGCTGATTTGGCGATGGACGTGCCAGGAATATATGGCTCTCGAATGACTGGAGGCGGTTTCGGAGGATGCACCGTTTCACTCATCGAATCGGACAAATTCGATGAAATATCAGCTAAAATGTCGTCCGAATACCAAAAAAGGACAGGAATCATTCCATCAATTTTTGCGACGCGTTCTGCTCCCGGCGCGGTTGTCCTCTGAATTTAGAATTATGTTCGATTGTGATTGCTTGATTTCGTTTATTCATGTAAAAGTCCCGCATAATTCGGGCATCCTTAATTAAAAAGAGGGACGTTGTTCAAAAGAGGCGCGTTGTTGGCGTGGACATCCGTTTCTACTAAATCCCGAATTGGGCAAATGCAGAGACCAACAAAAAGTGTTGAAGTTCTCCAAAACATCGATAAAAACAGACGTTTCATTCCCCCACCAAATTGCGAGAGAACCAAATTCAAAACATCGATAAAAAAGTTTAACTCCGATTTTCACAATGTCTGTCGATCTCACTGCGACGTATCCGATTGCCGAACAACTTTCTTCTATCGAGATGAATGGGAGCAAACAAGTTTATCGAGAAAAACTCCAAAATGCTTTCATTGGAGCGTTTCGGGATTCGCTCACAGGAAAGCAAAATCAGTCACTCCAGAACAAGGTGGAACTTGATATAAAATCTCAAAAGGCAGATGAGAAGCAAGAATCAACAACGAAATCGAGTGAAATGAGGAGGACGGATCGCAAATCCCAGACGCAGCAGGAGCAGCGGCAAAATGAATTGCGCGAAGAATACCAGAGTCAGACAGATCGTCGAACCCAAAATAAAGTATTGACTGATGAACGCGGTGAAAATCGGTCGATGATGCGAAATCTGTCTGACAAATCGCGTGATTTTTCGGACGAAAACAATTTCACTCCACTTACTAATGGTGCGTCAATTTCACCATTTATGACAAATTCCAGTGCATCGGTAAATGAAATGGCATCGGCATCTGGAATTTTGGAAGCATCCAATTTCGGGCAACATATTGTGGTTGCTCCATCGCAAAATGTTCAGAATCCTGCCATGTTGTCTGGAAATTCGGCGGTAATGTCACAGGGAGCAATAATTGACGGAGGACAGTCGCACATGATGCTGCAAATACCGTCCGCGATTCCAAAAAGTGCGGCTGCTTTCACCGTCTTTTCTACTGCGGGAAGATTTCATGATTCTTATGAGGACTCCGAAAACTCGGAAAAAGACGAAGACGAAAGCAGTGATGTTCCAAACAAATCGGCGAAAAAAATAAAAAACAAATCTCGTATCTCGTTTTTTGGGCCAGAAATGATTGAATCATTGCACGCTGCGCGGCGAAAAATCTCACCCGAAACTAAAAATGAAGCAGAAAAAGTACAATTTATTGATGTCCCTGCTCATTTGGTCAAAGATGAGCCAAATAAAATGGAATCTGAGGAAAACAAGCAAAAAGGAAAAATGAGCGAGCAAGTCCAAGTGGACAAAAAGCGGCGCACAAATGCGGAAATCCGTGAATCTTCGCCTGATCAAAGCAATTCGGCACAACAAGTTTCTCCCATAAATCAGGGTGATTCATCGCTCCAAAAAGCAAAAAATTCAAACCAAATTCCCGAAACAGCAATTGAAATGCAGTGGGACCGTGTTCGATTCGTGCAGCGAATCACCGATGCCATGAACGCCGCGTCCTCAAAAAATACAGTCCGACTCAAAATCCATCTCGAAGGACTTGGAAGCCTCGGTATTTTTACCGAATTTCACGGTCAAAAGGTTCGTGTGCAATTTCAAACCGAATCAAAAGCGATTCAAACTCTTCTGGCGGAAACCTTTGACGATTTGAAATCGTCTTTGTTCGAACTCGGATTCGAGACTGAAATCATCTTGTAAAATGCGACGTTTTGCACCCACGTTCTATTTATGCGGCGCGACTGATCGCCAGTAAAAAAAAATAAATTGAAATTTTTTAATTTTTTTTAATTTTTTTACTGGGGGTCTATTGTACCAAACGGAAAAAGTGATAGACTCTCTTTTGTGGGAAACGTGCCCAAAAATGATTTTGTTTTAATTTTTTTGTGGGGAATCGTCCCACGACGCGATTTTCCTACAAGTCGATTGTCCAAATCACTTTTGAAAAGAGGCGACAGTGTCCTCCGATTCCTCTGATACTATTTTTCTTCTTGGAGAATTTAGCCGAAAGCTCGATGACCGCTTTCGACTTACACTTCCAGGAGAGTTTGAAGAGGTTTTTCAGCCCGAAAATGGTCGCTGTGTAATCGCAAAAGAGCGGCCCGGTTGTTTGTCGCTTTGGAAAGAAGACATTTGGAAGACGAAATTGGATGCCCGAGTCGATCTGGTGCAACAACGATTGAAACTCGGCGACCTTGAACAAAAAATGCCGCAACTTCAAGTATTGGGCCGACTTTTATCCACTCGACATCGAGAGGTGCAACTGGCAGAACGATCCCGACTCTTAATTCCCGAAGGTTTTCGTGAATTTTTAGGAATCGAGCCGAAAAAAGAAGTCATGGTCGTCGGGGCCGCCGTGTGCATTGAAATTTGGCATCCCGAAAAGTGGTTCCAATATGTCGAAGGAGAAATTCCTGAATTTCGTAATTTACTCGATACATTATCACACTAAAACCTAAAACCTAAAACCGGTTTCAAAGAAACTGCTGACAAAAAATATCGATCCACGCTGTCTGAAGCCAGTCGCAAATTCGTTTTCCCCCTCGGCTGTCAACCGAATAAAGGAATGCAAGTCCCCTTTTGTAAACGAATTAGAGTCCCACTCACTGCGATTAGACTTCAGACAGCTTTTTTTGCGCAGAGACGATGTTTTTGTCCACAATGTTTTCGCCAATCAGTCGGCATCTTAGATTCGCCGAAACGGATGCCAGTGAATTCTGCGAAAATTCTAAGTTCATTCCCAAAACTGCCTAAAACTGCCCAAAAACTGCCCAAAAACTGCCTAAAAACTGCCTAAAAATTCAAATCGAAAACGCGATATGTTTCGTTCACCGGCATCGTCTTTTCCGAAAATCTCATTCGCAAATACGGCGTTCCTGGAACATGAGCACCAAATTCCGATTCCGATCCATCGGGATTCGGTTTGTAAATAAACGGAATTTCCGAAATCGGAATACGCGGCAATTGCGTCAAAATCCCCGATGTCACCAATTCGTCCAAACTCGCCGGCAAATGTCCATGCTCTTTTTTGTACAACATCAATGCCAGTGAAATAATACACGCTCGTCGATTCAAAGACTGACGAAAAATTCGACCTAAAAGATACGACCCGCCCGAAAATCCTGTCGTCATGCTCAAATGTCCGGTAAAAACAGAGAATTCCCGCTGTAATCGTGCATCCACTTGCAGTGCGTCGTTCCACAATTCCAAAAAAGTCTCCGCAGATTCTTTTTTATCACCATTTTCATCGCCGTTTTTATCGCCATTTTTATCACCGTTTTTTTTGCCATTCATAATTGTCTCCATTCGATCAGCAAAAGACGAGGCCGATTGAAAGACTGAATCAATTAGACGAAGTGTCCGTTCTCGCTCCCAGGGCATCCACCAAAACGCCGAAAACATTGTGCGATAAACAGATTCAGATTCCCCCCTGTTCATGTTATTTTTAGTTTGTTTATCACTTTCAGCAAGTTTATCTGTTTCAGGTAATTTAGGCAAACCGAATTTCACGAGTCGGCGTTCAAAATAATAAAGATTTTCAATTGATTTTCGTTCTGGAATCCAATTTGTTTCAAGTGATTCTAATAAAGCGATGCCGTCTTTCAAATACTGAGAATCGACCTTTTCGAGATCAATCTGATCGTTCCATTTTTCGTGTTTTTTTCGAGTGTCGTTTGGTTTTTCAATTCGCGGCATGGCTGACTTGATTCTGTCACAAACGTCACCTATTCTGGAAAGCCACCAGTATTCTTGAGATTCCCACCAAAATTGGCTCGTATCCTGATTATGAGTTTGTGCCCTGTTTCGTATGACTTCAAATATCGCGGCAAATTCATTGATTTTGTCATTTTTATACATCGGTTCGTGCGTTTTCAAATAGGCAATTGCCTCTGTTTCGTATATGAACTGAACGTCTGACCACGGAGGCAGTGGAGTTTCGAGAAGCTGTGGTTTTTCGACGCGATAACCAAGATCGACGACGGAAACCGTGTAAATTCTGTAAAACGGAATAATTGTACAAATAATGAGAAAAGGTAAAACGAGACAAGTTACGACTGGATATTTGGAACGCCACAAACTTCGGCCCCGCATCCAGTCCGCCGCACGAAGCCGCGATGCCAGAACCATTCCCGCCAAAATCGGAATTGTCGTCCAAAAGACTTCATAACCAAAACTTTCCAGTCCCCCAATCAAAGGACCTGTAATAAAAAAATTAAATGACATATACCAAAACATCAAAGCAAACCACACATACAAAGCACCACTCAGTGCCGCCGTGAGAACAATGGAAATAATTCTACTGCGAAAAAAGATGGAAATGACGAGACCGGCACAAAAGGGGATCGCACAAAATATCACAGTACAAAGTATTATCCAAATGAACGAGCCGGAATAGTATAATTTGTACATGTTTTCTACGAATTTTTCCCATTTAATTTGGGGAATATACACTAATTCCCAAATGAC